>NC_013202.1:2799438-3110487 GCF_000023965.1 Halomicrobium mukohataei DSM 12286 | reverse complement strand
GAGCGGTCGCAAAAACGCCTTCCGGTCGACTGTGCGACAGGACGCCCTTCAGAGTTCGCCGTCGCGGATCGCCCGCTCGGCCGCGGACAGCGCCTCCGCGGCGTCGAAGGACTCGATCGCCTCGCGCTGGGCCGCCTCGTCGCCGGCCAGCTCTCGGGCGTGCTCGGTCATCGCCGGGACGGCCCGGATGATGTTGTCGACGATCGGCACGGCGGCGGTCTGGGCCGACCGGGACAGGGGATTGAGATCGACGACGAGTTCGGTCTTGCCCATGTCGGCAAGCGCCTCGGCGCGATCGCCGTCCTCCAGCGGGACCAGCACCACGTCGGCGTCGCCGATGCCGTCGGCGTCGACCTTCGCGCGCTCGTGGTCGAGGCCGGGGATCCGGCCGTCGGCGGTGAGTCCGAGCACGTCCTCGGCCCCGTGTTCGCGCAGGTGGTCGGCGATCCGCTCCATCCGCGCCGCCGTCCGGTTGAAGAGGTTCACTTCCAGGTCGGCACCGGTCGCTTCGGCCAGCGTGACCATCTCTCCGGGAACCAGCGCGGCGACGTTGCCGTTGATCGAGAGCACGGCGTGGTCGGCCTGCAGGAGGTGGGCCGCGGCGGCCCGCTCGGCGGCGGCGGCGGTGTCGGTCGTCCGCTCGCCGAGCAGATAGTCGAACGCCTCGCCGCGGCCCTGTGCGATGAGTCCCTGTTTCGAGGTGATGCCCGTCTCGACCCCGTCCTCGATCCGGTGGCGGGTCAGCAGCGACTCGTATCGAGGGTGAGACTCCGGAACGTCGATCTCGCTCATGGAGACACGTCGCCGCCGAGCGTCGAAAGTCCATCGCTCCATCGTTACATATCTCTTACCATCTCTTTTTAGCCGGTAACCGCTTTACTGAAGTACTACACTGTCATCTCTACTATTTCATGATCGTATCTTGATGATAAATCGCAAGCCTTCTTTATAGATGTTGTAAACGCTCGTGTGGGATTCACACATGTCGACAGCACAACTCCGGCGCGTTCTGGACGGCGACGGGGGGCGGTTCATCTACCTCTCGGCCGCCCTCGCCGCGCTCAACGGCCTCCTGTTCGGGTTCGACACTGGAATCATCTCCGGAGCGTTCCTCTACATCCAAGACACGTTCACGATGTCCCCGCTCGTCGAGGGGATCGTCGTCAGCGGTGCGATGGCGGGAGCCGCCTTCGGCGCGGCCGTCGGCGGACGACTCGCGGACCGGATCGGCCGCCGCCGGCTCATCTTGCTCGGTGCCGGAGTGTTCTTCGTCGGCTCGCTCACCATGGCCGTCGCCCCGTCGGTGCCGGTCCTCGTCGCCGGACGGCTCATCGACGGCGTCGCGATCGGGTTCGCCTCGATCGTCGGCCCGCTGTACATCTCCGAGATCTCGCCGCCGAAGATCCGCGGTGCGTTGACCTCGCTGAACCAGCTGATGGTCACCGTCGGTATCCTCGTCTCGTACTTCGTCAACTACGCCTTCGCCGACGCGGGGGCGTGGCGGTGGATGCTCGGTGCCGGAATGGTGCCGGCGGTCGTCCTCGCGATCGGGATGGTCAAGATGCCCGAGAGCCCTCGCTGGCTCCTCGAAAACGGCCGCGTGGACGAGGCTCGTGCCGTCCTCGCACGCACCCGTGAGGAAGGCGTCGAGGAGGAGCTGGCGGAGATCCGCTCGACCGTCGAAAAGCAGTCCGGCACCGGCCTGCGCGACCTGCTCCAGCCGTGGATGCGCCCCGCGCTGATCGTCGGCCTCGGGCTGGCCGTCTTCCAGCAGATCACCGGGATCAACGCGGTCATCTACTACGCCCCGACCATTCTGGAATCGACCGGCTTCGGCAGCGTCACGTCGATCCTCGCGACGGTCGGGATCGGCGTCATCAACGTCGTCATGACGGTCGTCGCCATCGCACTGATCGACCGGGTCGGCCGACGCGTCCTCCTGTTGGTCGGTGTCGGCGGAATGGTCGTCACGCTGGGCATCCTCGGTGTCGTCTTCTACCTGCCCGGCTTCGGCGGCGCGCTGGGCTGGATCGCGACGGGCAGCCTGATGCTGTTCGTCGCCTTCTTCGCGATCGGGCTCGGCCCGGTCTTCTGGCTACTCATCTCCGAGATCTACCCGCTGGCGACTCGTGGCAGCGCGATGGGGCTCGTCACCGTCGCCAACTGGGGCGCGAACCTCGCGGTCTCGCTGGCCTTCCCCGTCCTGACCGCCAGCGTCGGGCAGCCCTCGACGTTCTGGCTGTTCGGACTCTGTAGCCTGGTCGCGCTCGTGTTCACCTACCGCCTCGTGCCCGAGACGAAGGGGCGGTCCCTGGAAGCGATCGAGGCGGACCTCCGGAGCAACGTCTCGTCGACGCCCGCGGCCGCCGTCGGCGACTCGGGCGAATAGGCGCGGTCGTACGGCCCCTCGTCGAGCGGTCCCGTATCATACGGAACGTTGTAGTTGCTTACCGGTGAGCGTCGCCATGGGGTAGACGCTCACCGGTACATTCCGACGACCGTCCGTATCAGTCAGACGAGTCGAGCACCGTCGCACCGCCGGGATGGATCTCGGTGATCGTCGCGTCGTAGCCCGCGTCGGTCAGCCCCGAGCCGACGGTAAAGACCGTCTCTCCGAGCATCGCCATCGCGCCGTCGCCGTCGGCCGCCGCCACGTCTTCCAGCACCGACCGCACGTCGTCGGTCAGCAGCCCCGCCTCGCGGGCGAACTGGCGCGAGGCCCGGAGGAACGACTCCGTCGTCGGTTCCTTGACGACCCGGGAGAGCCCTTTCTCGCCGGCACGGGTCAGTGCCGCGGTGTCGCCGTCGAGGATGGCTTCGGTCGAGAGTTCGCCGATGACGTGGTACTCGACGCGGCCGCGTGCCGGGATGGCGTCGATGTAGTTGTCCTGTGGCCCGCCCGGTTCGAGCCGCAGCGGGACGCCGCCGCGGGCCTGCGCGACCACGTCGCCCAGCCCGGTCCCGGCCTGGACCTCCGCGCCGTGTGCGATCGTCACCAGTTCGTTCTCCGAGAGCCCCCGCTCCAGCAGGGCGTTGGTCCCCAGCGCCGCCCCAAGCGCGGTCGCCCCCGAGACGCCAAAGCCCGAGCCCAGCGGCAGCGGCGTCTCCGCTCGCACCGCGACGGTCGCTCGCAGCGCGTCCAGCACGCGCTCGACGGCTTCGATCTCGATGTCGACGCCGTCGAGCGTCACCGATCGCTCGTCGCTGCGCTCGACGGTGACGGTCACGCCGTCGGCCAACGCGAGCCCGCCCCCGCGCGATCCCGCTTTCGTCGGATCGTCGGCCGGATCGGTCGTGAAAAAGCCCGTCACGTGACCGGGCACGAACGCCGTCGCCTCGTCTGTCATGCATCGGGAAAACAGGTCGGGGGCCGTAAGCGTTGCCGAATTCTACACAGAATAGAGTTGGCTGCGTGTCAGTTACATCAAAGGGGCGTCACAGAGCAGTTGTGATACCAGTTAATCATTTAATACAGGGTCTGGGCCTTGTAGAATAGGCCTCTTTAGATAAGAAAAACTAAAAGACCATCCGACCAGTAAATACGTAGACTGTTCGATATACTCGAAGATAGAAGAGCTGCGAGAAATATTAAGGGTTCTTGAGTATCGTTATGGCTCGTATGCAACACGTCTTGGTCAGATTTGAAATTCCATACCATATCGAGGTACCTGATGGAATTGAATCCGACGATGACGGCCCGATGTTTTTTCCGCAAGTTTTTGGACACCCATTCGGATTAAGCTTTGAGCGAACATCTGGTGATTCCGGAATTGAAGGAACAGTAACGGTTAAGCGAGATCGGCTTGGGAAAGCGACCCGTTCGAAAGTTCAGGGAACCATTCATCATGACGTGTACAAATCCATTCCGGCAGGTGGGCCGGACGAGATACCCGGAGCAGTCGCTATGATGGGTTCCAGTATGCAAGACCGTGAGGGACGTGCGATTAAATCAGTTATAATGGCTCTCAATAAATTTCTTCAACACTATCGACAGAATACTGGTTATCATTGGATACGCCCCCTTGTAGTTGAAGATATCATTAGGTTTCGGATACGAACAGATGAGCGTGGCTTTCGCAACCGCTCTGTAACTGGAGGCCCTCTTGAGTTAGGTGCCAAAACTGGACTTACTGAAAATAAAGCCCGTCAAATGGCTGAAGCACTTAAGAATAATGAGTCTGCTAATACCTATCTACAACTTCATCTAGATGTATTAAATAAAGTTGATCTGGGTGAATTTAGAACGGCTATCATTCTCAGCTTCAATCTGTTTGAGTCATGGGCAAAAAACGCATTCGTCGCTGCTAAAATATCTTCAGAAAATACTGAATTAGAGGCTCGAGAATCCATTCAGGATGATTCTGGACAGTATTATGCTATCTACAATATCGTCACCGACCATTATCCAAAGGCCGGAGTCGAGTTCGAGGACTATTGCCGATTTGACCAGTGGTATGATGATTTCTATGAAATTAGAAATAAAGTGGTACACGAAGGCTATTTGCCGGACAAAGAAACAGTTAGAAGTGCACATGAGGAATGTTTAGATGCAATCCGACATCTACAGAAAGAATTCGGTTCAGATATTGAAGGTAGTTCTGAAAAATTAGATTTCATCAGCTTTGATGAGTCTCCCTTTGCAAGCCGTCACAAATAGTACATTTGGGAATGGACTATCTCGGTATCACTTTCCCCTGTACCTACCGTTCACTTTTCTCCAAGATCCACGTCCTGTATCTTGCTCATTTCTGTGGGTACAATCAGGTTTATCAGAATAGTGACGGTAAATATGCACACGGACCGAGTGGCCAATTCATACTATATAGTCCTGAGATTAATCCCACTGTGAGCTGTTTTATAACTCTCTGTACCAGAGACTATTATCTCGTAGTATAGTTAGCTAAATCTCAATGTCGTATCCTGAACCGCCTCAATTTATCTGACAACCTCCTGCTACTACTGCCGGCTGTAACTATTGCAAGAGATTCGCGATCACGGGATCGCGAAATTCTTCACAGACGTACAGCTGGCAGTATAACCCGCATTGGCTGTCTTCCTCGCGCTCTAACAGTGTCTGACCCACACCCAGCAGATCTTTCCGTTGATCTTATTTGTTCCGAAAGAAATATGATCTGTATCTGTACTGGGTTTCTATACACATGGAGTCAGAAAATTCATACCTTGCAATCATTACGGTTTTACTTTCCATAATTACGCTTGAGATCGTCTCAGACAGTACAAGTGGCCTGTTTCAGGACATAGGGAGCGCAATCGCCATTTTGGTTCTTCTGATTCTCCCACTGTATCTCGTTGGTCGCATCGTCTATTCTATGGTCGGATAACTCACATCCACATCAAATATCGGCATAACTGTGTAGCAACATGGATCGGAATTAGCAGTCTCGATATTGCGGACAACTGATCACGCGGCACAACGGTGTGCTCGTGGTCGGAGCAGGTGAATCGTTACACACCGATTGAAGCGACATGTCCTCTGATCTCACGGACGAAGGCAGCAAGAATTCGAAAGATGAGTGCGACGAGCCTGTTGGACGATGTGTGACGCTGCTCCTGCTCGGGGTCGCTTCCCAGATTACAGCTCGCCCGCAACTTCGACCGCTCTGTCGCTCGATCCCTCGACGACGACCGCGGTCGTCACGCCGTCGTTCTGCCAGACCGCGATGGCGCGGTCCTCGTCCGTGGTCACGTGGACCGTCCGGCCGTCGGCCGTTCGCTCGGTGGCGTTCTCGGTCAGTCGATCGAGGCGATCGTCGGCGGTCGTCGAGAGGAGGGTCACGTTCGCCCCGTCGTCGACGTAGCGCTGGCCGACGATGGTCTCGCCCTGTCGGACCGTCACCGTCGCCTCGGTGAAGCTCGCGTCGAGGGTCGGCAGCGACAGGTCCGTCGCCGATTGCGCGGCGTCGAAGCTGTCGTAGCGATCGACCGTCGTCAGCGCGACGCGATCCGTCGGCGGGTCGAAGGTGCTGTCGTGGATCGACACGTCGAACACCGTCGACTCGACGGCCACGACCGTGCGGTTCGTGCCGTCGGTGGCGACCGCCCGGACGACGCGGTAGTCGTCTTGGGCGACCCACAGCGTCGTCGATCCGTCGGCCTCTGGGTGCGTGAGTTCGACCTCGTAGGTGCTGGTGTCGTCGACCGTCGGCGTCCCGACGACCGTCGCCGAGGCGTTCGAGGCGTTCAGTGCGGGCGTCCCGTCGGGTGCGAGGCGCTCGCTCGTCTCGCCGTACTCGCCCTCGGCTCCGGTCCACTGCTCGCCGGCCTCGCCTTCGAGCGAGTCGACCGACCAGGCGGCCGATCGGTTCGGACCGACGTACCACGCGACGGTGCCGTTCGAGCCCGCCCGCACCGTCTCGCCGTTTCGCTCGACGACCATCCGGGTCCGATTCTCGTCGTCTGCGGCCAGTTCCACGGTGGCCGTCGTCGACGCGCTCTCGTTTTCGACGGTCACGGTGGCCGTGCTCGTGATCGAGTCGGCGCTCTCGTACCGCTGTTCGACCCCGTCGAGCACCTCGTCGCCCGTCGGCTGCTGGAACGTGGCGAACGCGCCCGTGACTGCCGCCGAGCCAGCGACGGCGACGGCGGCGACCAGGAGGAGGACGAGACCGCGGCGACCGTTCAGTCTGGGGCTCATTGCTCGGGGTTAGGGCTCGACTGTAAAGTGTGTTCTTGCTGTCCGATATTCGAGGGGTTCGGACAACGCTGATAGGTGTCCCGGCCCTAGCGAGAGCGAATGGCTCAGGCTGACGCGGACGACGTGGTCACGCTGTCCGGGGTGCGCAAGACGTACGATCTGGGCGGCGTCGTGGAGGCGCTTGCCGGCGTCTCCCTCTCGCTGCCTCGGGGCTCTTACACCGCCGTGATGGGGCCGAGCGGCTCGGGCAAGAGCACCCTCTTGAATCTCGTCGGCGGACTGGACACCGCCACGGAGGGAACGGTCACCGTCGGCGGGCGGGACCTCTCGGCCGCCACGGAGGGCGAGCGGGCTGCCATCCGGGGCAGTCGCGTCGGGTTCGTCTTCCAGACGTTCAATCTGATGCCCCGGCTGACCGCGGTCGAGAACGTCGCCATGCCGCTCGTGTTCGACGGCTGGGGGCGCACCGAACGCCGCGAGCGCGCCCGCGACCTGCTCGCCGACGTGGGACTGGGCGAGCGACTGGACCACCGGCCGACCGAGCTCAGCGGCGGCCAGCGCCAGCGGGTCGCCATCGCCCGCGCGCTGGCACCGGACCCGGAGCTGATCCTGGCCGACGAACCGACCGGCAACGTCGACACCGAGACGGGCGAGCGGATCATGAGCCTGCTCGACGACCTCCACGCGGCCGGCAACACGATCCTGCTGGTGACACACGAGCGCCGTATCGCGGCCCACGCCGAGCGCATCGTCCACGTCAGAGACGGCGCGATCGAACGGATCGAGGAGCTGAGCGACTGATGGACCCGCGCGAGTCGTTCACGATCGCGGCCCGCTCGATCCGCTCGCACAAGCTGCGCTCGACGCTGACGGTGATCGGCGTCGTCATCGGTATCGCCTCGGTCGTCACCTTCGCGACCTTCGGCGCGAGCGTCCAGGCCGAGATCGTCGGGGGAATCGCCGACTCGGGCGCGAACAACGTCTACGTGCTCGGCCAGCCAGCCGACGAGGAGGGGTTCCAGCAGGCGCTCCAGCCCGTGTTCACCGAGTACGACCTCGACCGCCTCGCGGAGATCGACGGCGTCGAGGCGGTCGTTCCCCGCGGGACGATCCCGATCAACGCGGTGACTCACCGCGGGGACACGGTGGCGCTCCAGCAGGCGACGGCCACGACGCCCGAGGCCGTCACCGACGAGACGCTGGTCGCCGGGCGGAGCTTCGAGCGCGGTGCGAACGAGACGGTGCTCAACCGCGCCGCGGCCGAGGCCACTTTCGAGGAGAACGTCACCGTCGGCGACGAGATCACGGTCGACCGCGCCGACGAGACGTGGACGCTGACGGTCGTCGGCATCGTCAACGGGACCGCCGGTGAGTTGCCGGTGGGCGACTTCGGCCCGCAGCCGGGGCTCTACGTCCCCGCCGATCCCTTCTACGAGAGCGTCGTCGAGAGTCCGAACGCGAACGCCCGGCTGCGCGCGTACCCGCAGGCGACCGTGATCTCCGATCCGGCCTCGACGCTGGCCGTCACCGACGCGGTCGAGACGTACTTACAGGAGCGGTCCGACGCCCGCCAGCTCGCGCCCGACGGCGTCGAACTGGTCGCCCGGACCAGCGGTGACTTCGCCGAGCAGATCAGCGACGTGATCGACCAGATCACGCGCTTCGTCACGGGGATCGCGGTCATCGCGCTGGTGGTGGGCGCGATCGGCATCGCCAACATCATGCTGGTCAGCGTCACCGAGCGCACCCGCGAGATCGGGATCATGAAGGCCGTCGGCGCGCGCAACCGCGACGTGATGGAGCTGTTCTTGCTGGAGGCGACGCTGCTGGGTGCCGGGGGCGCGTTGCTCGGACTCCCACTGGGGCTCGCGGTCGCCTGGGGCGCGACCCGCTACGCCGAGGTGGGCTTCGCGTTCGCACCCGTCTGGTCGGCGCTGGCCGTGCTGGTCGGCGTGCTGGTCGGCGTCGTCGCGGGGCTCTACCCCGCGTGGCGGGCCGCCCGCGTCGATCCGATCGACGCCCTCCGATACGAGTGATCTCGACCCGCACGTATTTGCTCGCGGGAGCCCTACGCTCCGGCGTTCGATGGTCGAGAGGATCCTGCCCGACGCCCTCGGGACCGAGACCGCCGGCCGTCTCGTCGACGGCGCGCTGGTCGCGTGTCTCCTCGCCGCCGTGACGGCCTGCTGGCTCACCGGTCTCCAGCCGGTCGCCGTCGCGGCGCTGGTCGCTGGCAGCGTCGGGCTGGAACGCGCCGTCGGCAGGCTCACCCGTCGCAGGATCCTCGACACCGCAGCGCAGACGGGACGACCCGCCGACCGACGCCTCCGCGAGCTGGTGACCGACGTGGCCGATCGAGTCGACGTTTCGACGCCTCGCGTCGTCGTCGAGTCGTCGCCCGAGCCCGGCGTCACCGTCCTCCAGGGCGGGGACGGGCCGGTCTTGCTCCTCTCGGAACGGATCGTCGACGACCTCGACTGTGAGGCGCTCCGGGGTGTGGTGGGGCACGAACTCGCGCACCTCGACGGCGGCCACATCGACTGGCTCGACAGCCGAGACCCGGTCGCACACGTCGTCGGAGCCGCGGTGTTCTGGGTCGTGGTCGGGCAGCACCTCGGTCCCGCGCTGTCGCTCGTCGGACTCGCCGTCTACGTCGGGACTGGTGTCTTACGGCGTACCGCACTCCCACAGCTGTACTACCTCGCTGGGAGTCTCGGCGTGGTACTGGTTCCGCTCGCACTGGTCGCGCTGGGACGGCGTCTCGAAGAGCGACAGGCCGACGACCGGGCGGTCGCGATTGCCGGCGCGAACGCGTTCTGCCGGGGGCTGTTGGGCGTCACGACTGCCCGCAACGAGGCTTCGGGAGCGGACGGACCGCTCGCCGCTCCCGCGACCGGCGAGGGGCGCGGGCTGGTCGCACGGGTCACCGCGACACACCCGCCGTTGAGCCGTCGGTTCGCACGGTACGGCGTCGATCTCGACGCGCTTCGGGACGCCTGACACCGCCGGTAGTCACTGTGTCCAGAGAAGTCGTTCCGGGGGCGGGGACGGCCGGCGACAGTATCAGGCTGCTTTCGGGCTCTCGTCGGGACTGCGTTCTGCCGACAGGTCCGGAATCCGCTCCTCGTCTTCGCCGAGCTGACTCGCGACGACGCCGTAGAGACCGATCGCGGCGACGAAGCCGCCGCCGAACATCGTCACCGTCGTGAAACCGGTGACCGGGACGAGCACCACGGGCGAGATCGCGATTCCGAGCCCGCAGAGCAGGCCGACCAGTGCCGGTCGGAGCGTCGGCCGCTTTCCGGACGCGATGCGGTACGCCGTGTAGCCGATCGTCATCGCGGCGAACTGGCCCAGCAAGACGTTCGCCAGCGCCTGTGTGTGACTGACCGCGTACACCGCGGGCGTAAACACGGTCGCGACCGCGACGAGCGTCCCGAGCAGCGAGACCCCCTTCGTGATGCGAGACATAGGTATTACAGCTGTAGTTACCGAGCCATCGTATGTAATAGTTCCTCCCGACGCCCCGACGTTCGGTGCGAGCGAGGGGCGTCTCTCCCGAGACCGACGGCAAATACTTTATTAATGGATGTACATACGAAAAGCGGAGGTCTACAGCCTTGGAAATCTCGGAGAAACTACTGTGTCTGTTTAGTGCGGAGATCACTGACGAGGGCGACCGCTACACCGTGGAGGTCCCACAGCGGGAGGTCGACACCGGATCCGTCGATCCCGGCGAGACGTATCGCGTCGCGCTGATCCGGGCCGACGAAGCGAGCGAGGAGAGCGAGGAGCCGTCGCCACAGCCGTCACAGACGCCGTCTTCGGAGCCCCAGCCCCCGGTCGAACCGGGCGAGATCCGCTACGTGGAGATCGAAGACATCGGCAAGCAAGGCGACGGCATCGCCCGCGTCGAACGGGGCTACGTGATCATCGTCCCCGGCGCTGAGATCGGCGAGCGCGTCAAGGTCGAAGTCAGCGAAGTCAAGTCGAACTTCGCCGTCGGCGAGATCATCGACGAGACCGTCTAGCGAGGCGTGCCGTCGGGCCGTTTCGCTCCTTCTGAGTCGTAGACGACCACCTCGCCGTCCGCGCGCTCGACCGGCTCGTAGCTGTCTCTCACTGCGATCGCTTCTTCCAGTTCGCGGATCGCCCGCTCTTTGAGCGTCGCGGCCAGTTTCTCGGCGTCTTCGCGTTCGATGTCGCGGCCGAGCCCCTCACACTCGTGGGCGCGGACGAGTCCCGCCTCGTCGACGGCCTCGCCCATCGGCTGGACGGTGTTGTCGAGCGCCACCGAGAACGGGTACGTCTGGCAGATCAGCGGCCGGTCCTCGTGGACCGTACAGGATCCGACGCCGTCTTCTTCGGCGTAGAACGTGCAGTCGCCACAGCCGTCGGTCTGGAGCGCCCACTCGAAGGTCTCGCCCTCGACGCCGTCTGCGGTCTCCGAGAGCCCGTAGGGCATCGGACGAGCGATGTCGCGAAAGTCCCTGCCGTCGTCTCGTAGCTGGCGGATCTCGTCGGGAAAGATCGTCGCCGTGTGGGGTTCGTTCTCCGCGCTCTCGGCCGTGTCTTCCTCGTCGGCGGGGTCGACCGCGGGCTCCGTCGCCGTACAGCACTCTCCGCAGCGGGTACACTCGAAGCCGATCGCCTCGATCGCGTCGGCCAGCTCGCCCACGTCGAGTTCTCGCGCCCGTTCGAGGTCCGATGCAAGCGTCACACGCGCCGTTCGGGCCGGTCGGACAAAAGGACCGCGTCACGCCGACGCTGGCCGTGCGCGCTCGCCGTCCCACGCGACTCGCCCCTCGACGGCGAGCTTTTCGAGGTGGGCGGCGACGGTCGCCTCGGCGAGATCTCGCACGTTCTCGACGCCCTTGTCGTAGGCCGCGTCGGTGATCGCCGGCAGCGTCTCGTGGCCCTCGACGACGGCCGCTTCGACCCGGCGTTCGCGATCGAGCCGGTGTGCGAGGAGGCGACGGCAGGTCTCGCCCGCGTCGTCGACGACGGGGCCGTGACCGGGGAAGAGTCGGCCGGGAGCACGCGCGATCACGCGCCGCAGCGAGCAACAGTATGCTCGCATCTCTCCCTCCGGTGCCCCGACTGCGACGCTGCCGGTGGCCGCGGCCAGGTCGCCACAGACGAGCCCGTCGTCGGTCGCGAAGGCGACGTGTTCGGGCGCGTGGCCCGGCGTCTCGACGACTCGCAGCTGGCCGTCGTCGACGGGAATTTCCGTCCCCTCAGAGAACGTTCGGTTCGGTGTGACGCCGGTCGCGGCCTCGAAGGCCGCCTCACGGCCCCGACGCGCCCACACCGTGGCGTCGTGTTCGGCCGCGTAGTCGGCGACGCCGCCGACGTGGTCCGGGTGGTGGTGCGTGACGAGAACGTGAGCAAGCGAGCGCGACGCCAGCGCGTCGTCTACGCGTTCGTGGCGAGCACACGGGTCGATCACGGCCGCGCGGTCGCGGCCGAGGACGTACGCGTTCGTCTGTCCGCTCGGCGCGCGCGTCGCGACGGGGACGCTGATCCGCTCCATACCCACCCCAGGGAGGAGCGACGGATACGGATTATTGTAGCGATTTACCGGTGATCGTCTACTCCGTGGCGACGATCACCGGTAAGCAACTACAAGAAACCGTACGAAATCAGTTGGTGAGGAAGTAGACCTGCTTGCGAGCGTCGTTGAAGCTGTACCGGGAGTCGACCAGCTCACACTCTTCGAGTCGGTTCAACGCGTAGCGGACCGTCCGGTCGGGCAACAGCGACGCCTCGGCCAGTTGCCCCTGGGACAGCGGCGCGTCGGTCTCCAGGACCTTCGCGACGAGCTTCGCGCTCGGCGGGAGTTCGCGGAGCTGCTCGCGAAACTCCGTCTGGGTGAACGCCGCGGGCTTCGTCTCCTCCTGAATCGTGCTCATACACGCTACTCCCCCGAGGGTACTCGTAAAACTTGGCTATATGTATGACCATACAATAGGAAGTCTACAGTGTGTATAATGACTCCTTATATTTTCTGACGCGTGCAACGCTGGCCGCCGCCAGAACTGCCCGCTGTCTGTGGTCGATCCGTCCGTCCGACGGTGTACTACAGTGAAACAGCACCGTTTTATCCCCGGGTAGCCATCACCCGATACCGTGAAAGGGCAGGAGTGGTACCAGACCGACGATGTCGCCGAGGAGTACGACTCGAAGCGGTTCTCTCGTGGCGGACAACTCATCGACCGTCGCGAGAAGGAAGCGGTCCTCGACGCCATCGGTCCGGTCGACGACAAGTCCGTGCTCGAAGTAGCCTGTGGAACCGGGCGCTTCACCGCGATGCTGGCCGATCGCGGTGCCGACATCGTCGGCCTGGACATCTCCGGTCCGATGCTCTCACAGGGCCGCGAGAAGGCGAAATCGGCCGGCGTCGACGACCACCTGGAGTTCATGCGTGGCGACGCCGCTCGACTGCCCTTCCCCGACGACCACTTCGACACCGTCGTCGCAATGCGCTTTTTCCACCTGGCGGACACGCCGGCCTCCTTCCTCGCGGAGATGCGTCGGGTCTCCAAGCACCAGGTCTTTTTCGACACGTTCAATCGCTTCTCGCTGCGATCGCTGTACAACTGGGCGCTCCCGATGGGATCGCGCCTCTACTCTCGGTGGGAAGTCGACCGCCTCCTCGACGGTGCGGGCCTCGAACTGGCCGGCGAAGCACACGACTTCGTCCTCCCCTACGGCTTCTACCGGAAGATCCCGAACGACCTCGCGTCCGGCTTCCGCTCGATCGACGAGGTCGTCGGCGCGAGTCCCGTCGGCGACAAGGTCGCGTCGGTCTCCTACTGGGACACGCGAGTTTAATTCCGTCCCTTTTCGGACGGATATTCCGAAATACCGGCCGTATTTCGGTGATCTTTAAGACCTTCGAGCGTCGTGGTTGGCCCATGAATCTCTCCGTGGTCGTCCCGACACTCAACGGTCGGGAAGAGCTGTCACGGTGTCTCGACACCCTGACGGCTCACGTCCCCGACGCCGAGACCATCGTGGTCAACGGGCCGTCGGCCGACGGAACCACGGGGATGGTCCGAGCGCGCGACGACGTCGAGGTGCTCGTCGAGATCGCCGACCGGACGATCAACACGGCGCGTAACGCGGGTATCGACCGTGCGACCGGAGACGCCGTTGCGCTGCTCGACCGTTCGTTCTCGGTCGAGGACGGGTGGCTCGACGCGGTGACCGACGCGCTGGCCGACGCCGCCGTCGTCACCGGACCCACACACCGCAAGCTCCCGGCCGGGATGACGACGGAGGCCCCCGAAGAGCGGACGATCGCGGGGCGTGACGTGACCTACTTCAACCCCGGCAACGTCGCGTTCGCCAGCCACGTGCTGGACGAACTGGACGGCTTCGACGAGTACCTCGACATCGGCGGAAGTCGCGATCTGGCCCACCGACTGGCAGAGAGCGACCACGAGGTGACCTGGGAGAGCGCGATGTGCGTCCGCAGCGAGTTCGAGGCCGACGGCGGGATCCGACAGAAAGACTGGCACGCCAAGTACCGGTCGCTGACCTATCGGTTGGTGAAAAACTACGGCGTCCGCCCGACCGTCGCGCGGCGTGTCGTCGCCCACGCCGGTCGCGACGCCGTCGACTCGCTGCTGGACGTGATCAGAGGGGAGGCCGATCCCTCACAGTGGCTCGGGACCGGCCGGCGCGTCCTTCGTGGGACCGCTCTCGGAGGGAAAGACGGCGTCACGGCCCGTCGTCACGACGCCCCGCCGCGGCGCAATCCGAACGGTCGATCCGCACGCAGAGACCGCGCCGTCGAGGTGTACGACGACCGCGACGACGGCCCGACGGCCTAACCGACATCGGCCGGCGGCTTCCGGCGCTACGGCGCGAGTTCTTCGATGACGCGAACGGGGTTGTTCGAGAAGACTTTCTTCATCGCGTCTTCGGGCACGTCGAGGGTCAGAATCTCCATGACGGCGACGTTCGGGTGGACGTTGGGCGCACCGCTGCCGAAGCAGACTCGATCCGGGTGTTCCATGATCGCTCGCTCCAGGGGGTCCCGGTACCGGACCGCGCTCGTTTCGAGGTAGCACTGGTCGTACGCTTCGAGGAGGTCGATCGACTCGTGCATCAGATCGCGCCGCAGCGGGTGTGCGCCGAAGTGGCCGACGATCACCGGCAGATCGTACTGCAGGAAGTGCTCTTCGACGGCGCTCGGCGGGAACTCCTCGCCGCCGTGAACCAGGATCGGCTTGTCGACGGCGGCGAGTGCTTCGAGGACGGCCTCGTCGGGGAGGCCGTCTCTGGCGGGGTGGAGCTTGAACCCGACGAATCGGTCGTCGTAGGCGTACTGCTCGATGTCTTCGGGCGAGGTGTGGTACTCCTCGCGCGAGGCCGTGATGTTCCTGAGCCGGGAGCCGGCTCCCGCGCCCGGATCGCGGGCTCCGTCGACGCGTGCGAACGCGACCATCGGACGGCCGACGGTCATCCGGGCCACGGCGTTGTTCGCCTTCAGATATCCGCGCTCGCGGTAGTCGGAGTACGTGACGGCACGGACGACACCGGCCTGGTGCATCTCGCGTTCCAGCCGTTCGGGGTCGCCCATCCCCTCCCGCGGACGGCGCGACGCCTCGGGCTCCAGTCGCGCGTGTACGTCGACGACCCGAAACCCGTGCTCCAGCTCCAGCATTGCACTAACGTGGCGGGTTCGGGTAGTAAAGCGTTGACGGTCCGGCCGATCGGACGGCGGCGAGTGTCCTCGAAGGCTCTCTCCCTACCGATGGTTTTATATAGAACCGCTAACGACACATAAGTGAGGTATACAACAATGTCACAGTCCGGCCAGCGACGCATGGGTGGCCAGCCTCTCTTCATTCTCGACGAGGACGCCCAGCGTACGCAAGGAGACGACGCACAGAGTTCGAACATCGCCGCCGGGAAGGCAGTCACCGAGTCCGTACGGACGACACTCGGCCCCCGTGGCATGGACAAGATGCTCGTCTCGGACTCGGGCGATGTCGTCATCACCAACGACGGTGCGACGATTCTCGACGAGATGGACATCGAGCATCCCGCGGCCCAGATGATCGTCGAAGTCGCCGAGACCCAGGAAGAGGAGGTCGGTGACGGTACCACGACGGCTTCCGTCCTGGCCGGTCAGCTCCTGACACAGGCCGAGGACCTGCTCGAAGACGACGTCCACCCGACGACGATCGTCGAAGGCTACCACGAGGCGGCACAGCTCGCCCAGGAAGCCATCGACGCCGAAGTGCTGGACGTCGACATCGACGACGAGACGCTGATCAGCGTCGCCGAGTCCTCCATGACGGGGAAAGGCACCGGCGACGTGGAGGCCGGCGCACTCGCCGAGACCGTCGTCGCCGCCGTCCGGCAGGCGACCGACGGCTCCGGTTCGACGCGCGACCAGATCGCGATTCGGAGCCAGGCCGGCGCGTCCTCCTCTGCGACGGAGCTCGTCGAGGGGATCATCATCGAGGAGGAGCCGGTCCACGGCAACATGCCGAGCTCGGTCGCCGACGCGACCATCGCCGTGATCGACGCCGACCTCGAAGTCCGAGAGAGCAACATCGACGCAGAGTACAACGTCTCCAGCGTCGACCAGCTCAACGCCGCCATCGAGGCCGAAGAGGAAGAGCTGTCGAGCTACGCCGAGGCCATCGCCGCGGTCGGCGCAGACGTCGTGTTCGTCTCCGGTGACGTCGACGACCGCGTCGGCGCACAGCTCTCCAAGGAGGGCATCGTCGCCTTCGACGGCGTCGACAGCGACGAACTCCAGGACGTGACCCACACCACCGGCGCGAGCCGCGTGGGCTCCGTCGACACGCTGGAGGCAGACGACCTCGGCGAGGCCGAGGACGTGAGCGTCCAGAAGTACGGCGACGAGGAACTGGCCTTCGTGCAGGGCGGTGCCAGCTCCGAGACGGTGACGATCTTCGCCCGCGGCGGGACCGACCACGTCACGGACGAACTCGAACGCGCGCTCAACGACGCGCTCGACGTGGTCGTCGCCGCACTCGACAAGGGCGGCGTCGTCCCCGGTGCCGGTGCGACCGAGATCGCCATCGCGGACCACATCCGGAGCGAGGCCGCCTCCATCGAGGGCCGCAAGCAACTCGCCGTCGAGTCCTTCGCCGACGCCGTCGACGTGATCCCGCGCACGCTCGCGGAGAACACGGGCATGGACCCGATCGACGCGCTGGTCGACCTGCGCGCCGAACACGAGAGTGAGGGCATCGCGGGCATCATCAGCGAGGGCCAGACCGGCGTCATCGACGACCCGATCGACTACGGCGTCCTCGACCCCGCCGCGGTCAAGCGCGAAGCCGTCGAGAGCGCCACCGAGGCAGCGACGATGATCGCTCGGATCGACGACGTCATCTCCTCGGACGCGTAACGACGCCCGTCGACGACCACCTTCGATTTTTCTTCGACTGCCGGAGCAGCGACGGCTATCCCACGAATCGAGCCGCCCGCCACACAGACCGCACCGTCGCCGTGTGGCTAAAAACAGGGTGCGGCGTTACTCTTCGACGACGATCGTGCCTTCCATGCCCGCCATCTCGTGTGGGACACAGTAGTAGGGGTGTTCGCCGGCCGTTTCGAAGGTGTGGACGTAGGACTGGCCCGACTGGACGGCACCCTGTCCGTTGTCCCACCCCTCGACTGCGGCCGTCTCGGAGTCGAAGTCGCCGGAGGCCCAGTAGCTCGCGTCCGCCGGTAGCTCTTCCTCTCGGGCCACCACGTTGTGGGCTTCACCGGCGACGTGCTCGAAGGCGACCGTATCGCCGACCGAGACGGTCAACTCGGCCGGCTCGAAGGCCACTGCCTGCATCGAGACGACGTGGTCGGCGTCGTCCGGGACGCCGTCGACGACGTTCGGGCCCCCTTCCAGCGACGATTCGGTCTCTTCCGTCTCGGCGCTCCCCTCGCCGTCCTGGCCGACGGGAGCGTCGTCGAGCGCACCCGCGACGGCGAACTGAGCGCGCAGCGTCGCGTCTGCGAGGCGACCGACGGGCACGTCGCCCTCGCCGTCCAGTCCGCCCGCGTACGCTTCCAGCGCCGCCTCGAATCCTTCGTAGGCCTCGTGGTCGGCTTCTTCCAGCGCCTCGTGGACGCGGGCCTCCTCGAAGGTGGCGTACACGTCCTGTACGATCGCGGCAGCGGCCGCGCCGTTCGAGCCGCCGGCAGCGCCGACGATGGCGTAGATGCCGTCGATCGCGGTGCTCACGAACGTCTGGACGGCACTGCGCACGTCGCCGCCCGACTCCGCGGTCGACCGGATCGCGCCCAGATCGGACTCGAACGTCTCGTAGGTCTCGTGGTCGGCGTGTTCCAGTGCCTCGTGGTAGCCCGCTGCACCGCTCTCGAAGTGCTCGAAGGCGGCCCGTGGAATCGTCGCCGCGCGCTCGCTGTCGCCCAGCGTGGCGACGGTAGCGCTGTCGAATCCGCGAGCGACGAAGTACGCGGTCTCGGCCGCGCTCGCGACGCTGTCCCCGGTGGTGGCCTCGAACTCCAGGAGCGCGTCGAGCGCGCCCTCGTGGTGGGTGGTGACCGCCTCGCTGTCGTCGTTCTCGTAGGCCTCGATCAGGCCGGCCAGGTGCTCCTCCTCGAAGCGGTGGTAGAGGTCCTCGCTGGCCTCTTCGAGCGTCTCGTGGAACCCGAGCTCGTCGGCCTCGAACCGCTCGAACAGCTCCTGGGTGATCGACGCGGCGACCGAGGGCGCACCTCGCTCGTAGCGTTCGCGTGCGTCGGCGAGACGCGCCCGGAAGAAGCCGGCCTGCAGGACCGGGGCGTGGTCGCCGGCCAGCGTCGCGACGCCGGTCCGGAGGTGTTCGTCCACCGTGGCGAGGGCGTCGTCGACGCCTTCGCCGCTCTCGACGGCCGACTGGAGCGACTCCAGGCCGCTCTCGAACCCCTCGTAGGCCTCGTGGTCGGCTTCTTCCAGCGCTTCGTGGGCACGCGCACCCTCGAAGTCCGCGAAGACGTTCCCGACGACCGTGCCCGCCGTCGATCCCTCGTCGGCGTCGGCCAGCCACGCCGCGTCCCGGATCCGCGCCCGGTAGGTGGTCAGCGTCGTCGCGTGCGCGAGGGCCTCACTCGGGCCGCCGAGACCGGCGAGTGCCGCGGCGTCGTACCCCACTGACTGCATCGCTGCGAGGTGACCGGTCCCGGCGACCGACTCGGTTCCCAGCGCGTAGGCACCCGCCACCGCCGCCGACTGGGCCGCGGCGACGGCGTCGGTCACGCCCTCGGCGTCCCCCTCGCTGGCGGCGCGCTGGATCGACGCCAGTCCGGACTCGAAGTCCTCGTAGGCGTCCCCGTCGGCGCTTTCGAGTGCGCCGTGGACGAGCGTGTCTTCGAACCGCTCGGTCGTTTCGGTGGCCACGGTCGCCGCCGCCTCGAAGTGACCAGCCTCGCCCAGTACGCGGGTGTTGGCGGCGCGGCTCCCGAGGAGGAGCGCGTCGAGTGCGCGCGTGGCGTCGTTGCCGATCAGGGCCTGCTGGGCGATCTGGAGCTGGTCGCTGGCCGTCGTCGCCGCCTCGGCGGCGGCGTCGGTGTCGCCGTCTTCGAGCGTCGACCGGAGTTCCCCGAGCGCGCTCTCGAATCCCTCGTAGGCCGACTCGCTGGTCCGTTCCAGCGTCTCGTGAGCGCCGTACTCCCCGGTCGCGTTCTCGAACCGCTGGAAGATCGACTGGGCGACGGACGCTCCCGCGGCGGTCTGGCCGGCACGACCGAGCGCGACGGCGTCGAAGAGCCGGGCGCGGTAGACGTTGAGCTGGGCCGAAGCCGCGAGTTCGGGGCCACTCGACTGTGTCCGGTCCGTCTCGGTCGCTTCGTCGCTGCTCTCGCCGTCGGTCTCGCCGTCGGTGTCTTCCGAACAGCCGGCAAGTGCAGTCGACAGTGCGATGCCCAGACTCGCAAGCACGTCTCTTCTGTGTTGCATACGTGATTTTGGCACGCCTAAAGTACATAAGGCCGTCGAATTTTCGGCGAGCCTAAAAACTGGGGGTGGTGGATAGAGGGACAGACGGTGGCGGCAGCGATGCCCACAGCCGCCAGGGTATGGCCACGGTGGCCGACGATGCAACTGGGACCTGAGACGGTGGGGCTCGACGGTCTCCACGGAGTGTGTTCCCGGAACCAGGGAACGATCACGACCGTCGGCGACCCACGCATTTGTTTAGGACAGCCTAAAAGTAATAAGCCTGTCGGTTTTTCGGAGTGCCTAAAACTAGTACGACAGCTCCACCCGATCGCCAGCGCCGACGCGGAAGGCCTCGTCTCCACGCCCGCGATTCACCGCGAGCTCGACGTTGCCGTGGCTGCCGACGGTGACGAGTCGCTGGCCCGGGTCCACCGTCGCGTACGTCCGTCTGACCGGTGCGGGCTCACCGTTGATCCGGACCTGCTGGCCGAACCGGTCCTCGATCGCCTCGCCCGGCACGTTCGTGATCGCGTTCCCGAAACCGTCGACGACGAGCACCGCGCCGCTGGCTCCGGTCTGACTCACGGTCGGCTCCGGGAAGGCGAGCTCTTCGTAGCCGTCGGCCCGGACGAGATCCGCGACCTCGTGGAGGGAGTCGACGCCGATCTCGTGGACGGCGGCCGCCATCGGCGCGAACACGTCTCGGCCGTGGAAAGTCGCGCTCGCCGGCTCGTCGGTCTCGATCTCGAAGACCTCGATCACGTCGCCGTCGTCCGCGATCGCCCTGGCGGCCGGGAGCGCGACGCCGTTGTCCGGCGCGACGATCGCGTGGTCGCCGACTCGAACGACGATCGCGGCCCGGTCGGTCCCGACGCCGGGATCGACCACGACACAGTGGACTGCCGGCGGGAAGTACGGCAGCACCTCTCGGAGCCAGAACGCCGCGCCGGGCACGTCCTGTCGCGGGAACTCGTGGCTCACGTCGACGATGCGCGCGTCGCTGTCCCGGAGGATGACGCCCTTCATCGCCGCGGGGTACGGCGAACCGAAGTCGCTACTGAGGGTGATCATCACTCCTCGTCACCGACTTCCCAGCGTTCGACCACGTCGTCTTTGGCGACGGTCCGGATCCGCTGGACGCCGTGTACCTCTTCGATCGTCTCGACGACGGCGTCGGGCACGCGTTCGCGCCACGCGTCCCCCTCGATCATCGCCTCCCGGATGTCGCTGCCTTCCAGCCGTTCTCGGTCGAACATCTTCGACTGTCGGACCTCGATGCCCGCCTCCTCGAACAGCTGGATCACCAGCGGGTTGTTGGAGTAGGCCACGTCGAATGTCGGCGACATGCTCTGGACGTGGCTCACCCACACCGAGTTGCGGTTCAGGTCCTCGATGGGGACCACGTACGTGACCAGATCGTTCGCACGCTCGAACTCGCGGACCGCGCGCGTGATCATCATGATCCGTTCGCCGGCAGTGAACGGATCGTGGTCCGTATGCGAGTCGCCCGCGCTTCCGATCCCCAGGACGAGTTCGTCGACCTCGGTCGCGATCTCCTCGACGACCGTGTGGTGGCCGTTGTGGTACGGCTGGAATCGACCGATATAGAAACCCCGCATACCCCATCTCTGGGTGTCGGAAATGATAAACCCGACGAGTGGTCTCTCTCCTCTACAATCGGCTCCCCTCTTGCGGTTCCACTCGTGTGGCAAGCACGGTCGCGGGGAGAAAGTATATCAGTGGACAGTCCCTCCAATCTGGTGTTAGCAACGTTTGTATGAGCGACAATACCGAGATCGACGACACTCCCGACGACGAGCGGGAGGTGACCGGGACGCCGCCCGAAGACGACGACCACAGCGCGGCCGACGACGCTGGTGACACTGTGGAGAGTGGCGGGGCCGAAGGTGGCGGCCTCGACGACCTCGGCAGTGAGGTCGAAGTCGAGAGCGGCGCGTCCCTCGACGACGAAGACGGGCTCCTCGGTGGGCTCGGCATCGAGTCGACCAGCGACATCGAAGTCCCCGACCGACTCGTCGATCAGGTCATCGGGCAGGACCACGCCCGTGACGTCATCAAAAAGGCAGCCAAACAGCGCCGTCACGTGATGATGATCGGCTCGCCCGGGACGGGCAAGTCGATGCTGGCCAAAGCGATGAGCCAACTGCTCCCGAAAGAGGAACTACAGGACGTTCTGGTCTACCACAACCCGGACGACGGAAACGAGCCGAAGGTTCGAACCGTCCCCGCCGGGAAGGGCGAACAGATCGTCGACGCCCACAAGGAGGAGGCCCGCAAGCGAAACCAGATGCGGACCTTCCTGATGTGGATCATCATCGCCATCATCATCGGTTACGCGCTGATCATCCAGGGGTCGGTCCTGCTGGGGATCCTCGCGGCCGGTGTCATCTACCTGGCCTTCCGCTATGGCTCGCGTGGCAACGACTCGATGATCCCGAACCTGCTGGTCAACCGCGCGAACCAGACCACCGCGCCCTTCGAGGACGCGACCGGTGCCCACGCCGGTGCGCTGCTGGGCGACGTTCGCCACGACCCGTTCCAGTCCGGTGGGATGGAGACGCCCAGCCACGACCGCGTCGAGGCCGGCGCGATCCACAAGGCCAACAAGGGCGTCCTGTTCGTCGACGAGATCAACACGCTGGACATCCGCAGCCAGCAGAAACTCATGACCGCGATCCAGGAGGGCGAGTTCTCCATCACTGGCCAGTCCGAGCGCTCCTCGGGCGCGATGGTCCAGACCGAGCCCGTCCCCTGTGATTTCATCATGATCGCGGCGGGGAACCTCGACGCCATGGAGAACATGCACCCCGCGCTGCGCTCCCGGATCAAGGGGTACGGCTACGAGGTGTACATGGACGACACCATCGAGGACACCCCGGAGATGCGCCGGAAGCTCACCCGCTTCATCGCACAGGAAGTCGAGAACGACGGGCGACTCCCCCACTTCGACCGCGAGGCCGTCGAGGAGATCATCCTCGAAGCCCGCCGCCGCGCGGGCCGCAAAGGGCACTTGACCCTGAAACTGCGCGAACTGGGCGGACTGGTCCGCGTCGCGGGCGACATCGCCCGCGCGGAGGATCAGGACGTGACCACTCGCGAGGACGTGCTCCAGGCCAAAGGCCGGAGTCGCTCCATCGAGCAACAGCTCGCAGACGACTACATCGAACGCCGCAAGGACTACGAACTGACCGTCAACGAGGGCGACGTGGTCGGCCGCGTCAACGGTCTGGCCGTGATGGGCGAGGACAGCGGGATCGTCCTCCCGGTCATGGCGGAGGTCACGCCCTCGCAGGGTCCCGGTCAGGTGATCGCCACCGGCCAGCTCAAGGAGATGGCCGAGGAGGCAGTCCAGAACGTCTCGGCGATCATCAAGAAGTTCTCGGACGAGGACATCTCCGAGAAGGACGTTCACATCCAGTTCGTTCAGGCCGGCGAGGGCGGTGTCGACGGCGACTCCGCCTCGATCACGGTCGCGACGGCGGTCATCTCCGCGCTGGAGAACGTTCCGATCGAGCAGAACCTCGCGATGACCGGCTCGCTGTCGGTGCGGGGCGACGTGTTGCCCGTCGGCGGCGTGACCCACAAGATCGAGGCCGCGGCCAAGTCCGGGCTCGATACGGTCATCATCCCCGAGGCAAACACCCAGGACGTGATGATCGAAGAGGAGTACGAGGAGATGATCGAGATCGTCCCGGTCTCGCACATCTCCGAGGTGCTGGAAGTGGCCCTGGCCGGCGAGCCCGAGAAGGACTCGCTGGTCGACCGGCTCAAGTCCATCACCGGCAAAGCGCTCGAACGCGAAGTGGGCCAGCAGAGCGGCTCACCCAGCCCGCAGTAGAACCGTGGCGCGGTGGGCCGCCTTCGCCGGCCTGCTCGCCCTCTCTCTGTTCTTGCTTCTCGCACTCGCGAGAGCGTCCCAGTCTGCCCTGAGCGGCGACGACGACCCAGTCCGGTTCAGGGAGCCCTCGCCACGCGATCCGCGACCGACCGACCCGGTCGTGCCGCGCTTCGAGCGGCCGGTAGCGGACCCGCGGGCGCGGCTGTCGCCCGGTGCCTTGCTCGCCAACGTCGTCGTGACCCAGGGGCTGTTCGGCGCGGTCGTCGTCGGGGCCGCGGTGTACTTCTCGATCCCGCCGTGGGCGCTCGGGATCCCCGAGACCGCGCTCGCCCGTGGGCTCCCCGGCGTCGCCGTCGGGATCGGCTTCGGCGTCGCCCTCTGGCTGGCCAACGAAGCCGCGGGTGCAGTCGCCGACGCCACCGGTGCGGGCTACGACGAGGCCGTCCGCGAACTGCTCGCCCCCGACTCACTGGGTGGGTGGGTGCTGTTGCTCGGCGTCGCGCTGCCGACCGTCGCCGTCGTCGAGGAGGTCGTCTTCCGTGGCGCTGCCATCGGCGCGATGGCGGCCGGATTCTCCGTCTCGCCGTGGCTGCTCGCGGTCGTCTCGTCGGTCGTCTTCGGTGCCGCCCACGGCGCGCAGGGGCGCGTCGGCATGCTCGTCACCGGCGGGCTCGGTCTGGCGCTGGCGGCCGGGTTCGTCCTCACCGACAGCCTGCTCGTGGTCGTCGTCGCCCACTACCTCGTCAACGCCCTGGAGCTCGCGGTCCACGAGGGGCTGGGCTACGACCGGCTGACGATCGAGACGCTCATCGACTAACTTCCGAACGAGAGCTCGGTCTCTCGGTCGACGACCCTGTACCCCTATGCGGCCAACGGCTCGTTGCGGTATCGCCGCGCGACGAGCCACTTTGTTACCACATGCTTAACTTCCTCAGAAGATCATATTATCGCAATTTCGAGTGGACTGCTTTTCCGAGGAGGAAAATTGGGACAAGAAGTATCACTAAGATGGAGAGGGCTGCTCCAACTTCAGTAAAAAGACTGCTCGTGTTATCAGAAACCGCGTTGAGTGTCTGAATTCCGAGGAGAATTGTTATAATTGATAGGTATCCTTTGATTTCATCCATACCTAAAATAATTATCAACACATATAAGTATTTTGTGATATACTATAGGAGTTTATATCCTAATTACATACATTTAATACATGTCTATACGAATGTCAATCTGCAATATGGATCGAAGATCGATTCTAAAGACCGCAGGTACCGCCCTATCAGTACCATTCATTAGCGCAACTGTCTCGGGACAAGGGAGTCGTGGGAGACATAAAAAGCATATTCGGAGTCAAATCCAGACGGCGGTTGCTAACCAAAACTTTGAGGAAGCGTATGCTCTCGCTGAGCATGCGGGCTTTAAACTCAAAGCAAATGATCTAACTGGCGAATTCTCGCCGGGTGAAAAATCAGATTCGGTCCAAACTCAAGACTTTTTCAGCCATTATGACTCAAGCGAATCAAATTGCCAATTTATGGCAAATGATCTCGGCAAAAAGATTGATGTTATGCTAAGCTGGAGCTTGTTTTTCCAAGAAAAAGTAGACATTGACGGAGCACCACCCAAAGATGGAGTAGTTATTGGATGGGAGGACAGCCAATTTGGATTAGATGGTAGTGATTCTATCGAACATAGTTGCCAGGGGTACAGCACATCTGGAGAAGTTGAAGACATTAAAACCGAAGAACCTGACGACAACCCTATCGGCAGTGATGGTGCCTCAGCAGTTGGAATAAAAGTAAGTGATAATGATTTGAGCTTCCAGCATCCGGAGAAAATTGTTGGAAGCCTCCAATTCACTCTGAACAAACAAAACTTCCCGGATAGGGTACCGGGCAGAATCGCAGGAACATACGAACACACCTGGAGCGTATTTGGGAATGCTGGTCTTAATTTCTTAGAAAGTGTTGTTCTTACATATCCTCCGCTCGGGGTGAATATTGATACAGGTGCGGATTCATGGTCGTATCCGGAAGACCAAGAAGAGGCAGAGGCTGTGTTGTGAGTGAATATATTTCCGGTGTTTGAAGAAAAAGACAGCGTCTATAATCGATTATAAATAACTCTGTCTGCGACTTCGAGCCGGACAGTGTCCTCGCCGACGATCGGTTCGAAGCTGTCGGCCTCGACGTGCTTCTCGCCGTCCGGTCACATGATGGTTGCCCGATCGTGGGTGTGTGGTCGAACTTGACGGTCGTCGACTCACTGTCGTCGAAACGCACGCACTCTTCCCCACAGATCTTGTGGGACGGCGTGACCTTCGATCTGACGGGGTCTTTCACGTAAAGCTGGCTGACCTCGCCGCCCGTATGGTCGCCAACACTCTCGACGGTCACGGTCTCGCCTAGCGCGCTGACCGCTGGCTTCTCTCTCTCGCCGTGGCTGCACGCAGCCTCGTCGGTCGTCTTCGGTGCCGCTCACGGCGCGCAGGGGCGAGTCGGGATGCTCGTCACCGGCGGGCTCGGTCTGGCGCTGGCGGCCGGGTTCGTCCTCACCGACAGCCTGCTCGTGGTCGTCGTCGCCCACTATCTCGTCAACGCCTTGGAGCTCGCGGTCCACGAGGGGCTGGGCTACGACCGGCTGACGATCGACCGGGTCGTCGAGCGGCGCTAGAGCGTCAGTCGCGCGTCCTGCTCGACGACGGTGTAGCCCTGTGCGGACAGCGCCGCCACCCGGTATCGCTGGCCCACGAACCACTGTGGCAGCCGTCGGAGGCCGAATCTGCGATCCGAGGTCGTGTCGATCACGACGATCGTCTCGTCGTCGCGGGCCTCGATGTCGACGCGGTAGGTCCCCCACGACTGGTCGCCGACGGTGACCACCAGTTCGAGGTCGGCGTCGTCGCCGGAGTGGGTCTCGACGTGCAGTCGGACCGACCGCAGTCCCAGGAGATACGAGATCTCGTAGGACCAGCCTCCGTCTGTCTGTTCGACCTCGTCGGCCAGTCCCCACTGGAAGACCAGCGGCGGCGGGCTGGCACTCTCGAAGGCCGCACGCACCTCGTCGGGACGCTGCTGGGTCGACAGCGTCGTCGTCCCGCCGGTCTCGAAGATGGGGACGCGGACGGCGACGAACACGGCGAGGGCGACCGCGAGGCCGACCACCAGCGGGAGCGTGATGATCGCGACGGCCGCGACGAGTCCGACGAGGACGGCGATGCCGGCGCTGATCGGTCGTTCGAGCCGTCGGTATCGACGCACGACGGCGGCTACGTCTCGCGGACCGTCGCTGTCTGTGTTGGAGGGCACAGACGCCACTGTCGGTGCCACTCTGGTATACGTTACGTTCTGTCCCGATCGAGCGCGACGGCGGTCCCGTCGGGCCGTCGACCAGCGAGACGCCGGTGTCCGGAACGTCGCCGGCTGGCACCGCCTCGTGCTCGTCACTGTTATCTTTCCCCCTGTCCATTGCCCGACGATGACAGACATCTTCGCGATCCGCTCACAGCGCCAGCGACAGATCGTCGTCGGTGCGCTGCTGGTGTACGTGGCGCTGTTCGTCACGGAACTCTCGACGACGAATCCCTACGCCGGGCCGCTCTCGGACCTCCTCATCGGCGTGCTCGTGTTACTGGCCTGTGGCGTCGGCACTCGGCGGATCAGTCGCGCCCGCGAGACGGAGCCCGTCGCGGTCGCGCTGGTGGCGACACTCGGCATCGCCGGGCTGTCGATCGCCTATCAGGGTCTCGCTGGGTTCGAGCTCGTCCCGCAGATGCGCTCGATCGACACCGTCGGCTCGTTCGCGCTGCTCGTCGCGGTCGGGCTCTACTTCTACGATCAGTACGCGTGAAGTCGTCGGTCGGCGTGCCCGCCACGAGAGTCACTGTTTTATCGCCGAGCGTCCAACGCTCTCTCGATGCGTCTCGACGAGTTCATCGAGGGGTTCGATCGCGACGAGGCCGCCGAGCGGCGTCGCCTCGCCGAAGAGAAGTCCTACGAGATCACGAACCACCTCGAGGACGTCGAACGGCAGTTCGAGGAGACCGTCCAGGGCGACGCGCTCTTTGGTTCGACCGCGCCGGAGATCTTCGTCGGCCGGTCGGGCTATCCCGACGTGTCGACGGGCGTGCTCTCGCCGATGGCGTCCGACGCCGACGCCGAGCAGTTCGCCACCAGCGGCCAGTGGTACCGGGACGGGCTGGGGATCGACGACGTGCTCCAGCGACGGACCGGGATGCTCAACAGCACGCGCTCGGCGAACGTCGACGTGTCGGACGTGTGGGACGGCTTCGTCGGCACGCAGCGCGAGGTCGCGATCGCCGACCATCCCGTCGACGTGGAGGTCGGACTCGACGGCACGCCGGACCTGGACGTTCGCTTCGACGACGTGGGCACGCCCACGGGGCCGCGTGCCAACGCGACGACCGCCGACCTCGCGGAGAACCCACACGTCCCCCGCGCCGTCGAGAAGACCCTCGAGGACGACGACTGGCAGGCAGAGGGCGCGATGAACTACCTCTACCGCCGTGGCTTCGACGTGTACGAGGTCAACACGATCCTCTCGGCGGGTGCGCTGGGCCAGCGCCGTCAGCGCACACTCGTCCCGACGCGGTGGTCGATCACCGCCGTCGACGACACGGTCGGGCAGTATCTCCGGGGCACGATCCAGAACCGCAACACCATCGACCAGACCGAGGTCTGGTACAACGAGTACATGGGCAACCGCTACTGGGTCCTCATGACCCTTGGCCAGTGGGAGTTCGAACTCGTCGAGATGAAGGCCCCCGAGAGCGTCTGGAACCCGACCGGCCAGACTCACTACCTCGCCAGCGCTAACGAGGGCTACGAGGGCCGCACCGGCTACGTCGAGGAGACTGCCGGCGCGTACTACGCCTCGCGGCTGGGCGTGCTCGAACACCTCCAGGAGCGAGACCGCCAGGCGAAGTGTCTCGTCCTCCGAGAGGTCACCGACGACTACTGGGCCCCCGTCGGCGTCTGGCAGGTCCGCGAAGGTGTCCGAAACGCCTTCGATGAGGGTGCTGGCGACGCGAACCACCGGTATCACGATCAGCCCGCCGTCGCCGAGAGCTTCCGCGACGCCGTGACCGCCGTCACCGAACAGCTCCCGGTGTCGCTGGGGACGCTCCGGCGCAAATCCGACATGGTCGCGGGACTCCAGTCGACGCTGGCCGACTTTTGATCGCCGACAGCGCTTATACGCCTCGCCGTCCAGACGCCGGTATGGAACCGCTACAGCTCCCGGTCGGCGTCGAACTGCTCTTCGTCGGCGCGCTCTTATTGCTCTTTCTCGTGGTGTCGCTCGCGCTCGTCGGCGGCGTCTTGCTCGTCCGGCAGAACCGCTCGCCAGACCAGCAACGCCTCGACCGACTGGAACAGCAGGTCGAGGAGCTACAGCGCCGGGTGGATCGACTCGACGACCAGTAAGTTCTTGTTCTGGCGTGACAGATGTGCCGGACGTGATTGCCCTCCAGCTCGGTCTCCCAGGTACGCAAGAACTGATTATCGTCCTTCTGATATTCGTCCTGTTGACCGCGCCAGTCGTTGTGGCTGCGGGACTGGCGATCCGCTATTTCCGCCGGTCCTCGGACGACGGCACGGACGAGCGCATCGCCGAACTCGAACGCGAAGTCGACGAGCTCAGAAAACAGCAGTCCAGCGCCGACAGCGACGCCGCCGACGACCGTCGAGATCGGACCGACGACGGTTCTCACGGGTAACCGCGAGGGCGACACGGACCACACTGGCGTCGTGTGCTCGGAGACGCCCCGACCGAACCGACGGCGTGGCCGACAGCGCGGACTCCGCGAACGCCGACTGCGACAGAACAGTCCGCTGTGTTATTCGGTCGCAACCGGGCCGTCGCCGAGCACTCCACGGACGGCCGACTCGAACTCGCGCCGGTGCTCGAAGTACGGCACGTCCACGTCGGCCATCAGGTCGGCGAGTGGCTGTGGACCGTCGGGCGTACGGATGTCGCTGTCGCCCTCGCGTTCGACGATCGTGCTGTGCTCGATACCCCAGGTGAGTCGGGAGCTCACGCGTGCCAGCGGCGCACCGGCGACCGAATCGCCCTCGCCGAGTTCGACTGCCGGCCCGTCGTCGGTTTCCTCGTCGTCGCTCATACGCCCACGTTCCGAGCGGCCGTGATTAGGGTTTTCGGAACGCTGGCGTCGTTCGACGCGATCGCTACCGAGGACCGTCCCGCTGCTCGCGTGTCGTTTCGCTCTCCCGCTCGCGTGTTCCGAGGCGGTCGCTCCCGCCTCGTATGCCACCCGTCTGACGGGTAGTTTTGAGGGGAGCGGCCCTATGACGTGCCATGACGAGTCTCACAGACGTGTACGAGGGCAACGTCGGCCGGGTGGCCAGCCGGCGACAACAGCTCCTCGGCAGCGCGCTCTTTCTCGTCGGTGGGTCGATGGTCGTGGGTGCCATCGCGCTGGCGACGACGAACGTGGGTGTCCAGTCGCTGGGGCGGTATCCTGCCCGAGAGCTTGCGGGGGTCCTCGCGGGACTCGGCTTACCGGCCGTGTTGCTCGGCGTCTTCGCCGTCCTCCCGGCGTCGCGGTCGGTCCGTGGGGCTGCAATCGTCGGGACGGGAATCACGGCGATCGGTGTCGCCATGTTCCAGCACGTCTATCCCTACGACTGGGTCACCGCCGCGCCGCTGCTGACGCTGGCGACGACGGCCGTCTACTTCTTCGGCGTCGTCACGATCTTCTGGTGTCTGTTCGTCGCACTGGCGACGTTCAAGACCCGCAACGATCCCGGCGGGACGGCCCGCATGGAGATCACCCGCCAGGGGACGATCCAGCTCGTCGAAGAGGCCCGCTCGCTCGGCCGCTTTGGCGGTGTCGGCCTCTTCGGGACGGACCTCGACGGCGAGGTCGAGACCCAGACGAACCGCGAGACCGCGTCGACCGGTCACGACGGCGCGACCGTCACGGGCGCAACACGCGACGACAGCGACGCGGCCGACGACGGCGGGTCGCCGGCCGCCGATCGACGGTCGGCCGATGCCACCCAGACGGAGTCCTTCGATCCCATCGCGGACACCGCCACGGGCTACTCCAGAGGACTACAGACTGAACCCAGCGCCGACGGCGGCGAAGTGATCGAAGGCGACGGAACGGTGACCGGTGGCGCAGCCTTCAGCAACGACGTCCTCGATTCGACGAGCGACGGTGACGAGAACGAAGACTCCCTCGAAGCGTACTGTGGGAACTGTCGACACTTCGAGTACGTGATGGAAGACGGCGAGTCGAGGCCGTACTGCCAGCTCCACGAGCGAACCATGGACGACCTCGACGCCTGTTCGAGCTGGCTGGAACGCTGAGCGATGGGTAGTGTTCAGATAAGAGATCGAGAGTAGCATCGTCGAGGCACCGAAAGCCCTCGGCACGCTCGGCGGTTCTGTGGCGGATATCTTCACTGCGTTCGATAGTGCCGCCGCAGAACCGTCGACCGCACCTCGCCCTTTCATCCACCAGGAATCGGCTGGTTCACCGTCTGAACCCTGGCGGATGAAAGGGCGAGTGCAGTTGCGGGAACCCCGGCGAAGCAAGCACGCGGAGCGCGCGCAGCGAGCCGCGGGACCGCAACTGCACGAGGGCTTTCGGTGTCTATATGTCAGTCAGTGCTGCTGCTTATCTGAACACCGCCGAGCGATGAACCCCCGAGCTTAAACCACTTCGATTGCAATCCCAGTCAACCATGGAGTTCTGTGACGACTGCGGTTCGATGATGAAAGCCGAAGACGGCGTCTGGGTCTGTGGCAGCTGCGGTGCCGAGCGGGCCCGCGACGCGGCGGACGAAAGTTCGATGGTGACCACGCAGGGCCAGGAAGAGAGCGAGATCGTCGACACTTCCGAGGTCGAGGCCGAAGACATGGGGCCGACGACGGACGCACACTGTCCCGAGTGTGGCAACGACCGGGCCTTCTGGGAGATGAAGCAGATCCGGGCCGCCGACGAGTCCGAGACGCGCTTTTTCACCTGTACCGAGTGCGACCACAAGTGGCGCGAAGACGACCACTGACCGTTCGACGGAACTGTTAGGTGAGTTCCGCCACCAGTACGAGGTGTGTCACCTTCCGACGAGCGGTACCCCTCGGTCCCCGAGCGGCGACTCGAAGACGGCGGCTGGACCCGAACGGACGCGACCGTCGAGACGGTGTTTCAGCTCCCCGGGACCCGTGTCGAAGGCGCGACGCTGCTGTACGGTGACGAGCGAACTCGTCGGGCGGCCGCCGAGCACGGCGGCCTCGACCAGCGCTGGCGGTTTTTCTTCGCGACGAAGCTGACGTTTACGCCGTCGCTGTCGCCCGGCATCGGCCCCGCGATGATCCTCCCGACGGTCCGTTCGGAGGCCAACAGGACCTTCAAGTCCGAGCTGCGAGACCGCGGCTTCGAGTCGATCGGACGGGGCCGTACGGAGCGTGTCCGCGTCGCGTCTGGCGAGCGAGCGAAGCTCACGCAGTTTCGGGCCGAACTGCCGATGTCGGGGCTGGACGCGACGCTGCCGATCGCCGGCTGGGTCGGCGTCTGGCACGGCGATGGCTTTCGCATCGGTGCCGGCGCGTATCCAGCCCGCCCCGTGGCCGAAATCCTCGAGACCGACGATCCACCAGAGGTGCTGACGCGAACGCGCCAACAGTACCGCGACGAACTCCTCGATCTGATCCGGGCGATCGAGTAGGTCCGGTGTCTTCTCGGCAGCACCACTCGCTGTCGAGGAAACACCTTTGTTTCGACACTCCGAGACGAGGATCGTGAATCGGACCGGCCACACGCGAGCCCAAGTGCGATCGAACGACTACCGAGATGTCTGAACCAGATGCTCCTGCCCGGAGACTCGGGCGTATGCTGTCGGATCCGCGCGCGCTCGCGGCCGTCGTCGTCGCGACGTGGGTCACAGTGGAGTTTCTCGTGCGCCGTCGCGGAACACCACTGCTCGCCGATGCGGTCGGAAGCGGTGAGGGCGCGGATATGCTCCTGCTCGCGATCACGTTTCCGACTCTCGCTGTCCTGGCAGCAACGATCGGGCGCTGGAGCGGTATCGGGCCCGATCGCTGGCGCTACGAGCTGTCTCCGGGTGCCGTCGCCGGTGGCATCGTCGGCGTCGTGGCCTACTTCGCCCTGCTGCTGACGTTCGCGGTCGTCTACGTCTTCACCGTCGGCGTTCCCTCAGTGCCGACGCCTGCAGGCGGTGCCGAGACGGCCGTCTGGGTCGTCCCGACACTCCTGTTGGTCAACGGTGTGATCGTCCCGATCGCAGAGGAGTTGGCCTGGCGTGGCGTCGTCCAGACGGCACTCGTCGACGCGTACGGACCGGCGCTTGGGATTGCCGTGACTGCTGGGGCGTTCGTGGCGAAACACGTCGTCGTCGACCTCGGCGCACCGACGTTCCGCTTCGTGTCGCTGGTCGTGATCGCGGTCGTCCTCGGCCTCCTCAGACACCGCTATGGAACGGCCAGTAGCACGATCGCACACCTCGGGATCAATCTGCTGGCGACGGGTATCGCCGTCGTCTGACCCTCGACGACGCGTAGTCGCGTCCGCACGGACCGACAGCCGGCGGTGTCAGGGGTTGCGTGCGAACGTCAGGTAGCCGGTGTGCCCGACGCCCCGCGTCGACGGCCGGGTGCCGCGGTCGCTCACGTCGAGCGCGCGCTGAATCGTCTCCAGCGTTTCGGCGTCCCGTAGTCCGGCGTCCCGCGCGGTCTGGATCGCTTCGCGGGCCTGCTCGACGAACGGCGAGTAGACGGCCAGAAAGCCGCCGGGGACGAGCAACTCCGGCGCTCGCTCGACGACCGCCGCGGCGTCCCCGGTGTCGAGTGTGACCACGTCGAAGTCGGTCTCGGCGAGGGCGTCGACGGCTTCGGTCACGTCGCCGCTGCGCACGTCAACTCGGTCTTCGACGCCGGCCATCGCCATGTTCTCGCGGGCCACGTCGGCGAACTCCGGATCTCGTTCGTAGGTCGTCACTGTCACGCCCATCCGCGCGAGGTAGGCCGCGAGGACGCCCGTTCCGGTGCCGGCATCGAGCACGCGGTCGCCCGACTGGAGGCCGGTCTTGCCGACGACGATCCCGATGTCCCGTGGCATCATCGGCGCGCCGGTGCGTTCGAGGTGGTTGAACAGGTCCGGGCCGCGCAGTTCGCGCACGGTGAACGGCTCGTCGAGATGCGTCTCGACGATCTGGCCCGGCTCGGGATCGTCGGGGACTTCCAGCACGCCCAGATCGGTCTCCAGGGTCTCGCCGGCCGCGAGGAGGTACTCGCGGTCTTCGCCCTCGTGGATGAGGAGGTACGTCACTCCAGGCGCTCGACTGCGCCAGCGAGGTCGCCGTCCTCCGCTTCGAGCGCCTCGCGGGCGGTCTCCTCGTCGACGCCGGCACGCATCGCCACCAGCTCCACGTCGTCGTCGGGAATCCCGCTGTCACCGGCGGCGTCGCCGGCCGACGCGTCGGCCTCGCTCTCACCGTCGTCGCCGGCTTCGAGGGCTCGCTCCTCGGGCTCGCCGACGACCTGATAGGTCGACTGGCCCTGGGCCTCCATGAGCTGGACCTCGGCGTCGGTGAAGTACAGCTCCTTGTCGGGGGTCCGAATGATCACTTCTTCGGCATCGATGTCCTCCATGTCGATGCCCATCTGTTCCATCATCTGCTTCATCTTGCGCGGATTGAGTCCGCCGCCGCCTCCTCCGAACATACCCGTCCGTGCGTGGGCCGCCGTCAAAAGGACACCGACCTGCCGTCGACGCTCGCTACGATTCGGACGCGTCCGCAGTGCCGGCACCGTGACGGACTTTGACCGCCATCCCCGTCTCGAAGTCGAGCATGGCTTCGCCGGGTAACTCGGCCCGACCGACGCCCAGGAGGTCGCCATCGTAGTGGACCACCAGCACCTCGTCGCCCGGCCGGATGCCCTCGTCTGCCGACCGGACGAACTTCGCGAAGGCGTTGCGTCCCTCCCGGACGAACGGCTCGCTGTCGTCGCCGACGACGACCTGATGGCGCGCGTCGTCGAGGCCGTCGAGGAGGCGTCGCCCACCGGCGACGCCGAGCGTGAATCGCCCGTCACTGCCGTACTCCAGCAGTCGGTCGTCGCCATCGCGCACCTGTCGCGGTCGCCCGGAACGCGTCGTCGTCACGTCCAGCCCGTCGACGTCGGGGAACAGCGCCTCGTCGGCTCCGGGGCCGAACTGGTAGGTCGCGACACGCGTCAGGAGATCGGTGGCTCGCTCGCTCATTGTCCGGCGAAGGTCGTCGCCGACCAAAAGTCGACTGTTCTCTCTGTCGCAGTACCGACCGGCAAACGGTAGTGTTCAGATAAGCGACTGTCAGCGTAGTGGTGCAGACACCGAAAGCCCTCGCGCAGTTGCGGTCCCGCGACTCGCTGCGCTCCAGTCGGTGCTTGCATCGTCGGGGTTCCCGCAACTGCGCTCGCCCTTTCATCCACCAGGGTCTAGACGGTTCAACGGCCGAATCCTGGCGTCTGTGCGAACAGGGTGAGCACAGGCTCAGGAGAGCGTGCTCTCCTGGCGGATGAAAGGGCGAGTCGTGGTCCGGCATTCTGTGGCGGCACTATCTGAACGAAGTGAAGATATCCGTCACAGAATGCCGGAGCGCGACGAGGGCTTTCGGTGTCTACAACTCAGAAGATGCAGTGGCTTATCTGAACACGATCCGGCAAACTATAGTAGCCATTGAAATTCAATGTTCACCCGATCGCACGACAGCAGTGCGATCGGTGTGTAAATCGTTTCAATTGTTACTATAGCGCGTAACGCCCCGATACTGTGTGGTTTGGTCCCAGTTATCACGGCCGTGTCGGGCGGTTTTGGAGAAACTTATACCGGATGACCCGCTAGTACCGGGTATGGCAACGGATACGCGAAAAGTCGTACTGGGCACGGTCTTGCTCGTCGCGAGCAGCGCGATCATTCTGGGCACCGGTCAGTTAGGCAGCGGTTTCCCGCTGTGGGCGGCCTCGATCGCCGCGCTCGGAATGGCCGCCGGTGCGCTGTTCGTCGGCACCTCGGAAGACAAGCGCCCGGTCTGAGATTGGTTCTGGTCAATCATTCGGTTCGAGATCCGATAGCGATTGTCGTAATTAATCAAAGGGATCGAGTCCCCCGACTTATTTAAGCCACAATATTTCGAAATACCATTGGAATATTAGTTTATGTATAACAATCCCACGAGACTTGTTATGATATTTACGACGAGACCGACTGTTTTCGGTAGTCAAAGACGTTTTGAATGATTACGAAAAGGACTCCAATGGAGCCCATATTTCATACAGTCTTACGTAAGTGGGTTTTCAATTGAGGCCATCACCGTCTTTGATTCCCAACCTTTGTCCGGATCGTACCACGTAGCCGTAAGGTCAATTTCCCACCAGTCGACCAGTGCAATAACATCATTACCATTCGAATGTCCACTTACTGTACCCTCAAGAGTTGCAACTCCGGCGTTGAAATCAAGAGCGACTTCAACGTCACAGTTGTCAACAACTCTAGAGTCGTAACTTTGGCCTACGGCTGAGATGTCGAGACCCCACTTACATGTCTGAGTGGTGGATGAGGAATTTGAACTCAACACCTTTAATCTTCCTTTCAAACCCTAATTCAAGAGTGTCATTTAAGCAACTTTTATGGCCCTGAGTGGTAAATTCTCCGTTTTGGACGGCTTCTGGATCTTGAATATTCCATTCGCCATTGTCTTTAATAGTGAACCAATCGGGTGTCTGTTCATTACTCGTCACAAAGCCAGAGGTACCTTCAGCGCGTGTCAAGTCATCCTCTTCTATTTTACCATCCCTCTTTCTCCCTTGCGCTGCTGCATTACTAGCGAATCCAAGCCCGACTCCGCTGCCGGCAAGCATTTGGAGTGTCCTTCTTCTAGTTTGTCCATTCAAGGTGTGTTTTTCAGACATCATTTAATCTCTGTTATGCTATCTTAATAAATATACCGGTATGGATTAATTATCTATATTTTATAATAATCTTACCAACTATTAAATCTCTTCTGAATCTGCAGGGTGTGATGAAATACAGTGTGTAATGGACTGTTCTGCTGTGTTGAATAGCGGCCCCTGAGCCACGGTGAGTTGATTGAGTTCTTGGGACCAACAGCGTCAACGGTCAAGAAGCCGACTCAGATCTCGACCGCTCCGGCCAACACTGCTATTCAACAGAGCAGACTGTTCAACATTGTAAACTGTAGGGAAAGTAGTTAATTTATTAAATAAAAATATATTATTTATATTAAATATAAATCGGATGAATAATCAAACGTCCTATTGCGATCCGAAATGTATATTATGATGAAGATCGACAACCAAACCAGATAAAATGTCAGTGATAAATATTCTCTATAGTTGGTTGTTGTCCAAGGATCTACGAGCCGCAACAGCACTCGGATTCGTCACAATTCCGGTCACACTGTTTAGTTCTTGGAATACGCTGCCATATGAATACAACGCGGCTCCAGCGCTGTTCGCTGGATTTCTCGGAGGTTTGTACTACAGTAATGAAATGCGATCACCCTCTCCGACACAGGCTGGCTTACGAATCGGCGTGATTAGCGCTTTGGACTCCTTTTTACTCGTCCCCAGTCTCATCGCCTCTGGATGGGCGATATCGCCTGTCACTGCAGTCCTAACTATTGCTTTCGGAGCTCTCTGGTTTGTTTTCTCTCTCATTGTTCTTTCTCTGATCAGTGTTATCGGTGCACGGGTTGGTGGCTTTGTTGGCCGTCTCCCTCCATTCCGTCGTGGTGAACCACAAACGACTTAACCCGAGCGTATTGTCGATTTGCTCGCACCGAAAGGTCAATCATATTCATCGGTTCCACCCTATTGTTCATTTGACCAAAGTCGCCGTCTCCTGTATCGACGATATCGTATTAATCATATTTTATGACTGTGTATCGAAGTGTGTTTTGACATGGAATGAGCCCTAGTCTCGATAACTGGTTCTTGGGAAACAGAGATACTCGAGATCGCGGGCGTGAACGTTACCGTTGGGGCTATCGAATTCCTCCCTCTCGGGTCTATCAGGCTTCTACAACAGATACTGCTCGGCGTCGTCGCTAAGGTTTCGGAAGTGGTCTGCGGCCTCGACGAGTTCCTCCGCCGTCGACTCCTCGAAGCCCATCGTCTCGACTTTGACGCCCTCGTGGCGGAGATATCGACAGAGACGGGCGAAGTCGCCGTCGCCGGTGATGAGCACGACCGTGTCGACGTGGGGGGCCAGCGAGACGGCGTCGAGGCTCATTCCCACGTCCCAGTCGGCCTTCTTCGAGCCGTCGCCGAAGGTCTTGATATCCTTGATGCGGGTCTCGAAGCCGATGTCTTCGAGCGCCTCGAAGAAGCTCTCTTCGTCGGGCGAGTTCGCTCGGATGACGTATGCGATGGCGCGGGTGAGCGCCCGGTCATTGACGGCCTCGTCGAGCAGTGCTTCGTAGTCGATGTTTCGCGTATGAAGACTCCGGGCGGTGTGATAGAGGTTCTGGGCGTCGGCGAGAACGCCGACACGCTGTCCCGGATGTGAGACGACCATGTCTTTGTGTGGGGAAGCGCCGGGAATAGCTCTTGGGGCTTCGCGGTGGCCGGACTGGTCCTACTCCGATTCCGTCTCGTAGGCCTCGCCGACCGCGGCGGGCACGCGCGTGTAGCCCACCAGCGTGAGCACGACGAGCACGGCGACGTAGGGGAACAGTCCGGTGATCGAGCCCGGTAGCGAGATCCCGACCGTCTGGAGCTGGATCTGGAGCATGTCCATCGCGCCAAAGAGCAGCGACGCGAGGAAGGCCCCGATCGGGTTGTAGTTGCCAAAGAGGTAGGCGACGATGGCGATCCAGCCGCGTCCGTCGACCATCGTGACGCCGGTGCCGGTGAAGCCGCTCCCGATGCCGATCGACAGCGTCGCACCGGCCAGGCCCGCCATCGCTCCCGAGAAGATGACGGTCGCGTAGCGAACGCGGTTCACGTCGACGCCTGCAGTGTCCAGCGCCTCGGGGTTCTCGCCGGCCGCCTGGATCCAGTAGCCGTAGCGGGTCCGGTAGAGGACGACCCACGCGAGGACCGTCAGGACGAGCGTCAACAGGACGAGCGGCGACGTATCGAACAGCAGCCGTCCGAGCACCGGTAGCTCGGCGAGCCCGGGAACGACGACGTTGTTCACGTTCGGCAGTGTCGGGCTGGAGACCCCGCCCCACACGACCGTCGCCCCGAAGGGCCCAAAGCCCAGGCCGATGAACCACACCGCCAGTCCGGCGACGATCTGGTCGGCCTTGTACCGGATCGTCAGGACGGCAAAGGCAACCGTCAACAGCGCGCAGAAGGCCACTGCGACGAGGATCGCGAGCCAGAGGTCGCCCTGCGTGATCGCTCCCTCACCGGAGATGAGCCACGCCGCGGCGGCCGCGGTCAGGGCCCCGAAGATCATGAACCCCTCCAGACCGATGTTGAACACGCCGCTCTTCTCGGCGTACAGGCCGCCGATCGCGGCCAGCGCGATCGGCATCGCGGCCTGCAGTGATCGCTCCGCGGCACCGACGGTCAGCAGGTCCGCGCCGGGCAGATCCAGCAGCGTGATCGCTGCCACGGCAGCGAGCGCGGCGAGCCCGCCGCCGACGGCGAGGCGATGCTCGGCCGCGTAGTCGGCGACGCTCATCGATCGTCACCCCCGAGTCCGAAGCGGCGGGCACTCATTCGGAACAGCTCCGGGGCGGCGACGAACAGCACGATGAGACCGATGACGCCGTCGACGAGCTCCGAGGGCACGTCGAGCGTGAACCCGATGTACTGGCCGCCCGCGTCGAGACCGCCAAAGAGCAGGCCCGCCGGGATCACGCCAAGCGGGTTGTTCGCCGCCAGCAGGCTCACGGCGATGGCGTCGAACCCGAAGGTCGGGAACGTACTCGGATCGCTGTAGTACCCCAGGACCATGATCGCGAACATCGCTCCGGCGACGCCAGCGACCATTCCCGAGAAGGCCATCGTCGTCACGACCGTCCGCTTCGGGTCGACCCCGGAGTAGGCTGCCGCGGACTCCTGGTAGCCGCTGGTCACGAGGTCGTAGCCGAAGCTCGTGCGGGCCATGACCACGTAGACCCCGAACGCCGTCGCCAGCGCGACCCCCAGCCCGATCACCGAGAACGAGCCGCTCCCGAACGCGAAACCGGGCAGGTCGACGTAGTCGGGGAACGACTCCGTGTTCGGTGCGGAGGTCCCCGACGGTCGGAGGTACGCGTCGATGAGGAAGTAGACGACGCCCGACGCGATGAAGTTCAGCATGATCGTGGTGATCACTTCGTTGGCGTCGGCGTAGGCCTTCATCAGGCCCGGAAGCGCCCCGTAAGCACCGCCCGCGACGATCGCCGCGATCGTCCCGAGGACCATCAACACGACGCCCCCGACGGGGCCGCCGGGCAACAGCGGCGCGAGAAAGAGGATCGTCAGCGCGGTCGCGAACCCGCCGACGACGAACTGTCCCTGAACGCCGATGTTGAACACGCCGGCCCGGAAGGCGACGGCGACGGCGACGCCGGTCAGGATCAGCATCGTCGACTGACGCAGCGTGAACGCGACGTTCGAGAGGTTCCCGACCGCGCCGTACAGCAGCGACGTGACGAACTCCACGGCGTCGTAGCCGGTCGCCCAGACGATCACCGAGCCGATCAGCAACGCCAGCAGCGTCGAGACGACCGCCAGCGCGAACCGTTCGAGGACGCTGGCTCGCAGCATCCGATCGGCCGCTCGATCGAGAACGGCACGCGCCCGGTCGCTGGCCGTGCTCACCGCTCGACACCTCCGTCGGCGGCCGCCCGCTCTCGCCCGGCCATCAGCAGGCCGAGTTCCCCCTCGGTTACGGCGTCCGGATCGACCACGTCGACGAACTCGCCCTCGTGGATCACCGCGAGGCGATCCGAGAGCTTCTGGACCTCGTCGAGCTTCGAGGAGACCAGCAGAATCGCCATCCCCTCGTCGCGCATCTCGTGGAGTCGACCGTGAATGAACTCGATCGAACCGATGTCGACCCCCCGAGTCGGATGTGAGGCGACCACCAGGTCCGGGTCGTGTCTGAGTTCGCGTCCGACGACGAACTTCTGCTGGTTGCCTCCCGAGAGCGAGCCGGCGTCGGCCTCGACGTGGGGCGGTTGCACGTCGTACTCGGCGACGATCTCGGCCGCGTGTTCGCGGACGAGATCCCAGTCGACGAAGCCGTTCTCGACGAACGGCTCGATGGTCTGGTTCCCGAGCAGGGCGTTCCGGACGAGGTCGTACTCCTGGACGAGCCCCTCGGTCTGGCGGTCTTCCGGGATGTAGGCGATGCCCGACTCGATGCGGTCGCGCCGGCTCGTCTCGGTGATGTCTCGCCCTTCGAAGGTGACTGCCCCGGACTCGACCGACCGCAGCCCGGTGATCGCCTCGACGAGTTCGGCCTGGCCGTTGCCGTCGACCCCCGCGATCCCCAGCACCTCGCCGGACCGCACCGAGAGGTCGATCCCGCTGACCTGTTCGAGCCCGCGGTCGTCTTGGACGCGCAGATCCGCTACGTCGAGGGTGACCGAACCGGGCTCGGTCGTGCGTTCCTGGCCCTCGAAGAGCACGTCCCGGCCGACCATCATGCGCGCGAGTTCCTGCTCGCTCGTCGAGGCTCCGTCGACAGTCCCGACCGACTCGCCGTCCCGGAGGACGGTGATATCGTCGGCGACGGCCATCGCCTCGTCGAGCTTGTGGGTGATGAAGATCAGCGACCGGCCACGATCGGTCAGCTCTGCCATCACGTCGAACAGCTCGTCGACCTCCTGGGGAGTCAACACTGCGGTGGGCTCGTCGAGGATCAGCGTGTCTGCCCCCCGGTAGAGGCTCTTGACGATCTCGACGCGTTGCTGGACGCCGACGCCGAGGTCCTCGATTCGCGTGTCCAGGTGCTTATCGATGTCGAAGCCGTAGGTCGAACAGACCTCGTCGATCGCCGCTCGGGCGCTGTCCTGATCGACGAGCCCGTTGTCCGTCGGCTCGTGGCCCAGGACGACGTTCTGGAGGACGGTCATCGTATCCACGAGCTGGAAGTGCTGGTGGATCATGCCGACTCCGGCGTCGATCGCGTCCCGCGGCGAGTCGAACGTCCGGGGCTGTCCGTCGACGCGGATCGTCCCCTCGTCGGGCTCGTAGAGCCCGTAGAGGACGCTCATCAGCGTCGTCTTGCCCGCTCCGTTCTCGCCGACGAGCGCGTGGACCGTCCCGCGTTCGAGCGTGAGGTCGACGCCGTCGTTGGCGACGACATCCCCGAAGCGTTTGGTAATGGCGTCGAGTTCGACGGCTGGTGCCCCGCTCCCGCTCATGGCTGTGTGGTGGTGTCGTGTCTCATAACGTGCGATGGTGGCTGTGGCTTCAGTCCTGACAGCCGGCGGCCGTACAGGGGACGGTCACGTCGCCGTCGACGATGGCCTGCTTCGACTCTTCGAGGTTCTGGCTCACGGCGTCGGGCAACTTCGAGCCGATCGCCTGGCCCAGCACGACCGCGACGGCGTCCTGGTCGAGGCCGAGGACGTTTCGACCGCTGACTTCGTCCCAGTTGTCCTGGACGATGCCCTCCGCGACGCGGTAGGTCCCTTCGTTGATGCGCTTGATCGCCGAGCCGATGATCACGTCCTGGTAGTCCGGCAGCGTCACCGACTGGTCGGCGTCGACGCCGATTGCAAAGCGGTTCGCTTCTTGTGCGGCCTGGAAGACGCCCTGTCCGGCGGCCGCCGCGGCCTGGTAGACGATGTCCGCCCCGGCGTCGTACTGCGAGGAGGCGATGTTGGCCGCCGTCTGGGTGTCCTCGTAGTTGCCGATGTAGCCGACCCGCACGTCTACGTCCTCGTTGACCCACTCGACGCCAGCGACGTAGGCGCGTTCGAACGCGTTGATCAGCGCCCCGTCGACGCCGCCCACGAAGCCGACGGTGGTCCCGTCGGGGTCGTTGGAGTTCCCTTCGTGCGTGAGTTCTCGGGTCGTCATCGTCCCGGCGAGGACGCCCGCCTGGAACGACATCTCGTGGTTGGCCCAGATGTAGCCGCCGACGTTTGGCCGTTCGATGTGGTCGTTGATCAGCATCCAGCGCTGGTCGGAGTACTCCTCGGCGTTGGTCTCCAGTGCCTGGGTGTGCTGGTAGCCGACCAGGACGATCAGGTCGTAGTCGGGGTTCTGGCTCTCTGCGAGCCGGGACTGGACGGTCCCGTAGTTGGACTGGTTGGTCTCTTCGACCTGCTGGAGTTCGATGTCGTACTCCTCGGCGGCGTTCTCCAGCCCCTCCAGTGCGAGGTCGTTGAACGCGCGGTCGCCGAAGCCGGCGGAACTGGAGACGATCGCGATGTTCGTCGTCCCGCCCTCGCCGCCGTCGGTCGTGTCTGTCTCCGTGTCGCCGTCGCCGCCGTCGCCCCCGTCACCGGCACCGTCGCCGCCGTCGCCGGTCAGACAACCGGCGAGGCCGCCGGTGATAGCGACCGCCGCTCCCGACCGGAGCACGTCGCGTCGGTTGATCGGTGTGTCGGAGTCTCCCCGCTGGTCGACTGCCGTCGATTCGCCGTCTGGATCTGGTTCTGAAACCATTGGTATATGGATATAACTATTTTCTAGGTATATAAGTTCGTCCCCAAAACAGGCAGGCGAGACGGTGAAGTCCGCACGAGTGGCACTGAGGCGTGTAAAATTTTGATATCAGAATAAAAATACAAACCGACTCTATCGGCCGAATCCGCGCAGCCACGACCGCCCGTCGCTCGACACGGAGTCCCGTCGCTCTGTCTCTGCTGGTTCCGGGGGGAGAAACCGATCAAAGAAGGCCGGCGACAGTCCGTCTCATACGGAAAGTTGTAGTTGCTTACCGGTGAGCGTCTCCCCCGTGGCGACGCTCACCGGTACATTCCTACAACCGTCCGTATCAGTTCTCGGCCTCGAAGCCCGCGATCGTCACCGGCAGCCGACCGCTGGCCCGACGCCGGCCGGCCAGGATCTCGCCGGTCACCGACAGCGTCGCGGGCGTGTAGTCGTAGGTCGACACCGCCGTCGACACGTCGGGGAAGCGAGCGAGGTCGTAGGGGTTGCGCACCACCAGCGCGGCGAAGGCGTCGACGGCCTCGTCCAGTCGCTCGACCGCTCGCACCTGTTCGTCGTCGCCAGCGGCGTTGTAGGTCGCCAGCACGACCTGTTCGTCGCCCTCGAACGACGGCAGGGCGTCGGCGGTCTCCACCTCGTGCAGTTCCACGTCGAAGCCGCCGGCTTCGAGTGCGTCGGCGACCAGCGTCGGCTCGTAGCGGTCGTCCTCTGCCGGCGAAGCGCGTCCGCCGGGGAAGCCGACGAGGTGAAGCGGTCGTCCGGTGTCGAAGGGAATCGTCTCGTTTCGATCCCGAGCGACCGTGATGCCGGCCGCGGCGACCTCACGACCGACCTCGCGGGAGCGATCGCTGGTCGCCTCCCAGCGGTCGAGCGAGGGCGTCTGCTGGCCGACGCCGCGTCGCTCCTTGTACTCGAGGACGCGCTCGACAGCGTCGTCGATCCGCGACTCGTCGATGCGGCCGGACTCGACGGCGTCGATGACCGCCTCGACCGAGTCTTTCTGGACCGCGGGGGTGTGACAGACCAGGAGGAGATCACAGCCCGCTTCGACGGCCTGGACACACCCTTCCGGCGTCCCCATCTCGTCGGCGATGGCGTTCATCTCCATTCCGTCGGTGACGACCAGGCCATCGAACCCTAACTGCTCGCGGAGGAGTCCGGTCTGTACGTCTCGGGAGACGGTCGCCGGGAGTTCGTCGTCGCCGGTGATCGTCGGGAACGAGACGTGTGTCGTCATGATCGCGTCGATCCCGGCGTCGATCGCCCGGCGGAAGGGGGCGAGTTCGACGGCGTCGAGACGCTCGCGGTCGTGGTCGACGACGGGTAGCGAGTGGTGCGAGTCGGCGCTGGTGTCGCCGTGGCCCGGGAAGTGCTTCCCACAGGCCAGCACGCCCTCGGACTGCATGCCGTCGGCCATCGCCGCGCCGAGATCGCCGACGAGTTCGGGCTCCTCGCCGAACGACCGGACGCCGATGACGGGGTTGTCCGGGTTGTTGTTCACGTCCAGCACCGGCGTCAGATCGAAGTTGACGCCGATCGACGCGAGTTCCGCCCCGACAGCGCCACCCACCGAACGGGCGAGGTCGGCGTCCCGGCCCGCACCGATGCTCATCTGACTCGGGGGTTCGGTCCCCCAGTCGGTCCGTGAGACGACGCCGCCCTCCTGGTCGGCCGTCACGAACAGCGGGATCTCGGGTCCCGCTTCGGTGGCGATGGTCTGTAGCTCGCGACTGAGCTCGGCGACCTGCTCGGGCGAGTCGATGTTCCGGCTGAAGTAGATGACGTTGCCACAGCGATAGTCGGTGAGGAGTTCGCGGAGGTCCTCCGTCGGCTCCGGTCCCTCGAAGCCGACGACGAACAGCTGTCCGACTTTGGTGGCGAGATCGAGTTCGGCCACGTCTGGCAGAGACATGGTGATACTGTCTCAATTGCACCCACGTAGTTCTGTCGGCCCGGCACTTCGATTTTCGCATGAGAGAACGCGTGCGTGCCGAAAACGGGGCTTTCGAAGATCGTTTCTCTATACTCACCGAACGGCGTCACCGTTTCAGCGTGCTGTAGGTCGCCTTGGCGAGGTCCATCCCGATCCCGTCGGACTCGACGACGTAGTAGGGAACCAGATCAGCGCCGAACTTGGACTTGTACCGGCAGAGTCGCTCGGTGTTCGCGCCCATCAGGTCGTAGCCGGTCACCGACGCGAGCGCGTCGTCCGCGAGGATGTCGGCGATGATCTGCCAGTGGACGAGGCTGTTGAGACTGACGCCCTCGTAGCTGCTTCGGGTGCCACCCTGCCAGAAGTACGCGGCGTCGGGCGAGTACAGCGCGGTTATGCCCCCGAGGAACGCGCCGTCGGGTCCGCGGACGACGTACGGTCGAGCGCGGTCGCCAAGCGCGGACACGAGATCGCGGACGTACGACCACTCGATGGGAAACGGCCGTTCCTGCTCGGCGTAGCGTTCGCGGGTGGCTTTGTAGATCGCTCTGGCCCCGTCCAGCCCTTCGACGCTCACGCTCACGTCCAGCTCTCTGGCCGAGCGGATCTCTCTGCGGAGACTACTGGAGAAGCCGGCCATCGTCTCGTCGGCCGTCGCGTCCGCGAGGTCGAGGCGGTAGGTGAACTGCGTCGTGAGGTCGTAGTCCGCCCAGACGTAGGGCCGGGGATCGAGGTACTGGCTGTTACAGACCATCCGGAACAGCGACAGCGAGCCGCCGGTGTCGATCGTCTCGAGCACCGCCTCGGTGAACTTCGAGTTGACCGATTCGATCTTGCGTTGCTTGGGACTGGTCGGCATCACCACGGGACCGAGCCGCGGGACGTTCATCGACGGCGGCGGCGAGGTCACTGTCGTCCCGACGAGCTTCGAGTCGGTGACCACCGGGAGCAGTCCGATCGCCTGCTGGCCCTTGAACCCGCCGTACAGTTCGAGGTCGCCGTCGACGTGTTCCGCGAGCACTTCGAGGGCCTCGGGCTGGTGGAAGAGTTCGATCCCCGAGTCCGGAACTGCCTCGCCCCACTCGTCGATATCGAGTCGTTCGATCTCCATCTCTCACCGGAGAACCCGTCCGTTCGGGCTTTGTTATCGACCGCCTACGCCAGTCACTGGGTCGCTCGTTCGCTCTCCGGCGTCGGGACCTGCGCTCTGTCGGCCTGCCAGTGCTCGTAGAGTTGCCCCGGCGGTCCGATCCACGCACCCAGATCGAGCGCGCACTCGATCAGCTCCCGGTACAGTTCGGTATACCCGTCGTAGTCGGAGCTGAAGTAGCGGGGATGCCACAGCACCGTCATCACGCCCTCGTGGTCGCGCGCCTCTTCGAGGAGTCTGTGGCAGGCCGCCCAGGCGCGTTCGTACGCCTCGCCGGGGTTCGGTAGCGCACACTCCATGAGCACCGTGGGAAACACGACGAAGTGGTCGTCGAACGGCCGAAACGGGTGGTAGCCGTCCTGGAACCCGAACTCGGCGGACGAGCCGGGCGACGCGTCGTACTGGAGCCCCATCGAACGCTGGTAGCGCCACGTCGACGGCCGCTCCAGGTTGAGGTAGTGCTGGCGGCCGCCGCGGACGGCCCGTCCGAGGGTCTCTTCGAGCCACTGCTTCTCTCGCTCCAGCATCGACGGCTCCCGGTAGGACTCGTAGGAACCGTGTAACCCCACCTCCCAGCCGTGGTCGTCCAGCGACGACATCAGCTGGGCGATGTCGGGGTCGCCGAGGTCGTACCGGCCGGCGTAGAGCCGCCAGCTCTCTACGTCGGTCCACTCGCTGATCGATCGATCCCGGAACAGCGACTGTTCGGACAGGAAGTAAAACGCCGACCTGACGCCCAGCGACTCCTCCAGAGAGACGATGTCCTCGAAGGTCCAGTAGGGGTTGCGCCACGGCAGCAGGTCCAGCAGGTGTGTGGGATCGCGCTCGGCGACAGTGTAGTACAGCGACTGGTAGGTCTTGTACGGTCGATCCACGTCGTGGGTGAGACAGAGTGCGAACTCGGCGTCCCCGGGTACCCAGTCAGACATCGCTACCTCTCGGGCCGTCTCTGGTCGGTTCCGCCACGGTCGATACCGGTAGCCCCCTCGCCAGCGTCCGGTAGACTCCTGTTTGTAACATCGCTACCATCTGTGTTGCGGTTCCACGGACTCTCGATACTGGCATTGTTATAGGGTATTTACCAGGTGGCACCGATCTCCGGCGGCGGACGCCGTCGTCGCACTCGCCGCCCGAGAACCGGCAAGCACAACGCATAAGTCCGTCGCCCGACCCGTGTGCAGTATGCGACGGGACGCACGACTCCGTCTCGACAGGGTGGCAAGCAGTGCGTCCACGCCGCCGAAAAAGCGCAAGCGCCCCTTCTGACGGCTCGCTGCGGGCGTGGCGCTCCCGTCTCGGGCCGGTCGCTCTTTTGCCGGGTATCGACGCCTCGACCACTACTCACACACGACAGCAATGACACACATCGACCTCACCGGCGTGTTCCCCGCGATTCCCACGCCGTTCCACGACGACGACGACCGCAGCATCGACTTCGAAACACTCCGACGCGACGCACAGCGCCTCGAAGCGGCAGGCGTCGACGGCCTCGTCCCGGCCGGCTCGACCGGCGAGTCGGCGACGATGACCCACGACGAGCACATCGAGGTCGTCGAGGCGGTCGTCGACGCCGTCGACGACGTACCGGTCATCGCCGGGACGGGGAGCAACAACACCCGCGAGGCGCTGTCGCTGTCCCAGCGGGCGGCCGACGCCGGTGCCGACGCGCTCTTGCTCATCTCGCCGTACTACAACAAGCCCGAGCAGCGCGGTCTCGTCGAGCACTACCGGACCATCGCCGACGCCGTCGACTGCCCCCAGATCGTCTACAACGTCCCTTCCCGGACCGGCCAGAACATCGAGCCCGACACCGCCGTCGAACTGGCCAGCCACGAGAACGTCGCGGGGTTCAAGGCCGCGAGCGGCGACATGAATCAGATCTCCGAGATCGTCGAGCGGACCCGCGACGAGGAGTTCTCGGTGCTGTCGGGCGACGACGGGATGACCCTGCCGATGCTCTCGATCGGTGCGGACGGGTGTATCAGCGTCGCCGCCAACGTCGAACCCGAACGCACCTGTGCCATGGTCGGAGCGGCCATCGCCGGTGACTACGAGCGTGCCCGCGCGATCCACCACGAACTCGGCCCGCTCTTTCGCGCGCTGTTCGTCGAGACGAATCCGATTCCGGTCAAGGAGGCGATGCGAATCCGCGGGTACGGGCCGGCCCACATGCGCCAGCCCCTCTCTCGGCTCGCCAGCGAACACGTCGACCGGCTCGAAGCCGTCCTCGCCGACCTCGCCGACGAGGACCTCGAAGCCGAGTACGCGGAGGCCGAGCGATGACGCGGATCGCCGTCTGTGGCGCGACCGGCCGGTCCGGGGCCGCGGTCGTCGAGGCCGGACGAGCACGTGACGACGTGGAGGTCGTCGCCGGCTTCGCCAGCACGGCCGACGAGACGGACGACCTGCCACTGCGTCCCGCCAGCGAGGCCGGCACAGTCCTCGAAGAGTACGACGTGGACGCCGTCGTCGACTTCTCGACGCCCGAAGCGACGATGGACGTGCTCGCGGGCTGTCTCGACAACGGCGTCGCGCTCGCGGTCGCGACGACCGGCTTCGACGAGGCCCAGTCCGAGCGACTACGCGAGGCCGCCGAGGAGATCCCGGTCCTGAAGGCGACGAACTTCTCGCGGGGCATCCAGGCGCTCTTGCGGACGGTTCGGGCGGCCGTCGGCGCGCTGGAGGACTACGACCTCGAACTCATGGAGAGCCACCACAACGGCAAGGTCGACGCCCCCTCCGGCACGGCCAACACGATCCTCGAGACCGTCCAGGAGCAGCGCGACGTGGAGCCGGTGTACGGGCGCGAGGGCCACGCGCCCCGGGCCGACGACGAGATCGGCGTCTTCGCCCGCCGTGCCGGCGACATCCGCGGCGAGCACGAACTGGTGCTGGCGGGCAACGACGAGGTGCTCTCGCTGTCCCATCGCGCCGAGGACCGCGGCGTCTTCGCCGCGGGCGCGCTCGACGCGGCCCAGTGGCTCGTCGGCCGCGACCCCGGCTGGTACGACTTCGGTGCGGTCGTCGACGACGCCTGACGCCGTCGGTCCCGCGCCGCGAGGCCGAGCGGGTCGCCGACGCCGTCGTCTCGACTCGGGCTCACCGATCGGCGGACAGCCGTCGATAGACCGGGTACAGCGTCGCGTAGACGCTCGTCGGGATCTGACGAGCCGTCGCCTGCAGGAGGCGCTGTCCGAGCGGTCGAGCCGACTGCTCGACTGCTGGCCCGAAGTCGGCTTCTCGGAGCCACCCGAGCAGTTCCCGGCCACCGGGTGCCTCGATCGCCTCGACCTCGCGGGCGGCGTCCTGTAACGTCTCCCAGTGGTAGCGCTTCTGTGCCGAGAGGTGTTTCCCGCCGGACTCGAAGGTGTCTCTGATCGCCGGGACCGTCGCGGCGTCGTAGTCGTATCCGTGGTCGTTCGGATCGAGGCCGGCCAGCAGGAGACCGACGATCGTCCGGTAGCACTTCTCGCAGTCGTTGCAGTTCTGCGGACCCTCGGCGTGGACGCACGTCCGGAGCGTGATCTCTCGGGACCGGCCGCGCACGTAGTCGGCGATGGTCTCGATCTTCTCCTGGCGCGTCGACTCGTAGCCGTCGTGGACAGCCTGGGTCCCGCTCCACCGGACGCGGTCGTCGATCGTCGGGTGCGAGCCCCACGGACGAGTCCACTCCTCGGTGTGGGTCGCTGCGATGTACAGCCGGCCGATGTCCGCGACCGCCGTCAGTGGCGCACACAGGCCGAGCAACCCCAGTCCGTGGCCGACGGAGCTGTACCACGCGCCGTCGAGGTACCGCTGGAAGTGGGCCTGCAACAGCGGCGTCGCGAGAAACGACAGCATGTTCGACTCGACGAAGTGCGCGTCGAGGCCCCGCTCGGCCGCGAAGTCGGCGAAGAACTCGCGGTTGCGCTGCCAGCGGTCCCGTTCTCGCATCACCCATCCTCTGACGCTGATCAGGTCGGGCTGTTCGGACTCGTGGCGGACGTACGTCGCCGTCGAGTCAACGCCGCCGGTAAACAGCAGCGCACTCCCGTCGCGGTCGCCGGGATCACGGTCGCCCTCGACAGCCCGCTGACAGACGACGGAGCCCCCCTGCATGAACGCCGGATACATCTCACAGAGGCGCTGGCCGACGTGTCGGAGCGAGTCGAGGAACGCAGCGTCGACGCGATCGACTGCGACCGTCGCCCCCGTCGCCCAGGCGACGGGACAGACGTGTGCGAGCACCGGAACCACGAGCAGCGACTCCGGCACGGCGGCGATGTCGACGCCGTAGTCGGCGAGGAAGGGGTCGTCGGTGACGAAGCGCCCGACGCGGCCACTGGTCGTCACCGTCGCTCGCAGCGTCGTGTCGGTCGCCGTGACCTCGTCGACTGTCACGCGATTCATCTCTCTGTCACCTATCGGCCCCGCTCGCGCGTCGTCGCGACGGTCGTTCTGTCCTCGTGACACTTCCTGGCACTCGTCTCGCTCGCTGGATCGCTGTCGGCTCTCATCGGTCGTGGGCCGACGGTGGGTCGACGCACGCATTGTTAGTTCGACCGTATGTGCCCGTTCCCACGGCTCTCCGTCGGAAACCGTCACTTACCGGACCGTCGAGCCGTGGCGGTTCGCTCCGGCGTCCGTTCGGTCGGAAACCCAGAGACGTATATCCGAGGAGGGGCAATCTCGCCCCAATGAGTCTCGAAGCAGACGTACGCGACCTCTGGGAACGCAAACAGGACGGACTGACGGCCGCCGACGCGACCGACGACCACCTGGCCGTCCTCGACGACTTTCTCGCCGCGCTCGAAGCCGGCGAGATCAGGGCCGCCGAGAAACGCGGCGGGGAGTGGGAGGCCAACGCCTGGGTCAAGCAGGGGATCCTCCTGAACTTCGGCCTGCGCGAGACCGTCGCTCGCGAGTACGGCGACGTTACCTACCACGACGTGCTTCCGCTGCGCGAGACCGACGACCTGCACGAACGGGGGAGCCGCAACACGCCCGACGGAACGGTCATCCGGCGCGGTGCGTACGTCGGCAGCGACGCCATCCTCATGTCGCCCGCGTTCGTCAACATCGGCGCACACGTCGGCGACGGCACGCTCGTCGACTCCTGTGACACGGTGGGATCGGCCGCCCAGATCGGCGACGACGTCAAGCTCGGCGCGAACACGCTGATCGGCGGCGTCCTCGAACCGGTCGAGAGCACGCCGGTCGTCGTCGAGGACGGCGTCTCGCTGGGCGCGGGCTGTCGGGTCACCAGCGGCTTCGTCGTCGGGGAGAACAGCATCGTCGGGGAGAACACGCTGCTGACGCCCCGCATTCCGATCTACGACCTCGTCGAAGAGGAAGTCATCTACGGCGAGTTGCCGCCCGAACGGCGCGCGTTCACTCGCTTCGTCGAGTCCAGCGTGAGCGACCACGACCTGTTCGACGGCGGCGCGTACAAGCCCGCCGTCGTCGCGACCGACGTGGAAGCGGAGACGCTGGAGGCGACGGAACGAGAGGACGCGCTACGGGAGTGAGACCGGCCGCCCGCACGGCGGTAAGCTGACCGCACCCGAACACTGTCTCGCCTTACTCGCGGCGGCCGTCGCCGACGCCGGCCACAGACGCCGCCGTTCGTCGCTCTCTGTCGTCACCCGGAGTGTCAACGCGGTCGTTCCCGCTCGAACGCCTCGCGACCGGGTAACGCGGCCGTATCGAGCGCCGGCTGGAAATCTCTGCGCATAACAAACCGTCCGTCTCCGCAAGCGAGAGACGCCACGGCACTGGCAGGATACACACATGACAGACAGACACCGAACTGACGACAGCACAGCATTGCCGACGATGGAAGACATCCGCCAGACGATGCGCTCGCGGCGCGACGTACTCGCGGGCACGGGTGCGGTGATCGGTGCGGGACTGGTCGGGACGGCCGCGACGGCCCAGGAGGACGACGCGGCTGGCAACCAGCCCATGGAGGTTCCGTCCCAGTTCGACCAGCCCGACACGGACGTGGACGTGCTCAACTACGCGCTGACGCTCGAATACCTCGAAGACGAGTTCTACAACACGGGGCTCGAACAGTTCGACGGCGAGGCGCTGGCGAGCGCGAGCGCGCTCGAAGTGCCGCCGGATCTGTTGGCCACGTTCTTCGCGGATATCAGCGCTCAGGAGCAGTCACACACCGAGCAGCTGGCCCGCGTGATCGAGACGCTCGGCGGGACGCCGGCCGACCCGCCCGCCTTCGAGTTCGGGATCGACTCGGCCGACGCCTTCATCGCGACCGCACAGGTGCTCGAAAACACCGGCGTCGCCGCCTACGCCGGTGTCGCACCGCGCATCGAGAGCCCAGACATCCTCTCGGCCGCGCTGTCGATCCACAGCGTCGAGGCGCGCCACGCCGCGGTGCTCAACGCACTCGTCGGCGAGTCGCCGTTCCCGGACGCCTACGATCCGGCGCTCCCCATCCCGGACGTGCTGTCGGCGATCCAGCCGTTCATGGCGGGCGAGATGGAGGAGACGCCGGAAGAAGAGCCGGGCACGGAAACCGACACACCGGAAGAAGAGCCGGGCACGGAAACCGACACACCGGACGAGGGCACTGAAACGGAGGCGTCCGACAACGGGACTGAGTCGCCGGCTGAGGGTGAGAGCGGGTAACCCCGCCTCGTCTCCCTCGCATCGTCGAGCCGCGGTCGGTCCCTGTGTCTGGATTCCCGGACCGGAGACGAGCGGCCACACGGACCGACTACCGGCGGCCCGAAACGGAACCCTTCTTACTCGCCCGCGCCGTGTACTCCCCAATGAGTAGCGACTCGCCTCCGGTCCGTCGACTGGCGGACTGGGACCACGACCGTCTCGCCCGGCTGGCCGAGGAACACGGGACGCCGCTGTACGTGCTGGACGTGGACCGCGTCGCGGCGAACTACCGGCGCTTCGCCGCGGCCTTCCCCGACGCGCACGTGATGTACGCCGCGAAGGCACACACTGGCCGTGCCGTCCTCTCGGGACTCCTCGAAGCGGGCGCGGACATCGAGTGTGCCGCTGCCGGCGAACTCCAGCGAGCGATCGACGCCGGCGCGGACCCCAACACGCTGCAGTACACCGCGGTCAACCCTCCTGGGGGCGACCTCGACTACGCGGTCGATCTCGCCGACGAGCACCCCGGCCTGACGATCACCGGCGGAGCCGAGGACACGTTCGACCGCCTCGAAGACCGCGGCTACGACGGTCGCGTCGCGATTCGCATCAACCCCGGCATCGGGACGGGCCACCACGAGAAGGTCGCGACCGGTAAGGACGCGAAGTTCGGCATCCCCTACGACGAAGTGCCCGCGCTCGCAGACGATCTCCGCGACCGGTTCGACCTCGTGGGGCTGCACGCCCACGCGGGCAGCGGCGTCCTGCGCGAGGACCTCGACGACCACTGCCGGGCCATCGCGAAGGTCGCGGAGCTGGCCCGCGAAGTCGGGGACTCCGATCTGGAGTTCGTCGACTTCGGTGGCGGCTTCGGCGTGCCCTACCGCGAGGAGACCGAGCCGCTGGACATGCAGGCCGTCGGCGAGCGGGTCCGCGAGGCGGTCGGTGACCTCTCGGCCCGGATCAAACTGGAGCCGGGCCGCTACGTCGTGGCCGACGCCGAGCTGATCCTCACGACAGTCAACACGGTCAAGGAGACGCCAGCGACGACCGTCGTCGGCGTCGACGCCTCGCTGGCGACGCTGATCCGCCCGGCGATGTTCGACTCCTATCACCCGATTCGAAACGTCTCTGCCCCCGACCGAGATCCACACCCCGTCTCGATCGGCGGCCCGTGCTGTACGAGCGCCGACGTGTTCGCGACGGATCGTCCGATCGCCCGCCCCGAGCGGACCGATCTGCTGGCGATCGGCAACGCCGGGGCCTACGGCTACGAACTGGCCAACCAGTTCCACTCCCAGCCCCGACCGGCCGAAGTCGCCATCGAGGACGGCGACGAGCGGGTGGTCCGCCGCCGCGAGACGATGGCCGACGTGGTTCGCGTCGAAGACGAGGCCGGAGAGTAATGGCCGACGCCGCGACGTTCGATATCGACGCTTTCCACCGGGAGGCCGTCGAGACGCCCTCCCACGACGCTGTCGACGAGATGCGCGATCTGCTGGTCGACGCGCTCGCCGACGGCGGCCACGAGGCCACCGTCGACGAGGCCGGAAACGTGCTGGCCAGCCGCGAGGCGGCCGAGGAGGGCCCTCACCTCGTCCTGAACACGCATATCGACACCGTCCCGCCTCACGTTCCGTTTCGCGAGGGCGAGGACGACGTGGTCCGGGGCCGTGGGAGCTGCGACGCGAAGGGGCCACTGGCCGCGCTGCTCGCCGCCTTCCTCCGGGCGGATGTGGGTGCTGGGCGGCTGACGCTGGCGATCACGCCAGACGAAGAGACCCACCAGACCGGTGCGGGCCACCTCGAAGAGACGCTGTCGGCCGACGGGTACGTCGTCGGCGAGCCGACCGACCTGGACGTGTGTACCGCGGCCCGCGGCCAGTTCGAGGGGCGGGTCACCATCCACGGCGAGAGCGCCCACGCCTCCGATCCCGCCGACGGCGCGAACGCCATCCGGGCCGCCGCGCCGATCATGCAGGCCATGGAGAGCTACAGCGAGCACCACGGTCCGGGCGAACACGAGACGCTGGGCCGCCCCACGCTCACCCCCTCGATGATCGAGGGCGGCGAGGCCCCCAACCAGGTGCCCGCCGAGTGTACGATCACCTTCGACCGCCGCAGCGTCCCCCCGGAGACCAGCGACGAGTTCCCCGAACGGCTCGAAGCACACCTCGGGCAGTGGCTCCCGGACGGCATGTCCCTCGACGTGTCGCTCGTCCGGCCCGACACGCCGTTCCCCGAGGCGTTCGAGACCGACCGGGAAGCGACGCTCGTCCAGACGCTCGCCGCGGAGAGCGGCGGTGCGATCCGCCCGTTCGGTGCCGCGACGGAGGCCGCCCACTTCGCGCCCGACGCACCGACGGTCGTCTTCGGTCCGGGCGTGCTGGCCGACGAGGAGGGCGCGGTCGCCCACAGCGAGCGCGAGTACGTCCGCCGCAGCGAGATCCACGAGGCCGCGGCGGCCGTCGAGGCGACTGTCGAACGGCTGCTCTCGACGAGCCGTTGAGCGTCGCGGGGCTACTCGGACGCCAGATACCCCATCGCTTCCTCGTCGCTGACCTGTCCGAAATTCCGGTAGTAGGCCCCGAACGCCCGGAAGGCCGCCGGTGTCTCGACGCAGACGACGGTGTCGGCACTCGCCCCGAGGTCGTCGATCGTGTCCGCGGGCCCCACCGGGACGCCGACCGCGATCGACGCTGGCTCCGCGGCACGCACCCGAGCGAGGCAGGCCCGCATCGTCGCGCCCGTCGCGATCCCGTCGTCCACGATGGCGACGCGCCGGTCCCGTAGCGACGGAAATGCCCCGTCGCGGTACCGCTCGGCCGTCTCGCGTGCCTCGTCGCCGACGCGGACGCGTTCGGCGTCGACGTACTCGTCGGTCACGTCGAGTCGCGCGAGCAGCTCGTCGTTGCGCCAGACGCTCCCGTCCTCGGCGACGGCGGCGAGGGCCAGCTCGGGGTTGTTCGGCGCGCCGAGCTTCTTGGCGACGACCACGCCGAGCGGCGCGTCGAAGTGGTCGGCGACGGCCCGGCCCGGTGGCAGGCCGCCGCGCGGAATCGCGAGGACGAGCTCCGGGCTGACGCCGCGGTCGGCCATCGCCTCGGCCAGCTGTCGGCCGGCGTCGGTGCGGTCGCGGAACATGTGGACGACTACGGCAGCCGGCCGCTTCAGGGTGGGGGTGTCGATAGCTACTGGCGGTCGACGACGCCCTCGACGACCGCGGCCTCGGCCTTCCGAACGAGTTCGCCCGCCGTGCTGGTCGCGCAGTCGAGTCGCGCCGCCACGTCCCCGATCGTGCCCTCGCGCGGGATCTCGTAGTAGCCGACCGCCACCGCCGCCTCGATGGCCGCTCGCTGTCGATCGGTGAGCCGTGCGGGGCGACTGGAGCGTTCGAACGGCCGGACCCGCTCGATCGAGAGATCCCCGACCGCCGCGAGTGCGTCGTGAAAGGCGCTGAAGGCGCTCGTCTCGCCGACGGCCTCGAACGAGATCGTCCCGTCGTCGCGAAACACCACCGGCGGGCGGAAGATCACCGCGGCGTCGGCGATCAGGTCCAGCACCACGTCGGGAAACTCGAACCCGTCCTGCTGGAGGTAGACGTAGGTCCCGTCGCCGTCCCGAACGTGGCTGGTCGTCTCCAGCGAGTCGATCGTCGCGACCGCGCGCTCGACGGCCGCCGGCCCGCCGTCGAACCAGCACAGCGTCGTCGCGTCCGCCGTCGGACTCCACAGCAACAGCTCGGCTCGCGTGAGCGGCCCGTCGCCTTCGAGGTGGCTCTGGAGGGGGTGACGGAGCCGATCTGGGTACGTGACCGAGAACTGGATCCGTTTCATGCGGCCGTTGGCCGCCGTTCGTCCGTCCGGCATAAAGACCTCACGCGGCCGCCCGGACGACGCCTGCCGCGGTCATCGATACTCCTCAAGTGCTGCCGGCACCGCTCGAAGGAGCGTCCGCAGGTGGTCGGCACCGTCGACCGTCTCGATCGTCGCGGTCGGGAGTCGGTCCTCGAACGCTCGCACGCTCGCTATCGGGACGTTCGTGTCCGCGGTCCCGTGCCAGAGACGCACGTCGGCGGCCAGCGCCTCGTAGTCGAGCGCCCACTCCGTGGCCGCGGTCCGGAGGTCCGTGACGGTGCCGCTCGTGGTGTGTGCGAGCGCTTCGAGAAAGTCGGCCTCGACGGTCGTCGCCACTTCCTCGGAGACCGACTCGTCCGCGTCGCCCGCGGTGTACTGTGCGACGACGAACGACGGGTCGAGACGCTCGGCGAGCCACGCCTGTCCGCGCAGGAGGCCAGCGAGCAGCGTCGGCGTCCTGGTCGCCAGCCCACCGAGGAGCCGCTGTGTCGTGGGTGTCTCGCCGGTCACGTCCGGCGGTGTCGCCCCGGCGACGAGGTCGATCCGAGAGACGATGTCGGGGCACTGCGTGGCCATCGCCAGTGCGTGTGGCGCGCCGCCGGAAAAGGCTATCAGCCCGGCTCGCTGGACGTTCGCGTCGTCGAGGATCGCACGGAGGTAGCGGTCGGCGTCGCTGATCGTCCGGTCGGACCACGCCGTCGAGCCGCCGTAGCCCGGCCGGTCTGGCGCGATGAGCCTGACCCCCCGTTCTCGTGCGGCCGCGTCGAACAGCGAGCCGAGCCTGTACGAGCCGGGGGTCCCGTGCAAGAACAGCACGGGCGTCCCGTCGGAACGGCCGTACGCCGCGTATCTGAGTCGACGGCCGCCGCTCAGCGAGATCGTCGTCGTGGGGTCGGCGTCGCGTCTCCCCCTGATGGCTGTCGAGGATGCGGTCATCGTGTGACAGTTGACTGCGAGCCGTCTGAGGCTGCTCCCGGATGCATCCGGTGTTTTATGAGTATCTCACTCCTGTGGCACTGGCTCACTGGCCCGACCGGTCTCCAGCGTGTCCTCGACTTCGAAGTAGGTCAAGAGGAGCGCGAACACGGCCAGGACGGCACCGAAGCTAAACGGCGCGACGAGACCGCCGAGGTTGTACAGCACGCCGGAAGCGAGTGGCCCGAGTGCGACGCCGAGTCCGAACGCCATCGTCAGCACCGACAGCGTCGTCCCCGACCCGCGGTCCCCGGCGAGATCGCCAGCCAGCGCGAGCGACGGCGCGAACACGAGCGCGACGGCGACGCCCTGGAGCAGTCTGGCCGCGAGCATCGTCCACGGTCCCGTGACGACGCCTTGCGCGAACACGGCGGGGATCAGGACGACGAAGCCCGCGATGATGAACGGGCGGCGACCGTACACGTCCGAGGCGCGCCCGATGGGGATCTGGAAGACGACGTTGGCGATGACGACCGCGGCGAACTGCACCGAAAAGAGGAACGTCGTCTCGTCCAGTCGCGCGCGGATCGGCCCCTCCAGGGTGGCGAACAGCGCGATCGTCGTGGCCATGAAGAAGGTCCCGACGCCGAGGACGAAGACGGGATCGAGCCCGTTTCCGTCGCGGTCGCGGACCGCGATGGAGAGGTCTTTGCCCGCCCCGCCGACGACTTTCGGCGGGTCCGCGATCAGAGCGACGACGAGCACGAAACTGACGACCGCTCCGAGGACGGCGACGGCGAAGGCGGCGACGAACCCGGAGAACCTGAGGCCGGCCAGGGGGCCGAGCCAGGCCGGGAGCGCGTAGCTGACGACGGTCTCGGCGGCCAGCCCGCCCGTGATGACGACTCCGGCGACGATCGGCCCGAAGCCGAAGCCGATCAGCCGGAAGGTGTTGAACACGCCGAAGTTGCCGCCCCGTTCGCGGTCGCTGGCCGCGTAGTCGTTGACCAGCGCGACCGTGGCCGGCACGGTAAAGGCCGCGCCGATCCCCTGGAGCGCACGTGCCCCGAGCACCGACCAGTAGCTCGTGACGAACGGGTAGGTCGCGCTGCCGACGGCGAAGATCGCCAGTCCCGTCAGGACGAACACGCGCCGCCGGCCGGTCCGGTCGGAGAGCCGCCCGGTGAACGGCTGGCCGAAGCTGTTCAGCAGACCGAACAGGGAGAGCACGAGCCCGATCAGCGTCTCCTCGCGCAGGACGAAGCCGAGGATCTCCGTGCCGGCGATGCCCGACAGCGAGATCTGGCCGCTGGCTATGTACAGCGGCAGGACGATGATCAGAAAGGAGTTGCCCAGCGCGTCGGCCATCCGCGCGAACGCCAGTGTCAGGACGCGACCGTCCGTGTCCAGTACCATCTACCAGCCAGTCGGTCCCGAACCCCGTGAGGATTGTGCTCGACTGTCAGATTGTCTCGGCGAGCACGCGGTCGACGGCACGGGCGAGCCCGCTCTCGCTGGCCCAGGTGAACAGTCGTCCCTCGTCGTCGAGGTAGGCAAACAGCGTCAGCATCATCGCGTCGAAGCGCTCGTAGTCGAGGTCGCCAAACGCCGGGTCGGCGGCCGATCGCTCGTCGTCGTCCGGCGGATCGAGCGACGCCCCGTCGTAGTCTCGCTTGAGGACGTACAGCCGCTCGCGATCCACCTCGCCCAGCTCCAGTTTGTGCCCCCCGTCGTTGTCTTCGGCGACGAGGACGATGTGATCTGCCCGCCGGGCGAACACCCGGAACTTCACGTAGAAGTTCTGCCAGGCGTCGACGCCGGGATCGATATCCTCCAGCGTGAACGCGACTCGGCCGGCCGCAGAGTCGGTCAGAGAGTCACGAACCGACAGGACGCGCTCTTTCTCGTACTCGTCGTAGTTGCCCAGTACGAAGTACGTGCAGTCGGCTTCCTCGTAGCGGCCGAGGTCGCCGTACACCGCGTCCCGCATCGCCGTGATCTGCTCGGGTGGGAGACTCCCGAGGAAGGACAGCGTCTCGTCGAGGACCTCTTGCCCGTCGAAGCTCGGCCCGCTCATGCTTTCGCGGTCGGCGGGGCGGTATATAACCGTGGCTGGTCCGGTCCTCGTCGGTCGTCGACGCTCTCAGAACGACTTTACCAGTGTAGTGACGACTACAACGGTCCAGTACTGACCAGAACGCTTATCGGCGAGGAACGGCACCGACTAGACATGGCGACGCAAGACCGCGGCGAGCGACCGAACGGCTTCGGGGACGAACTGGAGCGACGGCGCTTCGTCCTCCACGAGACTCGCCTCGACGTCCTCCACCAGATCCTCGCCCAGCCCGACGGCGTCCTCTCCGTCGAGGAGCTTCTCTACCGCAACCCCGACGAGACCGAGGCCAACCTCCGGTACCACGTCGACGAGCTCGTCGACCGCGGCATCGTCGAGAAGATCCCGGTCCCGCGCGCCAAGAGCGTCGACGATCCGCCGACGACGTTCTACGCCGTCACGGGTGAGGGGATCGCTCTCCTGAGGGCAGTCAGCATGTACGAGGAGGCCGCGGTCTGGCGCAGCGTCTACGAGCAGATGGAGCGGACCGACCGGATCGAGGCGATCGAGAATCTGGAGACTCGTCCCGACGTGGACTACGAGAGCCGCGGCGCGACGGCACAGGACTGATCGCGCGACCGCCCAGCGTCAGTCGACGCTAGCGACCAGCGTCTCGGGGCTGTGCCGTGTGCGGTGATCGGAGAACCGCGCTCGTGCCTACACGTCGTCGGCCAGTTCGTCGGCGACGCCGGTGTAGCCCGTGGGCGTCACGGCGAGCAGTTCCTCGCGGACGGACTCGCTCACGTCCAGGCCCGCGATCATCTCCCGGAAGTCCTCGATAGTGACGGACTTGCCCCGCGTCGCTTTCTTCACCTGCTCGTAGGCGTCGTCGTGGCCCTCGCGCCGGAGGATCGTCTGGACGGCCTCGCCGACGATCTCGGGGGTCGATTCGAGCTCCTCGCGCATGACCCGCTCGTTGGGGACGACCTTGTCCAGGCCGCTCTGACACTTCTGGTAGGCGATCAGACAGTAGGCGAACGCCGACCCGATGTTGCGCTTGACCGTCGAGTCAGAGAGGTCCCGCTGGAGCCGGGAGGTGGTGACGTAGTCCCCGAGGAAGGTCAGGTCCGAGTTCGCCTTCGTGAGGTTCCCCTCGCTGTTCTCGAAGTCGATCGGATTCACCTTGTGGGGCATCGTCGAGGAGCCGGTCTCGCCCTCGACGGCCTCCTGTCCGAGGTAGCGATCGGAGACGTAGAGCCACATGTCGAGGTCGAGGTCCCGGAGGACGTTGTTGGCTCCGCGGACCGCGTCGAAGACGGCTTCGAGGTCGTCACAGGGGTTGACCTGCGTCGTCAGCGGTTCGTGTTCCAGCCCGAGGTCCGCGACGAACGCCTCGGAGACGGCGGGCCAGTCCACCTCGGGATACGCGGCGTGGTGAGCGGCGTAGGTGCCGGACGCGCCGGCCAGCTTGCCCGAGAGGTCGTCGGCCGCGGCTTCGATCCGCGCGATGGCTCTCCCCAGCCGCGAGGCGTAGACGGCCATCTCCTTGCCGAAGGTCGTCGGCGTCGCGGGCTGTCCGTGGGTGCGGGCCAGCATCGGGAGGTCGCCGTAGTCGTGAGCGAACGCGACCAGGCGGTCCCGGACGGCGCGCAGTTCCGGGACGAGCACGTCCTCGACGGCCGGACCGACCAGCAGCCGGTGAGCGAGGTTGTTCACGTCCTCGCTGGTGAGTCCGAAGTGGATCCAGTTGGCCGCGTCCAGTCCGTCGGGGAGGTGGAGGCGAACGAAGTACTCGACGGCTTTCACGTCGTGGTTGGTCGCGGCGTACTCGCCGTACCCCTCCGTTTCGAGTTGCTTGACGAGGGCCGCGTCCTCCTCGTCGAAGGCCTCGTAGCAGTTTCGCAGGTGGTCGCGCTGGGCCGCGTCGATCGTCAGCGGCGTCGCGTCGAGATCGGCCAGCGCGAGCAGGTACTCGACTTCGACCCGGACGCGAGCGCGCATCAGCGCGCGCTCGCTGGCGTAGGGCACGAGCGGTTCCGTGTAACGAGCGTAGCGGCCGTCGAGCGGCGAGACGGCGTCGAGTGGACCCCGGTCAGTCATACCGAGGGATGTGCGAGGCCGGCGAAAAAGCGTGTCGATCAGGGTTCGGCGGGACCGTCGCCCGTCTCGGTCACTGCGTCCGTCGCCTCGTTCGCTCGGGCGTAGTACGACCGATAGCGCGATAGCTTCCGGTACAGCGCGTAGCCGACGACGCCGTCGAAGACGACGACGAAGGCCAGCAGCGTCACGATGTTCCAGGGGAGGATCGAGGGCAGCGTCGAAACGAGCGTGTTGTACGCCCCGTGGATCAGCGCCGCCACGACGATCCCCTTGACCACGATCGGCCCGCGATTGTCGGGGTTGAACTTCGCCAGTCCGAGGTAGTAGCCGGCGAACGCGGAGTACAGCACGTGGCCCGGCCCCACGAGCGATCGGCTCAGCGAGGTGCCGATGGCCTGCTGGAGCTGTACCATCTCACCGAGGCTGGCGGCCTGTAGGTAGCCCTGCGCGATGTAGAGGGCGTTCTCGATCGTCGCGAAGCCGAGTCCGGCGACGGCACCGTACACCGCCCCGTCGACGACGGCGTCGAAGCTCTCGGTCTCGTAGGCGTAGGTCCGGATCGCGAGCCACTTGACGGTCTCCTCGATGGGGCCGACCACGAGGAAGAAAAAGAGCGGGAGGCCGACGATCGGGATCAGTTCGAAGACGCCGCTCAACAGCGTGTTGATCAGTGCTGCGATCGCCGCGAAGACGACCGCGAGGACGAACGTGATCGCCAGCGTGTCGATCGGTTCCCGCCGAGTCGGGTCGCCGTACCAGACGTACGCGACGAGCGCGACCGCCGGGACGGCAGACAGCAGCGCTAGGACGCCGAGGTTCGGCTCGCGCACGACCAGCAGGCCGGCGAACCCGAGCTGGACGACGAACAGGACCAGCGCGACGATCAGCAGCGCCCAGCGACGACTCGCGTGTAAGAGGCCGTACAGCGCCACGGAGAATCGATCCAACAGCGATCGAGCGTCCCACTCGGCCACGTCGTAGAGGTCCTCGCCGGCCAGTCTTTCCTGTACGGGATCACGGTCGGGCATGACTCGGCTATCACTGGCCGCCGTAGAATGTCTTTCGCTGGACGAGGTCACCGGCTGATCGCGCTGGGTTCGAGGTGGCCCGAGGGCTGCTCCGGGTACCGGAGGAGGTAGCCCCCGAGCGCGAGCCACGCCAGGCCCAGCGGCGGTGCGAGCCACGCACGCAGCCCGTCCCCGTTCCCGAACCCGAGAAACAGTACGGTTCCGACGAGCAGGGCGACGCCGAGCCAGGGCGGGACCCGGCGAGCCCGGACGACACCGGCGGCCAGCAGGACGGTCCCGCCGGACAGTCCGAGGACGCCCAGCGCGACGATGCCCTCGGCGAACCACCCGGTCCCGCCCAGCAGCACCCTCGACCACTGGCCGACGGCGAAGGCGAGGCCGCCCAGCAGTGCGAACCCACAGCCCTCGCCGCCGGGGAACTGGTAGATCCAGGGAAGCCGGAGGACGACGCCGAGCAGTCCGACCGCCAGTACGAATCCGGACGCGCCGACGAGGAGCCGGACGGATCCGTCGGCGGATCCGGTGACGATCGTCGCCAGGCTCCAGCCGATCCAGCAGAGGCCGCCGACGGCGAGCGCCAGCTGTGCCCACGGGCGCTCAGCTTCGGTCATATCACGTCGCTCGGCGGCGGTCCCTGAAAGCGTTACTGTCGAGCCGAACCGTGTCGATTGTGTCATTCCGACACCGCAATTACTTTGCGCGCCCGCCGCGCCCTCTCGACCATGAAAATCGCCGGTCTGGCCAGCAACCGTGGCCGCAACCTGATGAACGTCGCCGACCGCGCGCCCGGTGGAGCGGAGCTCGCGGTCGTGCTCACGAACGACGCCGACGCGCCCGTCATAGAGGCCGCCGCCGAGCGCGACATTCCCACCGAGGTCGTCGAGCGCCCCGACGACCAGGAGCGGGAAGCCCACGAACTGCGCGTGCTGGACGCCATCGAGGAGTACGACTTCGATCTGGTCTGTCTGGACGGCTACATGCGAGTCCTCACGGAGACGTTCCTCGACGAGGTGCCCACGACGCTGAACGTCCACCCGTCGCTGCTGCCCGCCTTCCCGGGCATGGACGCCCACGAGCAGGTGCTCGACGCCGGAGTCAAGACCACCGGCTGTACCGTCCACGTCGTCGACGAGGAGGTCGACGACGGCCCGATCGTCACGCAGGAACCGATCCCGGTGTACGACGGCGACGACGTGGCCGACCTCAAAGAGCGCGTCCTCTACGAGGGCGAGTTCACTGCGTATCCGCGCGCGATCGAGTGGTTCGCAGAGGACCGCGTCACCGTCGACTGGGACGCCCACAGCGTCACCGTCGAGGGCGACGACGGCGGTCCGTTCCCCGCGCGCCGGCTCGTCAGCAACGACCGCACCGCCGACCTGCGCTACGGGGAGAACCCGCATCAGGACGCCGCGGTGTACGCCGACCGGACGACCGAAGAGGCCAGCGTCGTCCACGCCGACCAGCTCAACGAGGGCGCGAAGGCACTCAGCTACAACAACTACAACGACGCCGACGGAGCCCTGAATCTGATCAAGGAGTTCGACGAGCCGGCCGCCGCCGTCATCAAGCACACCAATCCCGCCGGCTGTGCGACCGCCGACTCCGTCGCCGAGGCCTACGAGCGGGCCCTCTCGACGGACCCCCAGAGCGCCTTCGGCGGCATCGTCGCGCTGAACCGCGAGTGCGACGTTGCCACGGCCGAGCAGATCGTCGACTCCTTCAAGGAGATCGTCGTCGCGCCGGGCTACACCGACGACGCGCTCGACGTGCTCTTCCAGAAGGAGAACCTGCGCGTGCTGGACGTTGGAGACGGCCGGACGGGCGAGTCCGGCCGGCCGGAAAACTACGACGTGACCGAGCCGATCACGGAGAAACCACTCGTCGGCGGCCGCCTCGTCCAGGAGCGGGACACCCAGCACCTCACGGCCGACGACCTCGAAGTCGTCACCGACCGCGAGCCCACCGACGAGCAGATCGAGTCGATGCTGTTCGCCTGGCACACGCTCAAGCACGTGAAATCGAACGGCATCCTCTTTGCCAAGGGCACGGAGACGGTCGGCATCGGGATGGGCCAGGTCTCTCGGGTCGACGCCGTCCGCCTCGCCGCGATGAAGGCCGACGAGCACGCCCAGGGCAAGGACGCCGACGGCGCGGTCATGGCGAGCGACGCCTTCTTCCCGTTCCCGGACGGCCTCGAAGCCGCCGCCGAGGCGGGCATCGAGGCGGTCATCCAGCCGGGCGGCTCGAAGAACGACGACATGGTCATCGAGGCCGCGAACGAACACGACGTGGCGATGGTCCTTACCGGCCAGCGGTCGTTCCGACACGACTGATCGACGCGTCTCGGGATCGCGTTCTGCAGTCGCTGCTCGTCCGGAATCTGTCCGTCGGGCGCGTGCTCGATTACGCTACTCGTCGGTCCGATCCAGTTCGTGAAACACCAGGATCGCGCTCCCGTCGTCGAGCGTCGACAGCGTCGTCCGCGAACTGCTCGGCTCGTCGGTGTCGGTAGCGAGCGTCGTCTGTCCGGTCCAGCTCCACCCGTCGGCGGCGACGGGGAACGCCTCTGTCCGGAGTCGCTGGATGGACGCCTCCGATAGCAGCTCGGTCCACTCTCGGCCGCGCAGCTCGGCCGGCGACGCGGACAGTTCCGTCGCGAGTCGGTTGTTGGCGAAGGTCACCGCACCGTCTGGCGTGACCATCAGCGTGGCCTCGCGGCTCGCTTCGAGGGCCTCGTGACAGCGCCGCGCGCTCGCAGTCAGGCGGTGTTGCCCGACGAGTCGGCCGATGCGATACGCCAGGAGTGCCATGTGGGAGTCGCCCGAGCCCTTTTCGAGGTAGTCCGTCGGACCGTCCCACAGGGCGTCCCGATCGATCTCTTCGAAGGGGACGGCCGAGTGAAACAAGAACGGGACGTTCGGGGCGACTTCCCGGACCGCTCTCAGCAGCGAGCGCCCGTCAGGGCCGTCGGGTCGGACGGTGCTGACCAGACACTCGACGCCGTCGAGCCGGTCGGGCACGGCCGATGGGTCGGTCTCGACGCGAATCTGGAGCTCGTCGCGATCCTCGAAGGCTCGTTCGATCGCCGACAGGTACTCGCGGTCGTCGTCGACACAGAGGGCTGTCGCCGGTCGCGCGCTCGTGGGCCGAACTAGCGTCTCGGTGGTCGTGTCCATTGGTGGATCTGTCGAGCTGGACTGGCCGGGACGACACGGCGGTGGGTTCACTGCTCGATTTCGACGGTCACGTCCGACTGGATCCAGGCGTGGGTGCGCTCGGGATCCGCGATCATCGCGACGCTCTCGCCTCGGATGACGTACTCCTCGTAGGTTTCGCGGATCTGCTCGTCGTCGGCCTGTGTCGATTCGTTCGTCGACATCCTCAGATCTCCTCCGACAGCGGTTCGAGCGCGAGCTGGTCGTCGCTGTCGATCGAGATTCGGTAACCTTCGTACTCGAAGTTCACGGAGAGGTCGCCGGCAGACGAGACGAGTGCGTCGAGCGCGTCGGCGTCGATGACTGTGCCAAGCGGCGTGAGTTCGGTCGGATCGGTGTCGGTTTCGGCTGCAACTGCGTCGACGACGCGCAGCGACGGTGTTTGCGCGTGGCGTTTCACGGATGTGGTCGTCATTTCTGATTGAAACGTAGCCCGCTGTCTCCTTTGGCTTCCCCTAGAACTGTATTCGTGGCAGCGGTGTCTCTGGGCTATACATATAGCGTCTCGCCGTCGCCCCGGCTCCGCCGTGTGGTTTCACTGCCGGTGTCGCGGGACCCTCTCATACGGAAAGTTGTAGGTCTTTACCAGATCGACCGCACGCCGTCGTGTGGTCGACTGGGTAAACGCCTACAACCGTCCGTATCAGTGTTCGACTGCGACGCGCGGGCTCGTCCGCGTGACCCCTGCAAGTCATTATCGTCCGTTGTTAACTTAGACACATGATCTCACTCTGGCACGACGTGGTCCCGTTCGTCGGGGCGGCCAGCGGGGAGTGGTTCTTCTCGGTCTCCGGCGGCGTGACGGGGTTTGACACGTTCTCGATCGCGTTCGTGCTTACCGGACTGGTCGGCCTGGCGGTCCGGGGCGACGCCGACGATCCGATCGCACAGTTGACCGAGAAGGTGCGTCGCGTGGCAGCCGGCGCGGACGACGTCACGTTCACGACCGACCGCGACGACGAGATCGGTGCGCTGTACGACGCGATCGACGACCTCGTCACTGCGACCGACGCCGAGGACCAGACCGACGAGGCGTTTCGCCGTTCGATCTACGAGATCACGAGCGATCCGGCGCTCGACGACGACGCGAAACTCGACCGGCTGCTCGAACTGGGCTGTGAGCGACTCGGGGTCGAGACCGGCTTCATCGCACAGATCGACCAGGCCGACGGGCGCTACGAGATCGAGCGGGCGACCGGCCCGCTCGTCGCCGAGGAGAGCGTGTTCGACCTCTCCGAGACGCTCTGTCGTCGGACGATCACGTCCGACGACGTGCTCGGTATCGCCGACACGGCCGCGGCGAGCGACCTCGACGACTCCGAGTACGCGGACTCGGACGTGCGCAGCTACATCGGCTCGAAGCTACTCGTCGATGGGGAACTGTACGGGACGCTCTGTTTCGTCGGCCCGGAGCCCCGAGAGCGTCCGTTCAGCCACGCAGAGAAGGCCTTCGTCGATCTCGTGGGTCGGTGGATCAGCCAGACCGTCGAGCGCCGCGAACGGATGGAGACGCTGGAGCGACACGCCTCGATGCTCGATTCCCTGTTCGAGGAGTTGCCCGTCTCCCTGTACGTCAAAGACGAGGCGGGGAGACACCTCCGCAAGTCGGTCTCCGACCGGGTGACGGAGTTCCCGGACGACGAGGAGTGGTACCGCGGCAAGACCGACCTCGACATCTACGACGAGGAGCTGGCCCGACAGACCTACGCCGACGACATGCAGGTCATCGAGTCGGGCGAACCGATCATCGGGAAAGAGGAGTACAATCCCGTGGCAGAGGAGTGGGTGGTCTCCTCCAAAGTGCCCTGGCGAGGACCCGACGGCGAGGTGTGTGGGCTGATCGGCGTCACGCAGTACGTCACCGAGCGAAAGGAACACGAACGGAAGCTGGAGGCGATCGTCCAGAACACGACCAACCAGATATACATCAAGGACTCGGACGGCGTCTACCAGTTCGTCAACGAGGCGACTGCGGAGCTGTTCGACCGCGAGCCGGCGGAGATTCTGGGGAAGCGAGACGACGAACTCTTCGACAGCGGGACCACCGAGGCGCTCATTTCGGAGGACCGCAACGTCCTGTCGTCGGGCGAAACCGTGACGACGACGACGACGGCGGAGATCGACGGCGAGCGCCGGTCCTTCCTCGACAACAAGTACCCGTACCGAGACGAGTCGGGCGAGATCATCGGCGTCATGGGGATCAGCAAGGACATCACCGAGCGACAGGCACGCGAACGAAAGCTGCGTGAGCGCAAGCGCGAGCTCGCGACCCTGATGAGCAACCTCCCGGGGATGGTGTATCGCTGTCGAAACGAACCCGACTGGCCCTTCGAGTTCGTCAGCGACGGGTGCCGGGAGCTGACGGGGTACGAGCCAGCGGCGATCCGGAGCGGGGCGGTCAACTGGGCCGAAGACATCATCGTCGGCGACAACGACGAGCTGTGGGAGACGGTCCAGCGCGCTGTCGACGAACACGAACAGTTCGAGGTCACCTATCCGATCGAGACCGCCGACGGGCAGCGTCGGTGGCTGTGGGAACGCGGCGTCGGTATCTACGACGACGACGGGACCGTCCGAGCCCTGGAGGGCGTCGTCACCGACGTGACCGATCGCAAGGCACGCGAGCGCGAGCTTCGCCGGACCAACGAGCGGCTCAACACGCTCATCGACGCCTCGCCCGACGCCCTCATTCTGACCGACCCGGACGGCGTCGTCGAGCTGTGGAACCCCGCCGCCGAGCGCATCTTCGGCTGGAGCGAGTCGGAGGTCGTCGGCGACACGCTGCCGTTCGTCCCGGCCGACAGGGAGTCCGAGTTCGACGCGTTCCGCGAGCGGCTGCTGTCCGGCGAGTCGATCAGCAGCGTCGAGACGCGACGACGCCGCACGGACGGCACACTGATCGACGTGAGCCTCTCGGCGGCCCCGCTGCGAGACGTCGACGGCGAGATCACCGGGATCATGGCCGTCATGGAGGACATCACGGAGCGCAAGTGCCAGGAGCGCCAGCTCCGGGAACACCAGCGCGAACTCGACCGCTACCGGGAGTTCACCGAAGACATCCTCGACGCCGTCGACGACGTGTTCTACGTCCTCGACGAGGACGGCTCCCTCCAGCGCTGGAACAGCGCACACACGCAGGTGACGGGCTACTCGGACGCGGAGATCGAATCGATGCACGCGACGGACTTCTTCGCGCCCGAACACCGCAGCGAGATCGAGGCGGCGATCGAAGAGACGAAAGCGACCGGTGACGCGGTGGTCGAGGTTCCCTACCTGACCAAAGACGGCGAGCAGGTCCCACACGAGTTCGTCGCCGTCGCTCTCGAAGACCCGGACGGGAACCAGCTCGTCGCGGGAATCGGGCGAGACATCAGCGAGCGAAAGCGCCGGGAGCGCCAGCTCGAACGCACGACGGACCTGCTTTCGCGAGCCGAAGAGATGGCGGCGATCGGCGGCTGGGCGGCGGTCGTCGAGGACGGCGCGGCCGTCGACACCACGTGGACCGACAAACTGTTCGACATCTTCGGGCTGGCCGACGACGAGGCCCGCTCGGTGGAGGCGATGCCCCAGTTCTACCACCCCGACGATCGGGAGCGACACCGCGACGCCATCGAGCGCGCGCTCGACCACGGGATCGGGTGGGAGCAGGAACTGCGACTCGACACTCCCGACGGCACCCAGCGGTGGGTCCACACCATCGGAGAGCCGGTTCTCGAAGACGGCACTGTCGTCGAGATCAGGGGCTCGGTCCAGGACATCACCGCACAGAAGCAACGCGAACTCGCGCTGGAGTCGCTCCACGACTCGGCGCGCGGGCTGTTGACGACGGAGTCGATCGACGACGCCACCCGGTTGATCGTCGACACGGCCGCATCGCTGCTCGACCAGGCAGCGGTCGGGATCTACCTGTACGACGAGACGACGAACCTGCTCGAACCCGCCTCGGTGTCTCCGGGCTTCGAAGCGCTCTGTGGCGGCGAGCCGGATGCCGTCGGGCCGGGGACGGAGTCGTTCCTCTGGCACGCCTACGTCACCGGGACCCAGAGCGTCCTCGAAGGCGTCGACACCAGCGGCGAGTCGGGCCTTTTCGTCGACGCGGTCGACACCGGCATCGTGGTGCCGATCGGGAGCCACGGCGTCTTCGCCGCACTCGACGAGGCCGGCGAGATCGGTGAGAGAGATCGTTCCCTCGTCGAGACGCTGGTCGCGACCGCGGCGGCCGCCTTCGAGCGACTCGAAAGCGAGGCCACGCTGCGCGAGCGCGAGGCCGAGATCGAGGCCCAGAACGAGCGGCTCAGACGCCAGATCCGGGCCAACGAGACGATCCGCTCCGTCGATCAGACCCTCATCGGTGCGACCGATCGAGACCAGCTCGAAGCGGCGGTGTGCGAGCGGCTGGTCGACGACGAGGACATCTCCTTCGCCTGGATCGGGTCGTTCGATTCCGGCGGCGAGACGCTCCAGGCCCGTGCGTGGGCCGGTGAGGGCGAGTCGTATCTGGACACGCCCTCGTTCGACCGCTCGGCGACGCACTCCGACCCGGCCGTCTCGGCGGCGGTGGACGACGAGCCGGTCGCGGTCTCGAACATCGCCCAGAACGTCCAGCAGGCGGCGTGGCGACGAGCGGCACTCGCCGTGGGTCACCAGTCGGCGCTCGCGGTCCCCGTCTCGCTCGACGACTACCAGTACGGCGTGCTGGCGGTGTACGCCGACGAGCCGGACGTGTTCGGCGAGTTCGAGACAGCCGTGTTCGCGGAGCTGGGGACGAGCATCGCCAACGCGATCACGAGCATCACGACCCGGCAGGCGCTCAACGCCGACACGCTGACCGCGCTCGAACTGTGCGTCGAGGACACGACGGACCCGCTGCTCGACATCGCGTTCGAGAGCGGCTGTACGGTCACTTACGAGGGCGTGGGTACCGTTTCGTCCGACGAGACTCGACTGTTCGTCCGGGTGAGTGGCTGTGCTCCCGCGACCGTCTCGGAGCTGCTCGCCGATCGGCATACGATCGCCGACCACCACCTCGTCTCCGAGAGCGAGGACGGCGGCGTGTTCGAGGTGACGATCCGGGGCGAGACGGTCCTCGCTCGACTCGCCCGGCAGGGCGGGCGAGTGCGAAAGATCGCCGCCGAGGGGTCCGGCATCGACATCGAGGTCGACGTGCCGACCTCGGTGGACGTGCGCTCGTTCGTCGAGACGCTCACCGACGACGGCACGGTCGAACTGGTCAGCCGACGCGAACGCGCACGCTCTCCGGAGTCCGACCCCGCGCTCGCCGAGTCGATCCTGGGGGCGTTGACGGACCGCCAGCGGGAGGTTCTCCGGACGGGCTACTTCTCGGGGTTCTTCAACTGGCCGCGCGACACGACCGGCCAGGAACTCGCGGCGATGCTCGACGTGTCCCAGCCGACCGTCAACCGCCACCTCCGACTGGGCCAACAGCGAGTCATGCGACGGCTGTTCGACGACGAGCCCGAAGCGGAGTGATCCGGAGTCTCGTCGCCGCTTGCCCGGTCGATCGCGTGCAGTCGTGCGGTCGATCCGGTACCGATCGACAGCGATCCGTACGACGCTGTCACCGCGCGTTTTTATCGCCGCCGCTCCAAGCCCGCCCGTGTCCTGGTTTAGCCGCAATCGCCACTGGCTGTTGCTCGCGCTCGTCGCGGTGACGACGGTCCTCGCCGTCGGGACCGTCGGTGTCGGGCTGGTCGCGGTCCTCGCCGGACTGGCCGGCGGTGCCGGTCTCGGTGCCGTGCTGGGCGACGTGGCGCTCGTGTTGTCGATCGCTGCCCTCCTGGTCGCCGCAGACGTCGCGTTCGCACTGGCCTTTCTCGTCACCCTCGCACGCCGGGCGTCGCTGCCCTCTCTGCCCGAGAACGACCGTGTCGCCGACGGCTTCGAACGCGCCGAGCGAATCGTCCCGCCGCTGTCTCGACTGGCACTCGCCGACCGCTTCGCCGTCTCGACGGAGACCAGGCGCGAGCGGCTGAAAGAGCGCTACGTCGACGGCGAGATCACGGAGGTCGAGTACGAGCGCCGGTTGCAGGCACTGCTGGCCGAGGCCGACGACGCGGTCGCGTCGGCCGGAGACCAGATCGAGGCCGACCTCGCCGCTGGCGGGGAGCAGACGACGGCCCGAAGAGCGGCCGACAGCGGAACCACCAGTACCGAACTCGAATCCGACGCCGAGTAGCACGCTGATTTTATACCGCGGCCCGCCGTCGGTAATCGTATGACCGACGAGTTCAGCGTGTTTCGCTTCGACGTCGACGCCGAGGCGATGCGTGCCCTCCTCGAATCGCTCGGCGTCGAGCCGTCCGTGCCAGCGGCGTTCGAGCCCGACGAGATCGACGACGAGCGTGCGAGCGAACCGCACGGCGAGCGGACCGGCCCACGCGTCGGCGAGACGCCGCCGCCCGGTGCCGGCGATCAGAACGCCGCCGATGACAGTCCAGAAGCGAGCGACGGCGGGCGTCGCACGCTCCTGGTGGCCGCCGCTGGCACCGCAGTGGTGCTGCTGACGGTTCTCGCCGTGGTGGTGTACCGTCGGCGGTCCGGCGAAACGCTGCCGGACGTTCCGATCCCGGACGTGGGGACGCTACCGGGGCCGTTCGGCGACGCCGACGAGCCGAGCCCCGAGCGATCTCGGTCGGCGGCCGACGGGGAGACGGTCGACGCCGCGCCGCTGGTCGGAATGGCCCTGCTGTCGCTCGGTGGTGCCGTGTTGCGCCGCGTCCAGCGGCCCGACGACCGCGATCGCTGACCGGTCCGCGACGCGAAAGCCGGCGGCGAGGAGCGAAGCGACTGGTGGTCGTTCTCTCTTTCGACACATTATTTCGATTCGCACCGACAGTATTATTCCCGTTCTTCGTGTGTTACTGTCTAGCCACCGACGCGGGGGGATGTTGGGCGCCGGGTTCTCCGGCGGAGCGCCCCGATCGGTCGGCCGTTCGTACCTATGAGAGAAACACGACGCGACGTTCTTCGGAACGCCTCGGCGCTGGTCGCAGCGTTGACCGGCGCTGGCACAGCAGCGGCACAGCAATCACCCCCGGCCTACGACGACGGCACGGTCTACACCGGCGGGGATCGAGTGACCTACGACGGTTCCGTCTGGGAGGCCAGTTGGTGGACCCAGGGGACGCCCCCGTCGACGGACGCGGCGGTCTGGGAACGCATCGACGCCGACGACGGTGGCGGTGACGACTCCGGCGACGGCTCGTACCCGGCCTGGGACGCCAGCGTCGCCTACAGTGGCGGGGACCGGGTGACTCACGACGGCTCCGTCTGGGAGGCGGCGTGGTGGACGAAAGGGACCGAGCCCGCCGCCGACGCGACCGTCTGGGCACTGGTCGAGAGCGACGACGGCTCCGACGGCGACGAGAACGGGGCACCGACGGCCGTCGTCGGCGTCACTCCCTCGGCACCGACGCCGGGCGAGACGGTGACCTTCTCCGGGGCCGACTCCTCGGACCCCGACGGCGACGCGCTGGACTACGAGTGGACCATCGACGGCGACACGGTGACCGGCGTCGAACACACGCGGTCGTTCGAGTACGCCGGGGAGTACGCCGTCAGCCTGACCGTCACCGACGGCTCGGGGGCCAGTGACTCGGCCACGACGACGGTGTCGGTCTCCGAGGGAGACGGGTCCTCGCCGGGCTGGGACGAGCACCCGGTCATGGCCTACGAGTTCCAGGGGGCAGCCCCGGCCGACAAGCTCACCCACGTCATCCAGACGTTCGGCAGCGTCAGCGCCGACGGCTCCGTCTCGGCACCGTGGGACGCCGGGGGTATCGACGGCGTCACCACGCTCCTCTCGATCGGCGGCTGGAAGAACTCCCAGGGGTTCCCGGAACTGGCGAGCGATCGGGAGAGCCGGGAGACGTTCGCCAGCGAGTGTGTCGCGCTCCTGCGTGACCGCGATCTCGACGGCATCGACATCGACTGGGAGTTCCCCGGTCCGTACGGTCCCGACGGACTCACGTCGTACCCCGACGACGAGGAGAACTTCGCCGCGCTGATCGAGGAGTGTCGCCGACAGTTCGACGCGGCCGCCGCCGAGGACGACACCGAGTACTACCTCACAGCGGCGCTGAACCACGCGGAGTCACATCTCTCCGGACTCCCCCACGACCGGCTCGCCGACGCGCTGGACTACGCGAAGATGATGACCTACGACATGCACTCGCCGGTCTGGGTCGACGAGACCAACCACAACTCGCCGCTGTACGCCACCTCCGGAGCCGACAGCGACGACTCGATCCACAACACCCTCACGTACATGCGCGAGCAGGGATGGCCCGCGGAGAAGCTCGTCATGGGACTGGCCTTCTACGGCCGCGAGTTCACCGGCGTCGAGAGCACGGCCAACGACGGGCTGCTCCAGCCCTTCGGAGGCAGCGGCGGGGCCACCGGCTTCGCCGACATCGACCAGCAGTTCGGGGGCCACACCCGCTACTGGGACGACGAGGCGAAGGTGCCCTACAAGTTCGACGGCAGTAGCCTGCTGAGCTACGACGACGAGGAGTCGGTCGCGGTCAAGGCCGACTACGCAGACGAGCGGGGCCACCCCATCATGTACTGGGCCTCCGGTCACGACCCCAACGAGACGCTGATCGACGCGGTCAACGACGCGCTCGGGAAGTGATACTGTGTCGACTGTGACACGCCGCTATAGTAACAATTGAAACGATTTACACACCGATCGCACTGCCATCGTGCGATCGGGTGTGCATTGATTTTCAATGGCTACTATAACCGCCACTCTAAAGCGCGCCCACCGGATTGCTTTGGGCATGAAGTTCCACGAGGCGGCGAACTTCCTCTTCGATCTCCGCCGATTCGCGCTCCGACCGGGCACGGAGGCCACTCGGTCGCTGCTGGCCCAGCTGGGCGACCCGCACGACTCGCTCGACTGCGTGCAGATCGCCGGCTCGAACGGCAAGGGAAGCACGGCTCGCATGGTCGAACGGACGCTCAGGGAGGCGGGGCTCGACGTGGGCCTGTACACCTCGCCACACCTAGACGACGTTCGGGAACGCATCCGGGTCAACGGCCGGAAGATCACCGAGTCGGCGATCGTCGAGTTCGTCGAATCGGTCGAGCCGTACGTCACCGACCGCGCGGCCGACGGCACTTCGCCGACGCTCTTCGAGACGCTGACGGCACTGGCCTACTGGGAGTTCGAGCGCCAGTCGGTCGACGTGGCGGTCATCGAGGTCGGCATCGGTGGCAAGCTCGACGCCACCAGCGTCGTCGACCCCGTCGCCAGCGCGGTGACGACGGTGACGCTCGAACACACGGACATCCTGGGCGACACGGTCGGCGAGATCGCCCGAGACAAGGCACACGTCGCGCCCGCGGACCGCCCGCTCGTGACTGCCACAGAGGGCGATGCGCTCGACGCCGTCCGGGACGTGGCCGGCGACGTGGTCACCGTCGCAGACACCGCTGACGGCGAGGCCGGCGACGTGTCGGTCACCGACCACGGCCGCGAGGGACTGGAGGGATCGGTCTCGATCGCGGGCGACGAGTGGGGCGTCGAGACGAAGCTCCCGCTGCTCGGTGCCCACCAGGCGATCAACGCCGGGATCGCCGCGACGCTGTGTCGCCAGGTTTCGGATGTCGACGAGGCGACGATCGCACGCGGCCTGCGAAACGCCCACTGGCCCGGTCGCTTCGAGATCATGGGACGGGATCCCCTGGTGGTACTGGACGGCGCGCACAACCCCGGCGGCGTCGAACGCGTCGTCGAGACGCTGGCCGCGTTCGACTACGACGAGCTCCACGTCGTCGCGGGGTCGATGGTCGACAAGGACCTGCGTGCCATCGCGGGCGCACTCGACGGGGCCGACCACGTCGTCGCCTGCGAGCCCGACCGAGACCGGGCCGAAGACGAGCAGGTGGTCGCGAAGGCGTTCCGAGACGAGACTGCGGCCAGCGTCGAGACGCGCAGCGACGTGGCCGGCGCGTTCGATGTCGCCCTCGATGGGGCCGGCGAGGACGACTGTGTGCTGGTCACGGGCTCGCTCTACGCCGTCGCAGAGGCTCGCCAGCGCTGGATCCGGCCGACGATTCCCAAGCGGGTCGACGGCGTGGCGTCGGCACGCGAGACGATCGACGCCGCCCACGTCACCGACGCCGGTGCGTGGCGCATGCGCGGCAAGGCGGTCCACCGCCTCCTCAAGACGCGGGTCCAGCCCCGACAGGCACAGTACCTCAAAGAAGAGCTGCTCTCGCTGGGTGGGGACTGTGCGACCTCGGGGCTGAACGACCAGGACGAGGAGATGCTGGACGTACTCCTGATGGGGACGATGGCCCAGTTCCGCCGCCTGACGGACAAGCTCGACGGCCAACCGTACGGCCTCGCGTCGCTGGCCGACGAACTCCGGACCGCGCTGGACATCCAGCAGCCCGATCGAGACCGGGGCTATCCCTGGGACGACGGCACCGCAGTCATGGGGATCTGTAACATCACGCCGGACTCCTTCCACGACGGCGGGGAGTACGACGCCGTCGAGGACGCCGTTTCCCGCGCCGAGTCGATGGTCGCGGCCGGCGTCGACGTCCTCGACGTCGGCGGCGAGTCCACCCGCCCCGGCGCGGACGAGATCCCCGTCGAGGAGGAGATCGAGCGCATCGTCCCGGTGATCGAGCGCCTCGCCGACCTCGACGCCGCCGTCGCCGTCGACACACGCAAGGCACCGGTCGCCCGCGCCGCGCTGGACGCCGGTGCGGACATCCTCAACGACGTGTCCGGGCTCGAAGACCCCGAGATGCGCCTCGTCGCCGCAGACTACGACGTGCCCGTCGTCGTGATGCACAGCATCGAGGTACCGGTCGATCCCGACAGCGCCGTCGACTACGACGACGTGGTCGAGGACTGCATCGACCAGCTGACCGAACGCGTCCTGCTGGCCGAGAAAGCGGGCCTCGACCGCGAACAGATCGTGGTCGATCCGGGGCTGGGATTCGGCAAATCGGCGGCCGAGAGCTTCGAACTGCTGGGCCGACTCGAAGAGTTCCAGTCGCTGGGCTGCCCGATCCTGGTCGGTCACTCCCACAAGTCGATGTTCGAACTCGTCGGAGCCGAGGCCGGGGACTGCCTGGACGCCACCATCGCCGGGACGACCCTGGCCGCCGAGCGCGGGGCCGACATCGTTCGCGTCCACGATGTGCCCGAGGCCGTGACCGCCGTGAACGTGGTCGAAGCCGCCGACGAGCCTGGGTCGTTCGTCGACGAAGGCTAACCGAGCACGCTGTGGCGCGCACTGTCGCTCGCTTGTGCTCACTCACTCATCCCTCGCACAGTGTCGTCGCTCGACGAAGCGAGCGACAGCGTGCGCCACCGCATCAAAGGAGGGATTACTCGTCGCCTGCGTCGTCTTCCGCTCGACCAGAGCGCTCCCCGACGGCCTCGGCGTCCTGCTCGGTCACGCGGATCCCTTTCGACGCGAGGTGGCGCATCTGCTGGCGGACGAAGTCCTCCTCTTCGGTCCCACGGGTCGCCAGCAGGTACAGTTGCGCGTCGCCGACGGGGCGCATCGTCCGGCCCGCTCGCTGGGCGCCCTGGCGGCGGGACCCACCCAGTCCCGAGGCGACGATGGCCAGTTCGGCGTCCGGGAGGTCGATCCCCTCGTCGCCGACCCGGGAGATCACGAGCGTGTCCCGCTCGTTGCGTCGGAACTCGTCGAACAGGCGCTCGCGCTCGGCGTGGCGGGTCTCCCCGCTGATGAAAGGGACGTCGAGCTCTGCGGCGATGGCCTCGCCCTGGTCGAGGTACTCGACGAAGACGAGCGCCTTCGCGTGGGGGTGCTCGGTCAGGAGGTGGCGGATCTCGTCGATCTTCGCGGGGTTCGTCGCGGCGGTCTGGCGGCGGCCGTGGCCCACCGCGGAGACGTACTCGTCGGCCACTTCGTCGTCACTCCAGGGAATCTGGCGGATCTGGACCTCCGGCTCCTGGACGAAGCCGGCGTCGAACAGCGCCGACCAGTCCGTGCCGATCGGCGGGCCCACGAGCGTGAAGATCTCCTCTTCCTTATCGTCTTCGCGGACCGGCGTCGCGGTCAGCCCGAGGCGGTGTTTGCCCTGCAGGCGGGCGCTCCGGCGGGCCACGTCGGCGGGGATGTGCTGGACCTCGTCGTAGACGATCAGTCCCCAGCGCCGTTCGTCGAACAGCTTGCGGTGGCGGTCCATCCCGGCGGTGCGGTAGGTCGCGATCGTCACCGGTCGGATCGCCTTCTCGCCGCCGTGGTACTCGCCGATCTGGCTCTCGTCGAGATCCGTGTGCAGGAGGAGTTCGTCGCGCCACTGGCTCGCCAATTCCCTCGACGGCACGAGAATCAGCGTCTCGCCGCCGACCGCCTCCATCACGCCCATCGTCGCGACGGTCTTGCCCGATCCCGGCGGGCCGACGAACACGCCCGACCCCTGCTCCTGGAAGCGCTGTACCCAGTCGGCCTGGTAGTCCCGCAGGGGAAGCCCCAGTTCGACCGACAGCGCGTCGCCGTCCTCGAGATCGCGGTCGTCTCTGACGGGATAGCCGGCCTCGTACAGCGTCCGTTTCAGCTGGGCGGTCATCTCCTCGTTGACCCACGACTCCGAGTCCGAAATCGGCGCGCGCAACACGTCGTCGTCGAGCTTCTGGCGGGCGACGTTGCCCATCAGGTCGTCGTTCTCGGCTTCGAGGACGGTGTAGCCGTCCTCGTGGGTGACGAGCCGGAACTTCCGGGCGCGTTCCCACTGGCTCCGAACCCACTCCTCTAAGTGTTCGGAGCGCTCGCCGACCACGTCGTGGATCGTCGCCAGCAGCTCGTCGAGGGACTCGTAGGGTGCCTGCCACACGTCCTCCTCGCGGATCTCGTAGATGGCACCGCCGGCGCGGTTCGTGTCGACGAGGTGGGCGAACTGCGAGAGCTGTGCCCGGGTGAACTGGTCCGCGTGTTCCACGACGACCTCGTGGCGGTCGGGGAAGAGGATCACGCGCTCCCGATCCGTCACCGCGTCCAGATCCGGCGGGTAGTAGACCGCCTCTGCGCCGCTCACGTCCTGGCGCTCCAGTTCCGCGTCTTCGCCCAGCCGTTCAAGCGCCTCGCGGGCTTCGTCGGCGGTGAGTCCGGTCTTGGCGGCCACTTCCGCCGGGGTGAGGTGTGGTTTGCCGACCGCGTCGATGGCGTCGTACACGTCGGCGACGGTCACCGTCTCGGGCTGGTCGCCCGCGTCGTCACCGCCGGCCTCGGCGTCGTCCTCTGTGGTCACTGGGGATGGGTATCGGCCCGACGAGTAAACACCTTGTGTCACCGGCTGTCGAGAGTCCCGGCCGGAATTACTCGCCGAAAAAGCACTCTCGGACGGAATCTAACTGTTCCATTGAACCTGGTATATACTTATATAGATCCCTCATAGCTACTTCTTTCTACGAATATCATATCTTGTAAATTGATGCCGCTCAGAACACTTCGAAACGCAATAGAGAGGCGGTACGCGTACCGGTTCGGTTTATTGTTATTCCTGATATTCACACTGACGGGCATTGCGGGGGCATCGATATACACGACCGTCGACGACCGACTCGACGGCGAAACGCGCGATCGGCTCACGTCGACAGCACACGGTGAAGCCGATCAGATCGACAACTGGTTCGACCGAACTGACCGGGAGATCTATTCGATGCGGCGGACGACCGCGTTCCGCTCCGGAGACCAGTTCCGGATGGGTGACCGTCTCGTTCGCCTCGCGGAACGCGAGGCGATCTCCGGTGCTTACGTCGTCAACGAATCGACGGGGATGGCAACGGTCAACAGCGGAGATAGTCGGATCACGACCGACGACGATCGTATCACCGGTAATCTTTCGGAGACTGTCAGTACCACCGTCGCAGGTGCCGCCGGAACCGTCGAGCACTCGCCGCCGTTCCGGGCTCCCGACGAGACGCCGGTCATGCTCGTGGCCACACAGATACCGAGCAACGACGAACGAGCTATCGTCGTCGTGGTCGAACTTCCGGCGCTCTCAGAGCGCCTGCTCGGGAGTGGGGAGGCGAGCAACGAGGGCGGGACGCTATCTGTGACCAACGATCGAGGACGGGTCGTCCTCTCGGACAACCACAGCCAGATCTTGACCCGTGATCCGACGGCCGATGGGCTCGACGAGCGGGCAAACGCGACCGGATTCTACTCCCACAGCGCTGGCGGTGGTACTGCCGTCGGGTATTCTGGCGTCGAAGGGCAACCCTGGACCGTTCTCCATCGAGTCCCGTCCGAGCAGGCGTACGCGCTGAAATCGACCGTCGGTGACCGGATCGTCGTGCTCCTCGGTGTTCTCTTGCTCGGTCTCGGCGTTGTCGGCGCGACGATCGGTCGGAACACGGTACGGCGGCTCTCGGATCTCGAAGCCCATGCAGCAGCCCTCGACGACGGCGATCTGGAGACACCGATCGAGACTGGCCGTGAAGACGAGTTCGGGTCGGTGTACGACTCTCTCGACCGGATGCGACGCTCGCTCAGGGACCAGATCGACGCGGTCGAGACCGAACGCCAGCGCGTTGAGGAGGCGAAAGCGTCCGCACAGGAAGCTCGTGCCGAGGCCGAAGCGGCCCACCGAGAGGCGTCGACACTCGCGACATCGCTGGAAGCCCGCGCACAGGAGTTCGGCGAGAGCATGGAGCTGGCTGCCGACGGCGACCTGACACAGCGGCTGGACACCGACCTCGAAACCGAGGCGATGCGTTCGATCGCTACCGCGTTCAACGAGATGATCGAACAACTGGAGGAGACGGTCTCCGAGATCCGTTCGTTCGCGTCGGCCGTCGACGAGGCGAGTGACACTGTCGACACCCGATCGGCGGCGATCAGGCAGGCGAGTGAACGGGCTTCGGTCTCCATCGAGGACATCTCCTCGGCAGCGGCAAAGCAAGAGGAGCAACTCTCTCGTATCGACGATTCTGTGAGCGATCTCTCGAAGGCGATCGAAGAGATAGCGGACGCGAGCGACGAGGTGGCGGACCGTTCCCGGCGGGCCGCACAGCGCGGTGACGCCGGCCGTGACCTCGCCGAAACGTCGGCCTCGACGATGCGCAGGATCGAGCGACAGGCCGACGAGACCGCCGCCGACATCGAGCAGTTCGAAGCCGATATCGAGCGTGTCGGCGACATCACGACACTCATCGAAGACATCGCTGATCGGACGAACATGCTCGCACTGAACGCCTCGATCGAGGCAGCGCGAGCCGGCGAGGACGGTGATGGGTTCGGTGTCGTCGCCGACGAGATCAAGCGGTTGTCCTCTGAGGTCCAGTCCGCGACTCACGAGATCGACGAGATCGTCGAGGACGTACGGGACTCGGCGGGCGACGCTGCCACAGAGATGCGGACCATGCAGACCACCGTCGAGGACGGCACCGAAACGATCGAAGCCGGGCTCAGAGAGATAGAGGCAATCGTCGACCTCGTCGAGGCCGTTGACGAGGGCGTCCAGTCCATCGACGCGCTAACCGACGAGCAGGCGGCATCCACCCGCGAAGTCGAGGAGATGGTGGCGGATGTCGCGGCCCACGGCAGCGAGATGAACGAGACTGCTACGGACGTGTCCGGAGCCGCGAACGAGCAGACGAACTCCGCGGCTGCCATCGCGGACAGTGCTCAGACGCTCAGTGACCGGGCGACTCGCCTCCAGACGACCGTCGATGGCTTCGCCGTCGATGCCGAGCCGTCGGCGGAGACCAGTCCCACTGGTACGGACGACGCCGAGCTGTCGGCGAACGATATGGCAGTCGAGGGCAAGTCAGAGACTGAAATTGTTGTCTCACCTGTTGGGGACGATTCGGATGCCAGCGAGCGGTCGGACCACGACGCAAGTACGCCTTCTCAGGGCGTGACAGCGACGGCCGACGGTGGGCACCCAGGACCACGAGCGGCGGACACAGACGATACGGACGAGTGACGACTTGTGTCTTCGAGCGATCCTCGCCACTGCCCTCACGAATCCACTGTGTCGGTTGTATCACCGCGCGCAGCGTTCACAGCAGGCCGTGGGCCTCGATCAGCCGCCGGTAGTGTTCGAGATACTGCTCGCGGACGGCGTCGTGGTCGTACTCGGCGAGCGATTCGTCGATCGTCTCGTGGGGGTAGTCGCCGCTCGCGACGATGGCGTCGGCCATCTGCTGGGTGCTCGTGACCCGGAAGCTGCGCTCGCGGTGTTCGATCAGCTCGTGGGCGCTAGAGCGGGCCTGATACTCGACGATGCCGATACAGCCACAGGCGAGTGCCCACAGCAACTCGCTGGCGAAGTACTCCCGGTAGGCCGTCTGGACGAAGACGTGTGCGCCCCGGTAGATGCTGATTCGTTCCTCGCGGTCACAGGCTCCGACGAACTCGACGCGGTCCTCGATGCGAAGGTCGCGGACCTGTCGCTCGTAGTCCTCGCGGTAGGGGCCGTCGCCGACGATCTTCGCCGACCAGTCCCGTTCCCGGAGCTCTGCCAGGCCGAGCAGGAGGCTCTCGACGTTGGCGCTCTCGTCTAACGGATGGGCGAAGGCCACGTCGACGGTCGCTGCGGGATCGGTGTCTCGGATCTGCCCCATGTCGATGCTCTCCGGGACGATCGCCGTCCGGTCGCTGCTGGCACCGTGTTCCCGGACGGTCGTCCGGACCATCTCCGACGGCGTGACCACGCAGTCCGGGCTCTTTGCCGCGCGGTCGACCAGTCGGCTGCCACCGATCGCCTCGTCGCCGAACCAGTCGACCAGCACTGGGGCGCGCGTGATCGTCCCGCCGACGCTGGCCCCCACGACGCCACCGGGCGGGCGCGGACTGGCGTGGATCACGTCCGGCGGGTGGCGCGCGAGACGAACGGGCAGGCGCGTCGCGAACGCTGCCGCGTTCGGCGTCGCCGTCACCGCGCGGTAGGTGATGTCGTCGGGCTCGAAGGTCCGCAGGTCGCTGTCCCACCAGCGAGCGCAGTAGATCGTCACCTCGTGGCCCCGCTCGGTCAGCTGCTGGGCGACGCGTTCGAGTCGGCGGGCCCCCTCTGTGTCCCGGTGGTGGGTCGTCTCCATGGCGACGAACGCGACGCGCATACCTGACGGTCAACGTGGCCCGTGAAAAATCCAACCGTTGCCGGGGCGTCCGTCGGTCCCGCGACGTTCGCTCTCTCATCGGAATCCACAAAGCATTTCATTCGTCTCCGCAGCCGTCCGTACATGGCCCCGCGAACGCCCCTCCTCCGCCCGGATAGATACTTCGCAGACCGCGAGCCGACGTTCGATCGCGGCCTGATCGTGGCCGCACTGGTCGTGGTCGGCACGCTCGTGATGGTGGCCGGACTCGGCGCGGTCTTCACGGCGAAGATCGACGGCACCGTGATGGTCGACAATCCGGACCGACCCTCCGACCAGTTCTGTGACGGGCGGATGAACGAGAGCTTCTCCGAGATGAACACCACCTTCGGCTGTGACGAGCCCGCCGAGATCGAGCGCAACATCGACACGATCATCGACGACGCGATGGGACAGTTCTACGGCCCGCTGCTCGTCGGTGTACCGGTCGTTCTGTTCGTCGTCGCCGGACTGCTCCATCTCGGAACGGCACTGGCCGGCGGACAGGGCTCGTTCGGGAACACGCTGACGGTCGCCGCCTGGGGCTTCGTCCCGGCACTGGTGACGATGCCCCTGGCGATCGCGGCGCTGTGGGTGACGATGGATCCCATGACGATCAGCCAGGGGATGGAGCCCGCCACGTTCCAATCGACGCTCCTCGGCCAGATCGAGAACTGGACCCCGATCGCGCTGGCGTTCAACGCCGTCGGCTCGCTCTGGGGGGCCGTGATCTGGGGGTTCGGACTGGAGCGTGGCCGGAACGTCTCTCTGATCGGGGCAGCTATCGTCTCCGGTAGCGTCGCGTTCCTGCTGTTCGTCGTCGGGCTGGCCTAGCGGGCTCGGCGTTACAGTTTGTCCTCTGGGTCGGTCGGGTGTGCGATACTCCACGCGTTCGCAGCGCCCAGACTCAGATTGACCGAGAGGCCACCGGCACCGCCGGAGATGCCCTGTATCGACGAGGTCGGCGAGCCGGCGAAGGTGTGCGTGTACGATCCCCAGATCGTGCTCGGTTCGCCGCCGTCGCGCAGCCGGAACTTCGCGGTCAGGCTCGCGGACGCACTGGGCAGCGAGTCCCCGGCCGCGGCACCGAAGTCGTTGTGATTGACGATGTCGACCGTCCCGGCGAGTGCGTCCTGAGCCACGTCGTCGGAGGTGAACTTCGCCGAGTGACGCTCCGTCGCGCTGACGCTCGGTTCTCCGACCGGGGCCCAGTCTCCGTTGATGTACCCGATTCCGATGGCGTCGTCACACCACCAGGAGTTCCGGATGGTGCGGTTGAGCCCCTCCAGTGTCATCCCGACCGCGACCCACACCTCGTCGCCGCCCGCGTCGCTGACGCCGACGACCAGCTCGGAGTCCGAGTTTTCCGGGTCGTTGTACGTGTACTCCGGTTCCACGTCCTGTTCGGTGGCGGTGTCGTTCGTCTCGGCTTCGACATCCGCCTGCACGTCCTCGTTGACCTGGAAGTCCCGTGTCGCCTCGACCGACGGCTCCAGTCGGAAGCCTTCGAGCGCGCGAGTCGCGCCCTCGGAGCCGTTTCGCACCAGTCCCTGGTGGAACGCCTCGCCGACTACGTCGGTCGTCGGTTTCTGTGACTGTCGCTGTGCAGTGACAGCGCCGGTGGCTCCGACAGTCGCGAGCGAACCCGCAGTGAGGAGGAATGTCCTTCGGTTTGGCATTGCAATTTTTGATTTCGATGACAGCCATAAAATACTTCTAGATTACATATCTATTATTTTATTTCTAACCAATATACATATATACTCTCCGTAGTGCGATCACTGCAGCCAGCGCCAAACCGTTATACTCGCGCTCGCCCAGACATCTGGCGTGTACGATCTCGAACGCTATCTCAACGTCAGATCTGCGACCGGGGCGACGCTCGGGCCCGACGGACAGCTCGCCTTCCGGATGAACGCGACCGGCACGTTCCAGCTCTGGAACGTCGACGAACCGGGCGGCTGGCCCCAGCAGCGCACCTTCTACGAGGACTCCGTGTCCTTCGCCTCGTACTCGCCCGAACGGCCGGAGCTGATCTTCGGCAAGGACGAGGGGGGCGACGAACGGATGCAGCTGTTCCGCCTCGACGCCGACGGCACGATCACGTCGCTCACCGACAGTCCGGACGCCAAACACCGCTGGGGCGGCTGGAGCCACGACGGCGAGCGATTCGCCTTCGCCTCGAATCGCCGCGACGAGAGCGTCTTCGACATCTACGTGCAGGGCCGGGACGACGACGAGGCCACACTGGTCCACGAGGGCGACGGCTGGCTCACCGTCGGCGGCTGGTCGCCCGACGACACGAAACTCCTCGTCGGCGAGGCCCACTCGAACGTCGACCAGGATCTCTTCGTCCTCGACCTGGAATCGGGCGACTTCGAGCACCTCACGCCCCACCACGGCGACGTGCGCTACGGGAGTGCCCAGTGGGCACCCGACGGCGACGGCGTCTATCTCGTCACCGACAGCGATGCGGACCTGCGCTGGCTGGCCCGCCTCGATCTCGACGAGACGCTCCGCGAGGTCGTCTCGGACGACGACTGGAACGTCGACGGCGTGTCCGTCGACGTCGACACCGGACGGCTCGCCTACTCCCGGAACGTCGACGGCTACACTGACCTGACCGTCGGACGGTTGACCGACGAGACCACCATCGAGACGTTCCCGACGCCGGAGCTGCCCGGCGGGATCGCTGGCGGCGTCTCGTGGGGACCCGACGCCGAGCGCTTCGCCGTGACGGTCACCGGCCGGACGGTCAACACGAACGTCTTCGTCGTCGAGACCGAGACGGGCGAGGCCACCCGCTGGACGCACGCCTCGACGGCCGGCATTCCCGACTCGACGTTCGTCCCGCCGGAGCTGGTCCACTTCGAGAGCTTCGACGGGCGCGAGATTCCGGCGTTCTTCTCGCTGCCGCCGGCCGAGGTCAGAGCCGACGACGGCGTCCCGGTGATCGTCGACATCCACGGCGGTCCCGAGAGCCAGCGCCGGCCCTCCTTCTCCGGCCTCCAGCAGTACTTCCTCTCGCGTGGCTACGCGCTGTTCGAACCCAACGTCAGGGGATCGAGCGGCTACGGCACCGACTACATGCAACTGGACGACGTGGAAAACCGGCTGGACAGCGTCCGCGACATCCGCGCTGGCGTCGACTGGCTCCACGAGCATCCGGCGGTCGATCCCGACCGACTGGTGGCCAAGGGCGGTTCCTACGGCGGGTTCATGGTGCTCGCCGCGATGACGGAGTACCCCGACCTCTGGGCCGCGGGCGTCGACGTGGTCGGCATCGCGAACTTCGTCACCTTCCTCGAAAACACCGGCGACTGGCGAAGATCGCTCCGCGAAGCCGAGTACGGCTCACTGGAGGACGACCGCGGGTTCCTCGAATCCGTCTCGCCGATCCACAGCGCCGACCAGATCGCCGCGCCACTGTTCGTCATCCACGGCGAGAACGACCCGCGGGTCCCGGTCGGCGAGGCCGAACAGATCGCCGACGCCGTCCGCGAGCAGGACGTTCCGGTCGAACTGCTGGTCTTCGACGACGAGGGCCACGGGATCGCCAAGCGAGAGAACCGGATCGAGGCCTACACGCGGGTCGTCGAGTTCCTCGACGAGCACGTCTGAGGCGACGCTCGCTCTGGAACACCCACAGCGGCCCAACTTGGTGGGTGAACGGGGCGTTCTCACGTCTCGCAAACGACTGGCTGCTTTTATTGGTGTCGCTGACGAGTACGACGTATGGAATCGGTGGGTGGGTCTCGGGACGTGATCGGAGAGGGGATCGAGGCGCTCCAGCAGCACCACGGTCCCTTCCCGGTGAACCAGACGACACTCAGTCTCTCTCCCGACGCGTACGACGCCGCCGTCGAGCGCGCGTGCGACGGGTTCGCGGACGTGTACGTCCGAGTGGAGAACGACGACGGGGAGGTGTTACACGTTCAGGGTGAAGACCGCAGACGGGTCCCGCGCTGTGTCGGCGGGAGCGAGACGCCCCTCTCCGAGCGGGCGCGCGACGCCGTCGCGGACGCGACCGGCATCGACTGTACGATCGACGGGATCGTCCGCGTCACGATCGCTGGCGTCCGCAACGCCGAGGACACCGACGCCGAGACCGTGTACCGGCTGCTCGTCCTCGTCGACGCGGTCTACGACGGCGGCCAGACCGAGCGGGGCGTCTGGGCAACCGAGTCGGAGATCCCCGAATTCGTGTAGGTCGGTACCGGATCGACCGTACGCAATCGTACGGTCGACCGGGCAAACTGCGACAAGAGGCCGTCTCATACTGCCGGCTGTAACTTCGTGAAGATCTTCGCCACCCCGGGGTGGCGAAATCGTTCACAGATTTACAGCCGGTAGTATCAGATAACGCCGGTCACGGTCGCCGCCTCCCGAGCGGCGGCCTCGCTCATGCCGTCGCCCAGGATCGTGTAGCGATCTCGGATCTCGTGGGCGGTCGTCAGCGCTTCCAGTACGGTGTCGTCGTCGATCCCCAGCTCGTCGGCCGTCGTTGGTGCGCCGATCGAGGCCAGCGCGTCGCGAACGTCGATCCACTGCCCTTTCGCGCCGCTGTGGAGGTACTCGGTCATGATCGAGCCGACGCCGACCTGGTGGCCGTGGAGCGCGGCGTCGGGCGCGATTCGGTCGAGCTGGTGGGAAAAGAGGTGTTCAGCGCCGGAGGCGGGCCGCGAGGAGTCGGCGATCGACATGGCGACGCCGGAGGAGACCAGCGCCTTGACGACGATCCACGACGACTCTTCGAGTCCCTGCTTGATCGAGCCGGCGTTCTCGACGAGCATCTCCGCGGTCATCCGGGCCAGCTCGCCCGCGTACTCCGAGTACTCGACGTTTTTCAGTCGGTGAGCCAGCTGCCAGTCCCGGACCGCGGTGTAGTTCGAGATGATGTCGGCACAGCCCGCGGTGGTCAGCCGCCAGGGGGCTTCGGCGAGGATCTCGGTGTCGGCGACGACGGCCAGGGGCGGCTCAGAGGCGACGCTGTGGCGCGTATCGCCCTCCGGGACCGAACCGCGTCCGGAGACGATGCCGTCGTGACTGGCAGCGGTCGGCACGGAGACGAAGCCCAGGTTCAGCTCGTCGGCGGCCATCTTCGCGATGTCGATGGCCTTCCCGCCGCCGACGCCCAGCAGGTAGCCGGCGTCGACCGAGCGGGCGGTCTCGATGACCGACTCTACGGCTTCGAAGCTGGCCTCCTCGACGATCACCTCGGCCGGATCTGCGTCGGCGTCCTCGAACTGCGCGACGACGCGCTCGCCGGCCACGCTGTACGGCGTCGGGCTGGCGACGATCAGCGGCCGCCCGGAGAGGTGGATGTCCTCGACGGCCGCGACAGTCTGGTCGAGGACGCCGTGGCCCACCACCACGTTGTGGGGGAGCCTGATCCAGCTCGTTTTGTCGAACATACCCGTGGGTGGTCAGCCAGGCGTGAAAACACTTGTCGTGGCCGGCGGTCGCTCCAGGACGGCGGGTCGGTCGAGCGACCGACGCGCGCATTCGTCGACCGACCCTCCGTTTTTTATCGGGTGGGACGGAACTGAACGGACATGGCAACGACGGGCCCACTCGGCGAGACTCGTCGCCCGCTGGCCACGGAACTACTGATCGTCGTGGCGGCGCTGCTGGCGGTCCAGCTGTGGACCGGGACGCTGTGGAAGCGGGTGGTCGGTCCCTCGGTCCGGAACCTCCCGCTGGCCGACGCGCTCGGTGTCGACGGCTTCGGTGCCTTCCTCGCGAGTTCGTTCGTCTACAGCGGGCCGTTGGTCGCGAGCCTCGTGGTCATCGCGGCCGTCTACGTCCGTGCCCGAAATCTGCCCGTCGGCACGGCGCTTCCCGGCAGATCGGATCTGGCACTGGTCGCACTGGCCGTCGTCACGCCGGCCGTCCTGATCGGCGTGACGGACCTCGTCGGTAACGTCACGGGCGTCCCGTTCAAGACGCTCGTGCTCACGGCCTACGCCGAACGGGCCCCGTTCACTTTCGTCGCCGGCACGACGCTTGCCAGGGTGTTCGTCGCCGTTCCGCTGGCGCTGGTGCTCAACCAGGTCCTCGTTCAGGGGAGCGTTCGATCGATCACGAGCAGTGACACCGCGATCGTCCTGACGACGTTACTGGGTGCGTTCGTGCTGGGCGATCAGGGACTGGTCGGCGGCATCGGCGAGACCCCGAAGTACGTCGGCGTCGGCCTGTTCGCGCTCGCGTCGCTCGCTGTCCACGTCTCCCGAACACGTTTCGACGCCAGGTGGATCCGGGCTGTCGCCGCCGTTCCAGCAGTGCTGTTCGTCGTCCTCTCTGGGACCCAGTGGGTCGCCTCGATCGACTCCATCGCTGCGGGACTGTACGGATTCGCCAACCTGGCGACGCTCGGCGTGGCCGCTTACACCTACGAGCGGACGGACTCGCTGCTCGTTCCGGCGCTCGCGTACGCGTCCCTGTTCGTCACCAGCGAAGCGATCGTGTTCCTCTTCGAACCGGGCCCGCTCTGATAGCGACTCGGCGACGAACCGGTAACCACTCTATAACAATCCGTCCGGGCCTCGAAGAACGGGTGTCATGTCCTGTGTGAACTGCGACACCGACACGCGGGCGTACACGCTCAGAGCCCACGTCAACGACGCCGACTCGGACGTGGACCTGACGTTTTGCTCGACGGACTGCCTGGCAGACTGGGTGTGAGGTGAGAGTCTCGGCGCTGTCGCCGGCTCACTCGTCGAGCGACGCCAACAGCGCCGTCTCGTCGGCCCGGTCGGGCCCCTCGCCTCGCCCCGTGCGCTCGCTCTCGCGGTGTTCGTCGACCGTCGCCGCCAGTGCCGCCTCGTGTGGCGTCGACGACCAGCCCAGCGAGCGCAGCTTCGCCGTCGAGAGCAGGTGTGGCGAGGCCCGATACAGCGGGAACTCCGTCGATTCGAGTCCGACACGCCTCAGTTCGCGCTCGCTCACCGCCACTCGTTCGACCGTGGTGTCACAGGCCGCTGCCAGCAGATCGACCCACTCGCCCAGCGTCGGGACGTGGTCGTCGCCGACGTTGTACGCCTCGCCGGCAGTGCCCGACTCGGCGACGACCCGGAGCGCGCTGGCGACGTCCTCGACGTAGACCAGCTGCCAGAGGCTCAGCCCGTCGCCCGGCACGGCGACGCGGTCGTGGTTGTCCACGCGATCGATCCAGTAGTCGAAGCGCTCGGTGTAGTCGTGTGGCCCGTAAACGACGGTGGGGCGGACGCTCATGGCGCGTACCCCGCGCTCGGCCGCCGCGAACACCTCGCGGTCGCCCTCGGCTTTCCGCGGCCCGTAGGTCGCCGCACTGTCGGTCGTCGCCTGTTCGGGCGTACACTCACACAGCGGCGTCTCGTTCTCTCGCTTCGGGACGCGCTCGACGCCGTAGGACGCGCCACTGGAGACGTAGACGTAGGCCTCGGCGTCGGCGAACACGTCGGTCGCGACGCGCACGTCCTCGGGGAAGTAGGCCACGCAGTCGATCACGGCGTCGGGGTCGACCTGTTCGCGAACCGCTTCGAGGTCGTCGCGATCGCGTCGGTCGCCCTCGACGTGACCGACGCCGGGATCGTCTGCGAAGGGATTGGCGTGGTTCCCGCGGTTACAGATCGTCACGTCGTAGCCGTGCTCGCGGAACTCCTCGACCGTCGCCCGGCCGATGAAGCGCGTCCCGCCGATGATCAGCACCGAGTCCATACTGGCAGGTCGAGCGGCGACGGGAAAACGGTTGGTCCTACGGGTACCGACTCGCGTGGTGCGTCAGGAACGGACTGTGGAGGCACGGCCGGTGGTCCACAGCCGAGCGGCAAAAAAGAGTCGTCCGCCGATCGACCCGGGAATCGAGCCCGATGGTCTCGATCAGTCGTCGCTGGTCGCGATACCGCCCTCGGCCGCGCCAGCCTCGGGCGTGGCCGACGCGGGCGGTTCGTTGCGCACGTCGTCGCGGTCGCGCTCGTCGATGACCTCGGCGTAGGCGTCGGGCATGATCTTCACGAAGTCCGACAGCGCCGCGTCCCAGTCGTCGAGCAGCGTCTTCGCCCGCTCGGAGTCCGTGTAGGCGGCGTGGTTCTCGACCAGTCGGGTGAGCATCTGCTCGTCTTTCCCTTCCAGCGTTCGAGACAGCGAGACCATCCCGGTGTTGGCTCGCTGCTCGAAGTCGCCGTCGGGGTCGTAGACGTAGGCGACGCCGCCGGACATCCCGGCCGCGAAGTTCTTGCCCGTCTCGCCCAGGACGACGATGGCACCGCCGGTCATGTACTCACAGCCGTGGTCGCCGACGCCCTCGACGACGCCCTTGACCCCGGAGTTGCGGACGGCGAAGCGTTCGCCGGCCATCCCGTTGACGTAGGCCTCGCCCTGGGTCGCGCCGTACAGCGCGACGTTGCCGACGACGATGTTCTCGGCGGGGTCGAAGGCGGCCGTCTGTGGCGTCTCGACGATCACCTTCCCGCCGGAGAGGCCCTTGCCGACGTAGTCGTTGGCGGTCCCGTCCAGCGCCATGGTCACGCCGTCCTGCAGGAAGGCCCCGAACGACTGGCCGGCCGTCCCGTCGAGGTCGACGCGGATGGTGTCGTCGGCCAGTCCGTCGGTGCCGTACCGCTCGCTGATGCGGTTCGAGAGGGTCGCACCGACCGCGCGGTGGACGTTGTCGATCTCCGTCTCGATCGCGACCGGCTCGCGGTCTTCGAGCGCCGGCCGGGCGGCCTCGATGAGCTCCCAGTCGAGTTGCTCGTCGATGTCGTGGTCCTGCTCGCGGCTCTTGATGCGCTGGTCGCCCTCCGGCTCGGCGACGAGTCCGGAGAGGTTCAGCTTCTTGGCCTTGGGGTTCTCGATGTCGTCGCGCTGTCGGAGCAGCTCCGCTCGACCGACCATCTCGTCGATGGTCTCGAAGCCGAGCTCGGCCATGATCTCGCGCAGCTCCTGGGCGATGAAGGTCATGTAGTTGACCACGTGCTGGGGTTCGCCCGGGAAGCGGTCACGTAGCTTCTCGTTCTGGGTGGCGACGCCGACCGGGCAGGTGTTCTCGTGGCACTGTCGGGCCATCACACAGCCCGAGGTGACCATCGACGCGGTTCCGAAGATGTACCCTTCCGAGCCCAGCAGCGCGGCGACGGCCACGTCGCGGCCGGTCTTCATCCCGCCGTCGGAGGTGACTCTGATCCGGTCGCGCAGTTCGGTCGCGCTGAGCATCTGGTTTGCCTCGGCCAGCCCCAGCTCCCAGGGGAGGCCGGCGTTCTTGATCGACGTCTTCGGCGACGCGCCGGTCCCACCGGAGTGGCCCGAGATGTGGACCACGTCGGCGTTCGCCTTCGCGACGCCGGCCGCGATCGTCCCGATGCCGTCCTCCGCGACGAGCTTGACGTTGATGTCGGCGTCGGGGTTGGCCGCCTTCAGGTCGTGGATCAGCTGCTTGAGGTCCTCGATGGAGTAGATGTCGTGCAGCGGCGGCGGAGAGATGAGGCCGACGCCCGGCGTCGCGTACCGGACGTGGGCGATCATCTCGTTGACCTTCTTGCCGGGCAGGTGCCCGCCCTCGCCGGGCTTGGAGCCCTGTGCCATCTTGATCTGGATCTCCTCGGCAGAGGCGAGGTAGTCGCTCGTGACGCCGAAGCGCCCGGAGGCGACCTGCTTGGTCGTACACTCCTTCTCGGTCCCGAACCGCTCGGGCGGCTCGCCGCCCTCGCCGGTGTTGGCGTTGGCACCGATCCGGTTCATCGCGATGGCGTTGTTCTCGTGCATCTCGGGAGAGAGGCTCCCGAGGCTCATCGCGGCCGTCTCGAAGCGCTGTACGATCTCCGAGACGGGCTCTACGTCCTCGACCGGGATCGACTCGCGGGCATCGTCGTCGAACTCCAGGAGGCCCCGCAGCGTCTGGAGGGTCTGCTGTTGGTCGTTGATCTCCGCTGCGAACTCCTTGTAGGTCTCGTAGTCGCCCATCCGGACCGCCTGCTGGAGCTTGCCCACCGTATCCGGGTTCCACTGGTGGTGGATCCCGTCCGACCGGAACTCGTACTCGCCCTGTCGGGGCATGTCCGGCTCCTCTTCGCTCCAGGCGATATCGTGGCGCTGGCGGAGGTCGGCCTCGATCTCGTCGATGCCGATCCCCTCCGTGCGGCAGGTCGTCCCCTCGAAGTACTCGGCGACGAAGTCCGAGCCGAGCCCGACGGCTTCGAAGATCTGGGCTCCCTGGTAGGACTCGACCGTCGAGATGCCCATCTTGGCCATCGTCTTCAGCAGTCCGTCCTCGACGGCGGTGATGTACGCGCCGATCGCTGCCTCCAGGTCCGCACCGTCCGGCCCGGCGACGAGGTCGTCGATCGTCTGGTAGGCGAGGTAGGGGTTGACCGCACCCGCACCGTAGCCGATCAGCGTCGCGAAGTGATGCACCGCCCGTGGATCACCGGACTCCACGACGAGTCCGACGTGGTTGCGAAGCCCGTTGCGGACGAGGTGGTGGTGGATGCCGCCGACCGCCAGCAGGCTCGGGATCGGGACGCGGTCTTCGCCCGCCGCGCGGTCCGAGAGCACGAGCACGTCGGCGTCGGTCGCGGCCGCGGTCGCCTCGTCGCGAACGTCCTCGATCGCCTCCCGGAGGTCGGTCCCTCTCTCGTAGGTGATATCGAGGACGGCCGACGACATCCCGTTCTCGTCCAGCTCTTTGATCGCCGCCGTCTCCTCGTCGCTGAGGATCGGCGAGTCGAGCACCAGCTGGCGGGCGTGTTCCTGTGTCTCGGCCAGCAGATTCCGCTGGTAGCCCAGCCGCGACTCCAGCGAGGTGACGAGTTCTTCGCGGATGTAGTCCAGCGGCGGGTTCGTCACCTGTGCGAACAGCTGCTTGAAGTAGGTAAACAGCGGCCGGTTGAACTGAGAGAGCACCGACAGCGGCGTGTCGTCGCCCATCGAGCCGACGGGGTCTTTCCCCTTCTCGGCCATCGGCTGGATGAGGTGGTCGACCTCGTCGTAGGTGTAGCCGTACATCGCCTGATGGCTCCGGAGTCCGTCCACGTCGCCGATCGGCGCGTCGGACTCGCGGCCGGCGATGTCGTCGATGCCGACCTGTTCGTGTTCGACCCACTCGCCGTACTTCTCGTCGCTGATGTCCTCGAACACCTCTTCGTCGGGGATGACGCGACCCTCTTCGGGATCGGCGAGGAAGCACTGCCCCGGCTGGAGACGGCCGCGTTCGTCGATCTCGTCGGCGGTGTGATCGAGCGCGCCGGCTTCGGAGGACATCACCAGCGTGTTGTCCTGCAGGATGTCGTACCGGCAGGGGCGCAGGCCGTTGCGGTCGAGCACTGCGCCGACGCGGTCACCGTCGGTGGCGGCGACGAGCGCCGGACCGTCCCACGGTTCGACGAGCGAGGCGTGGTAGTCGTAGAAGTCCCGCCGGTCGCCCTGCACGTCGTTCATCTCGCCCCGCCAGGCCTCCGGAATGAGCATCCGGAGCGCGTGGGGCAGGTCTCGACCGTCCTGCAAGAGGAGTTCGAGCGCGTTGTCGACGCTCGCGGTGTCGGACTGGTCGGGATCGTCGATGATCGGCTTGATCTTCTCGATGTCCGACTGCGCGCTCTGCTCGCCGTCGTCGAACGCGTCGCTCTCGATGTCGGTCTCGCGGGCGCGCATCCAGTTGATGTTGCCCTGGATCGTGTTGAACTCGCCGTTGTGGATGATGTTCCGATACGGGTGAGCGAGGTGCCACGCGCCGAGCGTGTTCGTCGAGAAGCGGGCGTGGACCAGCGCGAACGTCGATTCGAACCGCTCGTCGCTCAGATCGGGGTAGTAGCCCGACAGCTGTTCCGCCTTCAACAGCCCCTTGTAGACGATCGTCTCGTGGTCCAGCGAGCAGACGTAGAACCGTTCGTGGCCCGCCGGCTCCGCCGTCTCGATTTCGTTCTCCAGCACGCGGCGACCGACGTAGAGCTGTCGCGAGAAGGCGTCGCCGGTCGCGCCGGTGGCCGACGTGACGACGACCTGTGTCACGTCCGGCTCCGATTCGAGTGCCGTCGCGCCGAGATCCTCGTTGTCCGTCGGCACCGAGCGCCAGGCCAGCACGTCGAGCCCTTCTTCGGCCAGCGTCGATTCGACGAGATCTTTCAGCGCCGCGGCCTCGTCGTCGTCCTGTGGGAGAAAGAGCGTCCCGACGGCGTACGCGCCGGGGTCGGGGAGATCGATGTCGAGTTCGTCCGCGAAGAAATCGTGTGGGATCTGCAGCATGATACCTGCGCCGTCGCCGGTGTCCTCTTCGGCACCGGTGGTCCCGCGGTGTTCGAGGTTCGCCAGTAGTTCGAGTCCGTCCTGTACCACCCAGTCGTGTGACCCGCCGTCGAGATCCATGACGACCCCGACACCGCAGTTCGACCGAGCATCGGTCGGGTCCGCGAGCCCTGCGGCGCTCCCGGACCGGTCACTCTGCTGTCGCTCAACCATATGTGATCCGAGCATAGTGGTTCCCCCACAAGAGGGTGTCCCTGATACAATAAGGGTACACTATACACATTTCCATGAGTATTATTACCATATAAGGTTCTATACGGATCAATCATGAGGGTCTCCGACATCGCCGGTACGACCGACCGTTACACGGCAAAGAAGACGGTTCTGTAGTCTCTCCGCTCGTCGCTGGCGACGGTAGCGTCGCCGATGAACGGGAACGCAACGACAGGCGTCTCGACGACGGTCCCAGGCCGGTCTACGGCCAGGTGCCGGACTGCTCGGCGGCGGTCAGCACGCGCTCGATGGCGACGACGTAGGCCGCGATGCGCATGTTCGGGAGGTCGTGTTCCTCGTAGGCGTCGACGAGCGTGTCGAACTGCTCGACGATGATGTCTTCGAGCCGCTCGTTGACGGTCTCCTCGTCCCAGTAGAAGCGCTGGCGGTTCTGGACCCACTCGAAGTACGACACCGTGACGCCACCGGCGTTGGCGAGGATGTCGGGGACGATGAGCACGTCTTTCTGTTCGAGCACGTCGTCGCCGTCGGGCGTGATTGGGCCGTTGGCTGCCTCCGAGATCACGTCCGCCTGGACGCCCTCGGCGATCTCTGCGTCGATCGCGTTCTCCAGTGCGGCCGGGACCAGCAGATCCACGTCGAGCTGGAGGAGCTCCTCGTTCGTGATCTCCTCGTCGGCACCGTGGAAGCCGACGACGGAGCCGGTCTCACGCTTGTGGTCTTTCGCTGCGACGGCGTCGAAGCCGTCCTCGCTGTAGATCCCACCGCTGGAGTCCGAGACGGCGACGACCGTCGCACCCATCTGCTCGACGAGCTTGGCGGTGATCCAGCCCGCGTTCCCGTAGCCCTGGATTGCGACGGTGGCGTCGGCGATGTCCTCGCCGAGGTAGTCGAAAGCCTCGCGGGCGGCGATGACCGTCGAGCGACCGGTCGCCTCGACGCGGCCCTCGCTGCCGCCGCTCGCGAGGTCCTTCCCGGTGATGACGCCGGGCTCGGTCGTGCGCTCGATCGTCTCGTAGGTGTCTTTGATCCAGTTCATCTCGCGCTGGCCCGTGTTCACGTCGGGCGCGGGCACGTCTCGGTCCTCGCCGATCAGCGGCGTCAACTCCTTCGCGAACGCGCGGGTGACGCGTTCGAGTTCGCTCTCGGAGTAGTCGCTGGGGTCGATGATGATACCTCCCTTACCGCCGCCGAGCGGGATGTCGACCGTCGCCGTCTTGTAGGCCATCCAGCCCGACAGTGCTTTCACTTCTTCGCGAGAGACGTTCGGGTGATAGCGGATTCCGCCCTTGTACGGGCCGCGGTCGCCGTTGAACTGCGAGCGGTACGCGCGGAACACTTCGATGGAGCCGTCGTCCATCTCGACGGCGAGGTTCGTCTCCAGAATGCGCTCCGGGTTCTTGAGACGATCGAGCATTCCCTCGTCGACGTCGAGGTACGCTGCCGCGTCGTCTACCTGCTCCTGGAAACTCTCGAACGGGTTCACGTCTGCCATAACTGAATGTTTGTACACCGACCTTAAAAGATAACGAAACGATACAGAGTGCATGACCATCCAATATAAAAACATGACGTAATATTCCTCCGATGAATATGTATTATTTGGTGGCGCACATATTCCTTGTATGTGACTATATCACGCACAAGGCGGTGATCGACCGTTCTAACGGCAACAAGGTCCGCATTCCTCCCTCAGTCTGTCGTTTGTCACACGACAGTCTGACGCCCTTTTATGGTGAACCATCCGCCACTCTCTCCCGGGGGCACCGGAGAATGTCACACGCTCCCTCGACCCCATCTTCGTTTCGTCACGGCCGTCGCTCGTCCGCTCTCACGTGACAGACCGCGTCGACGACAGCGGCGGCTCTGCTTCTCTCATACGGAAGTTGTAGGTCTTTACCAGATCGACCGCACGCCGTCGTGCGGTCGACTGGGTAAACGCCTACAACCGTCCGTATCAGGCGACTGCCTGTCCGGTACGTCGACAGCTCTCGGATCGGTAGCGGGCGGCGTGCTACTGTCTGACCGAGAGCGCGAGCAGTCCCGACACTTCGATCTCGTCGCCGGGCGCAATGTGCGCCGTCTTGCCGGGGCGCACTCGCTCGCCGTTCACTCTGGTCAGGTTGTCGCCACGGGTCGTGAGAACGAACCCGTCGTCCGTTCGCTGGAACACGAGATGCCCGTCGTCGATCCACTTGGTCTGTTCGGGCTTCCCGCCGTCGCGCAACAGGGAGCGGAGTTGCTCGTCGACGGTCGTTCCGTCTCTGACCGCAATCTCGCGGCCGCCGACCGACAGCGTCAGCGTCGTCGGGACCGGTCTCTCGGGGTCGTCGTCGGCGTTCTCGCGGAGTCTCGCACCACACTGGCTACAGAACTGCTCGTTCGTCCCGACGATCTCCCCGCAGTCCCCACAGTTGGTCAGATCTCGAACGCCACGGACGGCGTCGCCGGTCGTCTGACCTTCGGTCTCTGCTTTCGGATCGTCACCTTCGTCCGCGTCGTTCTCGTCGTCTCCCTCTCCACCGGCAAGCCACTCGCCGACTCGGTCGGATCGCCGGACGAGGAGCCCGCCCGTGACGACTCCGCCGACGACGAGCCCGAGGAGCGGGATTGCCAGCAGGTAGATCAACACTCCGCCACCGCTCTCGCCAGCGGCCCCCTCGCTCGTCGTCGTGCCGGTCCGTTCGCCGCCCGTGCTCTCGGTGTCGGCCGCGCCGTCGGCGCTCGCGTTCACGGCCGTCCCATCGCCGGCAGCCGACTCGTCGCCCTCTCGGGTCGTCTCCGCCGTGTCGGTCGACTCGCGCTCGTCGCTCGGCGTCTCGTCGTCGCCGCCGCCCGCCGAAGTCGCGGTCGCGGCTTCGGTACCGTCCGTCGCCGTGTCCGTCGCCTCGGTCGACACTGGCGTGCTGGTCGGCGTCGCCGTTGGCGTCTCCGTCGCCGTCTGGCGCGTCGAGCTCCCTTCGCCGGCCAGCGCGGCGAATCGCGTCGTCCCCGTCGGGAACGCCGACCGGTCGATCGATGCGCTGACCCTGTTTTGCTCCGCGTCCACGCTGCCGCCGACCGTCGCCCAGCTCTCGGCCCCGTAGCTCCAGATCGACAGCGCCGACTCGTCGTCGACGTCACCGTCCTCGTAGTGGAGGCGCAGCGAGAGCTCGGTGTCGCTGCCCAGCGCCGTGATCGCGGCGGCCCGACCGGCCGACTGCTGTCCGTCCGGAGAGTTCGGAATCGACTCCACACTCCGGATCGTGGCGTTCCTGATCGGCGTCGCGGAGACTCTCGTCTCCGGGGCCGTCGATTCGCCCAGCGAGAGCGATCGGACTCGGTTTCCGTCGCCGCCCGCGACGGCGAGGTCCGCCCCGTTGTCGGCCGCGACTCCGCCGCGGACGACGGTGTTGGTCGCTCCGCGCCCGAGTGAGAGTCCCCGCTCTGTGTTCGCCCGGGCAGTCGGACCGTTGAGAGTCACGCCGTCGCTGCCGACGATCTCGATTCCGTCCGTGTTCTCGACGGCGGTGACGCCGCTGATCGTCGCGCCGTCCGCGGCCGCGGCATGGAGACCGGTGTCCCATCCCGTGACGACGACGTTCTGGATCTGGACGTTCTCGCTCCCGCCGACGTGGATCCCGACCGTCCCCTCGTCCCGGTCACCGCCGGCCAGCGTGTGGCCGTTGCCCTCGACGACGACGTCGTCGCTCCGGATCTCCAGACAGCGGTCCACGTCGGTCGCCTCGATCGCGCCCGACAGCTCGTAGGTCCCGCTCTGTTCGATCGTCCGACACTCGTCGATACTCGCGGTCTGGCTCCCGACGACGCCCGGCACCGCGGCTGCGACCACCAGTGCCAGGACGACGAGAGCCACACCCCTGTGCGTGCTGTTGCTGTGTCCCATGATCCCCTGTGTCCGATCGGCCCCTCACCACCCCGGAGGCCGGTCAGCTATCGTTTCTCACGAGCTAGTTCGACATAAAAATTGGTGGCGTACGTCTGTAGCCGAGTCCCGCAACTGCTCCCGACAGAGTGAGCGGTCTCCTCGGCGTCTCCGCCAGCAGTGAACCGCGCCTTCGGCGCGGTATGCTAGTACGACTTCGCGAAGTAGGCGGTCTCCTCGGCGTTCTCACCGCAGATGGCACACTCCGACCTTTTTCAGCGTCGGGTGTCCTCGCTCGCTTCGCTCACTGCGGGCACCACTCCTCGAAAAACGTCGATGAAAAAGCCGAGTACTCGCTCCGCTCGCACTCGGTGAAACCGCGCCTTCGGCGCGGTATGCTAGTACGACTTCGCGAAGTAGGCGGTCTCCTCGGCGTTCTCACCGCAGATGGCACACTCCTCGTGGATCGGTTCCTCGTCGCGGTCGAGGGGGACCATCACGATCTCTGCGGCGATGGCCTCTTTGATAGGCTCTTCGCAGTCCTCGTCGCCACACCAGCCACACTTGACGTAGCCGCCGTGCTGGCCGATCGTGCCGAGAATCTCCTCGCGAGACGTTGCCTCGCGGATCTCGCCTTCCAGCGTCTCCTCGGCGCTGGCGTACAGCTTCGCGAAGACCTCGTCGAGGTGGTCTCGAACGGTGGTTTCGAGACCGTCGCGGCTCTCGGTGATCGACTCGCCGTCGGGGCGATGCGAGAGGGTGAGTTCCTCGTCTTCGACCTCGTTGGGGCCGATCTCGACGCGCAGCGGCACGCCCTTGAGCTCCCAGTCGTTGTATTTGAAGCCGGGGTTGCGGTGGTCGCGGTCGTCGAAGTGGACGCGAACGCCCGCCTCGTCGAGTTCGGCGGCCACGTCGGCGGCGTACTCAAGCACCTCGTCTTTGGTGTCTTCCTGCCAGATCGGCACGACGACGACCTGCTTGGGCGCGAGCGTCGGCGGGAGCACCAGCCCCTGATCGTCGGAGTGGGTCATGATGAGTGCGCCCATCGCGCGCCACGAGAGGCCCCACGACGTGGTGTGAGCGGTCTCCTCCTCTTCGTCCTCGTCGACGTAGGTGATGTCGAAGGCCTCGGCGAAGCTCGTCCCGAGGTAGTGGGAGGTCGCGGCCTGGACGGACTTGCCGTCGGGCATCAGCGTCTCGACCGTCGTCGTGGTGTGTGCGCCGGGGAACTTGTCGTGTTCGGGCTTGCGGCCCTTCAGCGGCGGCATCGCCAGTACGTCCTCGTACAGCTTCTCGTACTGGTCGAGCCGCGTCATCGTCTCCTCCCAGGCGTCGTCCTCGTCGCGGTGGGCGGTGTGGCCCTCCTGCCAGAGGAACTCCTTCGTGCGGAAGAACGGCTTCGTCTCGGTGGCCTCCCACCGGACGACCGAACACCACTGGTTGATCCGCAGCGGCAGGTCGCGGTGCGAGCGCGTCCACTGGGCGAGGAACGGCGCGATGATGGACTCGCTCGTCGGACGCACGGCGAGTCGCTCTTCGAGTTCCTCGTTGCCGCCGTGGGTCACCCACGCGACCTCGGGGTCGAACCCTTCGACGATGTCTTTCTCCCGTTCGAGGTAGCTCTCGGGGATGAACATCGGGAAGTAGGCGTTCTGGACGCCGGTGTCCTTGAACCACCCGTCGAGGTGGGTCTGGATCTGCTCCCAGATGGCGTAGCCACGCGGGCGCGTGACGATGAATCCGCCCATCGGCGCGTAGTCCGCGAGACCGGCCTTCTGGACGACCTCCGCGTACCACTCGCCGGGACTGTGTTCCTTGCTCTCCGTGATCCCGAGTTCCTGCTCTTCGCTCATACCGAACACTCTGACACCGGGGGGATAAACGCGCTGTGTTTCCCCGGTCGCCGCCACTGCCCGTGTCGCCGTCGGTTCCCGGAGCTACGCACCGATCGTCGTCAGCGACGCCAGCGAATCCGCGAGCCGTCGTTCCATCCCGGCCCCGTCGAAGCTCGGCACCGGGCTGATGTCGACGGCGTAACACTCGTCGTGCTCGTCGACGACGAAATCGACCCCGATAGCGCGCGCGTCGAACCGGTCGAGCAGCTCGCGGATGCGCGTCGCCAGCTGGACGCGGACGCTCGTCTCTTCGAGCACCGGCCGCCGTTCGGTCAGCTTCGTCCTGATCGTCAGCGCCTGCAAGTGCGTCTCGATCCCGTCGTCGAGCGCGTAGTAGCGTTCGATCGACGGCTCGGTCCCGACCGCCTGCTGGTAGAACTCCGGATCGGCGTCGACCCCCGCCGGCTCGTCCCACCGAAAGCGGTTCTTCCCGACGTAGTCGGCGTCGGGCTTCTGGAAGGCGATCGCGGGCACGCGGTACCCGATCCGTTCCAGCGCGTTGAGGACGACGAGCCGACAGGACAGCGCCGTCGTCGGAAAGAAGCCGTTCAGGGTCTCGACGCCGTTGCGGTCCGCATACGAGAGGGCGTCGAAGGACTGCCGACAGATGGTTCTGTTCGCGAGCGCGTCGAGCGCGTCGATGTCCTCGGGTCGGATCGGCTCTCCGGGCGGCAGGAACTCCACGTCGAACCCCCTGGCGGCGAGCCGCTCGGCCGCCCGTCCGAAGACGGCGTCGTCCGGCTCACAGATGACCCCGATCGTATCCATAATCGCCCCCACGAAGCCGTGTTTCAAAAGAGTATGGCCAACGGCTCTCACGAATCCCCGACCGCGAAGGGGCTGTCCGTCTCTCGCCACGGCCACCCGGGGAGTCGCGTCTGGAAGCCAGCGGCCAGCGCGGCGTCGAGGTCGTCGGCACCCGCGGGATCGTCTGGGGTGCCGTGTGTCGTCACGTCCGCGTAGTGGAAGGTGGCCTCTGCGAGCAGTCGCAAGGGCTGGTTTCCGGCGATCATCGCGGCCAGTTCGCGACCCAGCAGTTCGTCGACGACGAAGCCGGGATAGTCGTCGGTCACGTCGAGATCACGCAGCAGGCCGATCAGCGCGGCGACGTTGACCGCGCGGTCGCCGTCGGCAAACAGTTCGTCGACGGCGGCCAGGTACGCCGCCTCGTCGACGGGTTCGACGGAGACCTCGAACGCATCGCCGAGGTGCGCTCTCGTCTCGTTGAGCAGCGGGACGATCACGTCTGCACGCGCTCGGACCCAGTCGCGTTCGCGTCTGACCGTCTCGGGTGTCACGTTCATCGTTCGCTCTCACACACGCCCCGCACTTGTGTCTCACCGTCGCGTGGACTCACCGGACTGCCTATTGCGAAGGCTTTTATTACCTGTGGGGAATACGCTGAGGTAGGATCGGTTTTCCGGCCGTCGGTTCCGGCCTGCAGCGTTCGACGGTCGCCGATTACGTGAACTATGTTACTACACAGCGTCCGTCCCGGCGTACGCCGACCGCCCACGACGCCGGGGGCACTCTCTGAGCTATGAGTACGGTAGACAAGCAACTCGAAACGGTGCGTGAAACGATCGACGAAGTCGTTCCTCGCGAGATCACGATCTCCGACGTGACCTACGAGGGGCCCGAACTGGTCATCTACACCCGCGATCCAAAGCAGTTCGCGCGCAACGGTGATCTGGTGCGCCGACTGGCCAGCGAGCTTCGGAAGCGAATCTCCGTCCGGCCCGACCCGGACGTGCTGACGCCGCCGTCCCGTGCAGAGGAGGCGATCAGGAAGGCCGTGCCCGACGAAGCCGAGATCTCGGAGCTGGACTTCCACGCCGACACCGGCGAGGTCCTGATCAAGGCGACGAAGCCGGGCGTCGTCATCGGCCAGAGCGGCGAGACCCTCCGGAAGATCACCCAGCGGGTCGGCTGGACCCCCGAGGTCGTCCGGACCCCGCCGATCGAGTCGGCGACGGTCCAGAACGTCCGGAACCTCCTCCAGCAGGAACGTGACGAGCGCCGAGACGTGCTCGAACGCGTGGGCCGGCAGATCCACCGCGAGCCGATGTCCGACGACGAGTACGTCCGGATCACGATGCTCGGGGGCTGTCGAGAGGTCGGCCGCAACGCCTTCATCCTCTCGACGCCCGAGTCGCGCGTCCTGATCGACTGTGGCGACGTGCCCGGCTCCTCCCAACAGCCGTATCTGGAGATCCCGGAAGCGTTCGGTGCCGGCGCGAACGGTATCGACGCGGTCGTGCTGACCCACGCGCACCTCGATCACTCTGGGCTCGTCCCGCTGCTCTTCGAGTACGGCTACGACGGCCCGATCTACTGTACCGAGCCGACCCGTGATCTGCTCGGCCTGTTGACCCTCGACGCGCTCGACGCGACGACGGGTGAGGGCCACGCACCGCCCTACGACTCCGAGCGCGTTCGAGACGCCATCAAGCACACCATCACGCTTGAGTACGGCGACGTGACCGACATCGCACCCGACATCAAGCTGACGCTGCACGACGCCGGCCACGCGCTCGGGTCGGCCGTCACGCACTTCCACATCGGCGACGGGCTCTACAACGTCGCCTTCTCCGGAGACATCCACTACGACGACACGCGGCTGTTCGAGGGCGCGACCAACGAGTTCCCCCGCGTGGAGACGCTCGTCCTGGAGTCGACCTACGGCGGTCGCAACGACTACCAGACCGACCGAGAGGACGCCGAGCGCAAGCTCCTCGAACTCGTCCGGGAGACCCACGATCGGGACGGGACGGTCGTCGTCCCCTCGCCAGCGGTCGGCCGCTCCCAGGAGCTCATGCTCGTCCTCGAAGCGGCGATGCGGGCCGGCGACATCCCCGAGATGCCGATCTACCTCGACGGGATGATCTGGGAGGCGACGGCGGTTCACACCACCTACCCCGAGTTCCTGCGCGAGGACCTGCGGGACCGTATCTTCGACGAGGCGGACAACCCCTTCCTCGCGGACGCCTTCGAGCCCGTCGACGGCGACGCCGATCGGGCCGCGCTGGCCGACGGCGAGCCCGGGATCGTCCTCGCACCCGACGGGATGGTCACCGGCGGGCCGGTCCACTCGTGGCTCGAACACCTCGCGGGCGACGCTGACTCGACGCTCGCGATGCTTGGCTACCAGGCCAGTGGCACGCTCGGCCGTCGCATCCGGAACGGCTGGGACGACCTCCCGATCGGCGACGGCGGCGAGACCGTATCACTCGACATGCGCGTCGAGAGCGTCGACGGCTTCTCGGGCCACGCCGACCGACAGGGACTGGAGAACTTCGTCCGGACGATGAACCCCAGCCCCGAGAAAGTCCTCTGTGTCCACGGCGACGAGTCCGCGACACAGGACCTCTCGTCTGCCCTGTATCACGACCACAATCTCCGGACGTTCTCCCCGAAGAACCTCGAAACGTTCCGGTTCGTGTAGGGCCGCCGATCGCTGTGAGCGCCGGCATCTCTGGGGGGCTCCGACACCAGTAAGACGCTGGGGCCGTTCCCGGTCAGTATGGACGACTCGCAGTACGAGCGACTCAGGACGTTACGACGCGACCTCCACCGACACCCAGAGCCCGCCTGGCGGGAGTTCTACACGACGGCCCGTCTCGTCGAGGTGCTGGAACCCACCGCGGACGAGCTGATCGTCGGCCCCGACTTTCTCGACGCCGACGACCGTCTGAGCGTTCCCGAGGAGGCGACGCTGGCCGAGTGGCGCGAGCGCGCCCTCGATGCCGGCGCGGACCGCGACACCGTCGAGCACCTCGAAGACGGACAGACCGGGCTCCTGGCCGTCCTGGAGCGCGGCGAGGGGCCGACGGTCGGGCTGCGGGTCGACATCGACGGACTCCCCCGCGAGGAGTCGGACGACCCCGACCACGAACCCGTCGCCGAGGGCTTCCGCTCGGAGACCGGTGCGATGCACGCCTGCGGCCACGACGCCCACGCTGCCATCGGCGTCGGCGTCTTCGAAGCGATCGCCGACAGCGATTTCACCGGGACGCTGAAGGTGCTCTTCCAGCCCGCAGAGGAGATCATCGGCGGTGCAAAAGCCGTCAGCCACCGGCACCTCGACGACATCGACGCGCTGCTGGCGGTACACATCGGGCTCGACCACCCGACCGGCGAGGTCGTCGCTGGCGTGACGGACTTCCTGGCGGTCAGCCAGTTCCACGCCGAGTTCACGGGCGAGCCGGCCCACGCGGGTGGCCACCCCGCACAGGGTACGAACGCCGTGCAGGCGATGGCGGCGGCCGTCCAGAACCTCTACGCCATCCCGCGCAACGAAGACGGTCCGACGCGGATCAACGCGGGTGTCGTCGAGGGCGGGACGGCCTCGAACATCATCCCCGAACACGCGAGCATCGAGGGCGAGGTCAGAGGAGAGACGACAGAACTGATGGCGTACATGCGCGAGCGCGCGAACGACGTGATCGAACACGCCGCCGGAATGCACGGCTGTGAGTACGCCGTCGAGCGCACCGGCGAAGCGCCCAGCGCGACCAACGACGAGGAACTCGTCTCGCTTGGCTACGATGTCGCCGAGGGGATTCCCGGCGTCGACTCGCGGCTCCGGACCGCGCCACTCGGCGGCAGCGAGGACGCGACGGTGCTCATGCGACGCGTCCAGGAGACGGGCGGCACTGCGGCCTACGTCGGTGTCGGCACCGACCACCCCGGCGGCCACCACACCGCGACGTTCGACGTGGACGAGCCGTCGCTGGCGATCGGCGTCGACTGGCTCTCGGAGACGGTACGCGAGATCGCAGACGAAGACGACTGATACGGTTTATTGTAGTTGCGTACCGGTGATCGTCGCCACGGAGTAGACGATCACCGGTAAATCGCTACAATAATCCGTATGATACGGTTTCTCGTAGTTGCGTACCGGCGATCGCCGCCACGGGGCAGACGATCTCGGGTACACCGCTACAATATTCCGTATGAACGGTCAGTACTTCGGATCCGCACCGGTGACGGCGTAGATCTCGTCCATCAGGTCGTCGCGCTCGGACTGCCAGCGGTCGAATTCCGAGGGACTCGACGGATAGGACTCGTAGTGTTCGAGGAGTCGGTCGGCGAGCTGTTTGGTCTTGTAGAGGTCGTAGATCGTGCCCCAGTGGCCGAAGCTCTTGATCGCGGTCTTGAGCTTCAGTCCCAGCCCCATGTCGGCCGAGCCCGAGTACAGCGCGTCGGCGATCTTGTTGGCCGGCATCGCGGCGAGCAGGCCCATCAGATCGTCCACGTCGTATGCCGTCGTGAAGATGTTGTACACGTCCAGGGCGGCGTAGCGCGCGCCGAAGTGGTCCATCACGCGCTCGTTGTACTCCCACAGCGCCGCCTCCTCGTCGACCCGTCCGGCCTCCATGGCTTCGATGGCCTGCTCGCCCGCGTACTGGCCTGCGTAGGCCGCCCCGGCGATGCCCCCGCCGGTCGTCGGATTGACGTGGCCGGCCGCGTCGCCGACGGCCATAAAGCCCGGTGCGACCGCCGAGTCGTACGGACGGCGAGTCGGCAGCGCAGCGCCGAGCTTGTCCTGTACCTCGGCGTTCTCGAACTCCGAACGGCCCTGGAGGTCCTGCTTGAGGTCGTCGACTAACTCCATCGGCTCGTCTTCGGTCATCTGGAACCCCAGGCCGACGTTGATCTCGGTGTCGGTCCGCGGGAAGTACCAGACGTATCCCGCCGCACGCTTGGCAGGCTTGAACACGAGGGCGTCGTCCCACGGCACCGGCTCTTCGGTCTCGACGATCTCCCGGTAGGCCGAGCAGAACTGCGAGTACCTGACGTTCGTGTCGAAGGTCGCCGAATCGAGCGTCGCCTTCTCCTGGATGATCGACAGCGCCCCCGCGGCGTCGACGACCAGTTCGGCCTCGTAGCTCGCGTGGTCGCCCTTCCGGATCGCCTCCAGCCCGGTCACGCGGCCGTCGTCGTCCTGCCGTACGTCCTGGACGACGGTGTCGTAGTGGAATTCGACGCCGGCCTGCTCGGCACCCTCGATGAGTAGTCGGCCGTACTCCCAGCGATCGATGACGGCCAGCTCGCCGGGGACCGGGATCTCCAGGACCGTGTCCTCTTCGGGGATCTCGAACCGGCCGTGGTCGACGCCGGTGTTCGTGAACGCGCCCTCGATCTGGGACTTCGGGATCGCCGTCGGGAAGTTCGAGGCCCCCTTCAGCGCGTCGCCACAGGCGATGTGGCCCGCCTCCTGGGCGTCCTTGCGCTCGGCGATGACGACGTCGTAGCCCTCGTGGGCGAGCGTCGCTGCGGCGTAACAGCCCGACGTGCCCGCGCCGACGACGGCCACGTCGTACTCGTGGGTGGTCATGGACGGGACCTATCTCCCGAGGGAGAAAACTCTTTATTCCGACGACGCGGTATCCGTCGGTTCGAGAGGCGCTCGCACTGCTGACTGGCACTCCGTGACCTCCCCGCTGCTGGGTCGGTCGATGGTACGGGCACGGCGGGCAGTGTCGGCCGAATCCGGATCCGCTGGCGGCCTCGATCCGCCCGATAACAAGAGTTTTGCCGGGTGGTTCCGAACGCCGGGACATGACCGAGTACACCGTGGAGTTCGTGGGGACCGGCGAGGAGATCACGGTCTCGGAGAAGGAGACGATCCTGAGCCGGTGTCTCGAAGAGGGGATCGCACAGGAGTACTCCTGTCGCGTGGGGATGTGTCTGGCCTGTTCGGCGGAGATCGTCGACGGCGACGTCGTCCAGCCCGCCGCACGAGGACTCACCGAGGAAGAGCGGGACGGCTACGCGCTGACCTGTATGGCGCGGCCGGCTTCGGACCTCAAACTCGACCGCGGGAAGTACCCGCCCAGTATCGAGGCGGCGGGTTCGGCCGACGCGGCCGGCGACGAGCAGGCGGCCGCCGACGACTGAGTCCATTAATTCCTCGATCCGTCTCGGAAAGAATCGCGGAACTGAATCTCGAACCCACCTCGTCCGCGTTCTGTCGGTCTCAGAGACGTTACCACGCACTTTCGAGAAGGACAGATCATATAAGCGAGTGGCTCCTACGTCGAATCGAATCGTTGCAGACCCGCGCCAGGGGTCAGCCGTCGGAGACTGCCACACCTGCACAATCATGACCAGCCGTGTATACAGACTTCATTCGACACTCGAACTGCCACTCGAAGACACGTACGACCTCTTCGAGGAACCCGATCTTCCCCCCGAAATCGCCGACGTCGAGATCACGCGGCGGAACAACACGCTGATCATCAGCGCTGTCTCGGCCGACGACACGATCAGCAAGTACACGCCGACGGCCCAGTTGAAGGCCAGCGTCACGGAGAATCGGGTCTACGAGGAAGATCCCGAAGAGATGGACGGACCCGGACCCGGTCCCAACAGCGGTGGTGGCAGTCCCCAGTGGGGTTCATTCGAGGAGGAAGAAGAAGAGATCCCGTCGGAGCTGGTCGAGTACGCCTGCTTCAAGGGCGACCTCGAAACGGTCCTCCAGAACACGGCCCTGCAGTATCCGATGTTCCAGGTCCTCTGTGAAGTCGCGAAAAACGCCGAGAAAGGCACTCTTACCGCGATCGTCTGTGTCGACGAGAGCCTCGAAGCGGTCCGGATCGTCGACGGCGAGGAACTCCCTGCGACGATCAACGTCGTCGAGGAACCCCGCGACGACGCCGAAAACGAGAGCGTCGACTGGCGCAACAACGAGTTCATCAGCTGATTCTGCGGTCTGCTTCTGTGTCATTCGACGGAAACGACGACCTCTGCAGGGCCAAGAGCACGCTCGAAAAGTGGCCGATCGGGACCGCGCCGATTCCCACACAGTATGGGAATATCCCACATACCTGTCGGACATCCAAAAAGTACTTACAGCGCATCTAATTATATCTCATTACTCATGGCAGCATTCCCAGACTACCTCGACGTCGACTACACCGACGGCGAGGGCGAGACGCCGGAGGACTACCCGTCGATCAACCACAAGATCGAGAAGGCCATCGAAGTCACCAAGGAAGGCCTCGAACAGTACGAGAACCCGGTCGTCATGTGGACCGGCGGCAAGGACTCGACGCTGACGCTGTACTTCGTCAAGGAGGTCGCCGACCGCTTCGACCTCGAAGTCCCGCCGGTCGTCTTCATCGACCACTACCAGCACTTCGACGAGCTCATCGAGTTCGTCGAGCACTGGGCCGACGAGTGGGACCTCGAAGTCATCTGGGCTCGCAACACCGACATCGGCGACTACGTCGACGAGAACGGACTCGATCCGGGCGACGACATCCCAATCGACGCCCTCTCGGAGCACAACCAGCACCACGTCCGCGAGATCCTCGAGTACGAGGAAGACAGCTTCCCCTTCCTGCTCGACACCTACGTCGGCAACCACCTGCTGAAGACGGTCGCGCTCAACGACGCCATCGAGGAGCACGACGTCGACGGCATCATCTCGGGCATCCGCTGGGACGAACAGGAGTCCCGCGCCGACGAGACGTTCTTCTCGCCGCGCCACGACCCGGACATCTACCCGCCACACGACCGCATCCAGACGATCCTCCAGTTCGACGAGGCCGCCGTCTGGGACGCCTTCTGGAACTTCGTCGTGCCCGACACCGTCGAAGGGTTCCCCGAGGAAGGCTACGTTCCGGAAACGGACGACGACCTGCCCGAGGGCATCGAGCAGGACGACATCCCCGTCTCGCCGAAGTACTTCGCCGGGTTCCGCTCGCTCGGCTCCGAAGTCTCGACCGACAAGGCAGCCCAGGAGCCCGCCTGGCAGCAGGACCTCGAAGGAACGACCGAGCGCGCCGGCCGCGCCCAGGACAAAGAAGACCTGATGGAGCGCCTGCGCGATCTGGGCTACATGTAGACGGGCGGTTTTCTTTCGCCTCTCGCGATCGCTGTCACGATCCGCGCAAATGTCCGTACGCGACCAGCAGCGTCAGGGCGAGCGCGCCGATAGCACCCGGCGGGTGGACCTCGAACGCGACCACCAGCAGGAGGAGGAAGTTCGCAGCGAGGAGGACGAGGGCGGCGTCCAGTCGTTGTCGGAGGGCCGTGTCGGTCATGTCCTCCGTTGCACCGAGGCGGGAGAAAAGGCTGATGACTGTCGGCTGGCCAGCGGTCGATCAGAGGCGCTTTCTGGCCCGGTGGCGCGCCGTGGCTCGCTGTCGGAGGTACCACACGAGCGGGAGCGCGCCGATGGTCGCGAGTGCTGCGAGGTTCGCCCACGCCGTCACCGACAGCGATCCGACGCCGAATTCCGGCGTCACCACGAGGAGCGCGAGCCCGACCAGCGGGAAGGGGAGAGTCAGCCACGGCGTGTCCCCGCGGTGAGCGAGGACGCCTGCGAGTACGACGACGCCGCCGAAGGCGGCCAGTGCGAGGTGGCCCCACGTGCTGTCGGGACCCGACAGCGGGAGGTAGAAGCCGTTGGCCACGAGGGTCAACCCCAGCCCCTCCGCGAGTGCGGCGACCAGTCGCCCGCCGATGCGTGGCTCGCCCGACCGGAGAGACAGGTCGTCAGGTCGACGGCCGCCGGGTCGCTCTCGGCCGTCCTCGTCTGGCGCAGGCATCGTCAGCGTCGTCGGTACCGCTTGCCGTCCCGTTCGAGCCGGCGCTCGTCGACGCCGCGCTGGAGTGCGCGCTGGATCTCCATCCGATCGACACCCCGTTGTGTCATCAGCGCCACGATCTGGTCGCGCGAACACCAGCCGTCGCTGCCGGCCGCCTCGGCGACGGTCTCGGCGACGCGGGTCGTGATGTCTGCCACGGTCGTGTTGGGCGGCCCGAGGATTTGGAGGTTTCGGCGCTGTCGGCGGTTCGGGATGTTGGGGCGACGGCCACCGCAGCCCCTCACTCTGTACGCGCTCGTGCGGTCTGCCACTCTAGGACGATCTCGATGCTCAGCCAGACGGAGAGCCACACCCAGAGGAGCGCGACTACGATCACCGTCGAGGACAGCAGCAACAGGGGTCGCGTGGCGACCACCAGTGTGGGATACAGATAGAGTGTCGCCACCCCCATGACGAGGAGCGCCACCAGCCCACAGGCGGCGTGTTCTCCGGGGTTAGACGCTCCCGACGCAGTGCTCTCTCGGGTCTCTGGTCCGCCCTCGCCGTTCGACTGTGGTGTGTGCATACATATCTCTCCGTGCGGAAGTTTTCGCTACTTTACCATAAAATTTGCCGCTAGGTGCGCGGTCGTGTTCAGATAAGAGATCGGTGAAGGCAGTCTGAAGCACCGAAAGCCCTCGGCACGCTCCGGGGTTCTGTGGCGGATATCCTCACTGCGTTCGGATAGTGCCGCCGCAGAACCCCGGACCGCGCCTCGCCCTTTCATCCGCCAGGAGAGCACGCTCTCCTGAGCCTGTGCTCACCCTGTTCGCACAGACGCCAGGATTCGGCTGCCTCACAGTCTAAACCCTGGCGGATGAAAGGGCGAGTGCTGCGTGACGGCTTCGCCGTCACGTTATGGCCGGCCGGTTCTACCGGCCGGCCCTTGCGGGAACCCCGACGAAGTCTGCTCACGGGCGCAAAGCGCCCGTTCGCACGGCCAGAGGGACTCGGAGAGTCCCTCTCGGCAAGCACGCGAAGCGCGCGCAGCGAGTTCTTCGCGAACGAAGTGAGCGAAGGCCAGCGAGAGCCTGTGGCTCTCGCGAGTCGCGGGACCGCAACTGCACGAGGGCTTTCGGTGTCTACAACTCACCAAATCCAGCGGCTTATCTGAACACCACCAGGTGCGCGTGTCGAGCGGGAACACCACCGACCGCCGTGGCGGCTGCCGTCCGCCCTCGCGACAAAGTCCTTGCCAGTCGCCCACGTTGTACGGCCGTGCCAACGAGACACACTCGCCGCGCCCCTCGACGCGACCGTCCGCGGACTGGTTCCCGACGCGACGGCTCGCGACTAGCCATTGTTTTGTCGGCCGACAGGCACAATTTATACATACGAGTCGCGAGCTACTGTCACCCATGGCATCTATCGAGACGAGCGTCAATCGGCCGAACGTACCGGCCGACGGCACGACCGTGACCGCCGAGATCGACGTCGAGCCGGGAGAACAGGAGACGGACGTGCGACGCCACATCGCGCTCTGTATCGACACGAGCGGGTCGATGGAGGGTGACAACATCAAACGCGCTCGCGACGGCGCTGCGTGGGTCTTCGGGCTGTTGGCCGACGAGGACTACGTGAGTATCGTCGCGTTCGACACCGAGGCGACGGTGATCCTGCCCGCGACACGGTGGTCGGATCTCGACCGCCAGACGGCGATGGACCACGTCGAGGAGCTGACTGCCGGCGGCGGCACCGACATGTACAACGGGCTCAAGGCCGCCAAGGAGACGCTGTCGTCCTCCGCGACCGGGCCCGACACGGTCAAGCGACTCCTCTTGCTCTCGGACGGCAAGGACAACGAACGCACGCCCGACGAGTTCGAGGGGCTGGCCGAAGCCATCGACGACGCCGGGATCCGGATCCAGTCGGCCGGGATCGGGACCGACTACAACGAGGCCACGATCCGGACGCTCGGGACGGCCGGGCGCGGGACGTGGACCCACCTCGAAGCGCCCGGCGACATCGAGGACTTCTTCGGCGAGGCCGTCGAGCAGGCCGGCTCCGTCGTCGCGCCGGACGCCCACCTCGACCTCGACGTGGCCCCCGGCGTCGAGGTCAGCGAGGTGTATCGCGCGCTCCCGCAGGCCCAGGAAGTCTCGCCCGAGTGGGAGGCAAACGCCACCCGGGTCAAGCTCCCCGACCTGATCGAACGGGAGAGCCAGCGGGTCGTCCTCAAGATCCACGCGCCGCCCCGCGAGCCCGGCAGCGAGGAGGTGCTCGCGGACGTACAGCTCTCGGCCCGCGGCGACACCGCCAGCGACCAGATCGGCGTCGAGTACACGGACGAACAGGAGAAGCTGGCCGAGCACAACGAGTCCGTCGACATCGACCACAAACAGACCGTCATCCGGACGGAGCTCGGCAAGGGCAACGTCGAGGCCGCGGAGACGAAAGTCGAGCAGATGACAGTGATCCACGGCGAGGACGCCGAGGCGGTCCAGGAGGCCGAGCGCCAGACCGAGATCGTCAAAGAGGGCGGTCGTGCCGAACAGAGCCAGGCGACCCAGATCGTCGACAGCGACGACGGCATCCAGTGATGGCCCGCGTCGCCGGTGATACTCGATGACGACGTTCGAAGCGGGCGATCTCGTCGCCGGCCAGTATCGCATCCAGGGCGAGGCCGGCAGCGGCGGTTTCGCGGTCGCCTACGAGGCGATCGACGAGGACAGCGGCGACACGGTCGCGGTGAAGGTTCCCAACTACGCCGGCTCCAGCAACGACCGGGACGTGATCGAGCAGTACTTCCTGAAAGAGGCCGACGCGCTCGAAACCGTCCGGGCGGCGGGGGGCAACGACAACGTGATGGACCTGATCGAGCGCACCGACGAGGGCGACACCCCGGTGCTGGTCGTCCAGTTCGTCGACGGCTACGAGCTGGACGACGCCATCGACCGCGTCGGACCGCTCGATCCCCCGGAGGTCCGGCGGGTCGGGATCGGGCTCTGTGACGCGATGAGCTTCCTCCACGAGAACGACATCGTCTACCGGGACCTCAAGCCCGACAACATCATGCTCGCCGGACAGGACCACCCGATCTTGATCGACTTCAACACGGCGACTGGGTTCGACGGGACCGACGCCGACGACGCCGGAACGACGATTCTCGGGCCGTACAAGCCCCGAGAGATCGCCGAAGCCAGCGACGCCGAGGACGGGCAGGGCCCGTGGTCGGACGTGTACTCGATCGGGAAGATCCTCCTGTTCTTGCTCAAAGGGACCGTCCCGAAGAAAGACGGCGTCGACCCTCGGGACTTCGGCGTCGACTGCCCGACGTACCTCGCGGAGATCATCGCCCGCGCGACACAGACCGACTACCGGGATCGCTACCCCAACGCGACCTCGATGAAGTACGTGCTGGAGGCCAAAGACCCCAGTCCGCCGCCACAGGCGAGCCTGGAGGCGCTCGGCGAAGACCGGTCGTTCACCGTCCACCCCGGCGACACGATCGGCCGGGACGGCGGCGCGACGACGCCGTCGATCACGCTCGACGACGCCGACGAGCACGTCTCTCCGATCCACGTTCGCTTCGATACGAGCAACGACGAGGCGATCTGGCGACTGGAGGACCACAGCCTCAACGGGACCTACGTCAACACCCAGACCGGCTGGCAGCGACTCCTCCAGCCCGGCGGCAAGGAGCTACTGGAAGCGCGTGGCGGCGATCCGACCGACAGAAACGGCGAGGATCCGCCCAGCGAGCACGCGCTCGGGGACGGCGACCTCATCGCGCTCGTCCACCCGAGCTACGGAACGACATTCGAGTTCAACGTCTCTCAGACATGATCTACGCGACGAACTACGACATCGGCGAACGCAAGCGGTCCAGCGGGATCAACGAGGACAGTCTCGCGGTCGACGTGATCGAACAGGGCCACCGCGACGGCCTCCGTGATCGCTCGGAGGAGGCCGACGGCCAGACGGACGACTCCCACGACGGCACCGACGCCGAGGCAGAACGCGACGAGACGGGCGAGGAGTCCGAGGGTCGATCGGAGCCACGGAACCGCAGCGTCGCGACGTTCGTCCTGGCCGACGGTGCGGGCGGGTACGAGGCCGGCGACGTGGCCTCCTACGTCGCCACGACGACGATCACGACCGAACTGCAGGACGTTGCGAGTCGGGCCCTCCGGAGCGACCCGGACGCCTTCGACGTGACCCTGCCCGATGCGGTCGCGACCGACCCGCCGACGCCGGCCGAGATCCAGAGCGCGCTGGAGGCGGCCATCACGACCGCCCACCGCGAGATCATCCGATACACGAACGAGACCGGCAACCGAGCGTACACGACCGTCGTCGCCGGCCTCTGCTTCGGTGGTCGGTGTTACTACGCCTGGGTCGGCGACAGCCGCGCGTACCTGCTCAACGAGGCGCGCGAGACGATCGAACTGCTGACCAAGGACCACGGCGTCGTGGCGGAACTCCGCGATCGCGGCGAGATCGACGACGTGGCGGCCCACGTCCACCCCCGAGGCAACGAGATCACCCGCGCACTGGGCGGCGGGGCCGACCAGGACCCGGACGCTGCGACGGTCGCGGTCGACAGCAACGTCGTTCCGCTGTACGCCGAAGACGTGTTGCTGGTCACCAGCGACGGCCTCATCGACGCCCAGACCGACGCCCCGGAACTGTACGACGAGTACGTCGAGTCGGACCGCTCGGAGGCGGCGGCCCAGCGCGTCCTCGACGCCGTCGTCACGGACGAGGAGATCAGAGAGTGCGTCATGACGGCCGAATCGCTGGCCGCGGCCAGCGAGACGCTCGTCGAGATGGCCAACGACCGGGGCGGGAAGGACAACCTCTCGACGCTGTTCTTGCAGGATCCGGCGCTCCCGGCGACACCGGAGCATCGACCGCTGACCCGCGCGCTGGCGACGGACCCCATCGAGGACCGCGAGACGGTTCTGCTCCCGGAGGAAGGGGAAACGCCGTGAGGAAAACTATTTTTTATGCGTAGGTAGACTGATCGAACACGTATGTCAGAAAGTACCAGTAGGTCGGTCGAATGTCCGCTGTGTGGCGAAGCGTTCGATCCGACCGCTGCAGGGGGGTGGTGTACGAACTCGGAGTGTGGGGAGTGGCAGTACGACGGGGAGATCGAATCGACCTCGGACGAGGACTCGGAAGCCGACGCGGAGACGGCGTCCGAAGACGAGGCGACACCGGAAGACGACCCAGAAGGCGACGCCGTCAGCGACAACCCGCTGTTCGGCGACGACGATCTGGATCTCGAAGATCCGACCGATCCACAGGCGGACGCCGAGCCGGACGACTCGCCGCTCGCCGACGCGGCGAGCGAGTCCACAGACACCGCGGACGGGGCGACCGACGCGGCGACGGACGAGCCAGAGCGCCCGAGCACCGAGGACGCCGACGACGCGCCGGAACGAGACGACGCCGTCGGCGAGGGGGGCGCGGAGACGAGCGAGCCTGCCGACACCGCGGACGACGCCGACGACGAAACGGGCGAGTCCGACGAGACGGCGACGCTGGGGAGCTGTCCCGAGTGTGACACTGCCGTCGACCCGTCGGACGCCTTCTGTCCGGGCTGTGGGGAGGATCTGGACGCCCACCGCACCGCCGAGGAAGACGAAGACGAGACGACCCTCGACGCCTGTCCGGAGTGTGGCAGCGACGTGGGTCCCGACGACGCCTTCTGTGCGTCCTGCGGTGAGGATCTGGACGCCCACCGCGGCGCGGACGAGACGACCCTCGACGCCTGTCCCGGCTGTGGGAGCGACGTGGGTCCCGACGACGCCTTCTGTGCGTCCTGCGGTGAGGACCTGGACGCCCATCGCGGGAGCGACGCGAGCGGGACCGTCGCGCCGTCTCGACTCGCGCTCTCCGCCTACGGGCAGTCTGTCGTCGTCGGCGACGACGAGACCGTCGGTCGAGAGATCCGGTCGCTGCTGGCCGACGCCGGGGAGGACGACGACACGTCCGTGCTGATCCACCGCGAACACGTCCGCTTCGTGCGCGACGACGACCAGTTCTACGTGGTCGACCTCGGCGATAATCCCACCGAGCTCAACGGCACCCGGCTGTCGAAGGGCGATCGGGAACCGATCGGACCCGGCGACGAACTCCGCCTGTCGGACGTGGTGACCCTCGACGTCGAGACGCCCTGAGGGCGGAGCGGGGGTCTCTTGCTGGTGGTCCGGGCGGAGCGACTGCGTTCGGGTGGCTCTCTGACAGCGGCGGTGTTCAGGTAAGAGATAGAGAGTAACGTCATTCAGGCACGGAAAGGGCGAGGCACGGTAGCTCGATCTGCGGCGGCACTATTCGACCGGAGGGAGAATATCCGCCACAGATCTGGCTAGCGGGCCGAGGGCTTTCCGTGTCTGCAACTCAGAAAATACAGCGGCTTATCTGAACACTACCCTGACAGCGTGCCAGACAGTTACATAGCTGGCCGTCGAAGCGGCGATATGGCTCGACGGAGCGTCCTCTTTGCCCCCGGTGACCAGCCCGATAAACTGCGGAAGGCGGCCGACAGCGGGGCCGATGTCGCCGTCTTCGATCTGGAAGACGCCGTCGTTCCCGACCGGAAGCAGGCCGCACGGGAGGCGGTCCGCGACGTGCTGGCGACGGTCGAGTCGACGTGTGAACTGTGCGTGCGGGTCAACCCAATCGACGACGGCGCGGCCAGAGATCTCTCGGTCGTTCTGTCGGGTGGCGAGCCAGACAGCGTGATGGCTCCGAAGGTGCCGGACGCGAACGCCGTCGAGACGCTGGCCGGGATGCTCGCCGAACGCGACGCGAGCGGTCCGGTCCTGGCGCTCGTCGAGTCGGCCGCTGGCGTCCTCCACGCCGAGGAAATCGCCGCCGTCGACGCGACCGACGCGCTCCTGTTCGGTGCCGAGGATCTGGCGGGCGATCTCGGAGCGACCCGCACCGAGAGCGGTCGCGAGGTCGCCCACGCGCGCCAGCACGCACTGCTGGCGGCACGTGCGGCGGGCGTCGACGCGATCGACACCCACTACCCGGCGTACGAGGATGAGGCGGGGCTGCGCGAGGCAGCTACGGAGGCTCGGCGGCTGGGCTACGACGGCAAGATGGTGATCCACCCGGCGCAGGTCCCGGTCGTCAACGCGGCGTTCACGCCAGACGACGAGGCGATCGCCTGGGCTCGCCGGATCGTCGAGGCCAGCGAGGCGGCCGACGAGCGAGCGCGTGGCGTGTTCGTCGTCGACGGGGAGATGATCGACGCGCCACAGGTCCGTCAGGCCGAGCGCATCCTCGCGCGGGCAGAGGAGTGATCCGGCTGGCAGCTACCGCCAGACGAGATATGTGACACGTCAACTGCCGATACACTTTTGCGCCCACTGGCCGTCACTCCCGGCATGTCCGAGGTCAATCCCTTCGAGAGCCTCCAGGAGCAGATCGACGACGCCGCGGCCTTCGTCGCGGTCCCCGACGACGCGCTCGAACGCCTCAAGCGACCCGAACGGGTCCTCGAAACGACGCTGTCGGTCGAACTGGACGACGGATCGATCGAGACGATCCGTGCCTTCCGCTCGCAGTTCAACGGCGACCGCGGCCCGTACAAGGGCGGGATCAGGTATCACCCGCAGGTCTCTCGCGAGGAGGTCAAGGCCCTCTCGGGGTGGATGGTGTACAAGTGCGCCGCCGTCGACATCCCCTACGGCGGCGGCAAGGGAGGAATCGCCTTCGACCCCAGCGACTACTCCGAGAGCGAGATCGAACGTATCACCCGCGCGTTCGCGACGGAACTGCGGCCGCTGATCGGCGAGGATCGAGACGTGCCAGCGCCCGACGTGAACACGGGCCAGCGCGAGATGAACTGGCTCAAAGACACCTACGAGACCCTAGAGAACACGACTGCTCCCGGCGTCGTCACCGGCAAGGCGATCGAGTCCGGCGGCAGCGAGGGTCGCGTCGAGGCGACTGGCCGATCGGTCGCGATCGTCGCTCGCGAGGCCTTCGACTACCTCGGCGGGGACATCGCCGACGCCACCGTCGCGGTCCAGGGCTACGGCAACGCGGGGTCCGTCGCGGCCGAACTGATCGCCAAGCAGGGCGGGACCGTCGTCGCGGTCTCTGACTCCTCGGGGGCGGTGTACGACCCGGCGGGGATAGACACCAGCGCGGCCAAGTCGTTCAAGCGCGAAACCGGGTCGGTGACGGGCTTCGAGGGGGCCAGCGAGGAGTTGAGCAACCGCGAGTTGCTCACGCTGGACGTGGATCTGCTCGTGCCGGCGGCCCTGGAAAACGCCATCGACGCCGCCATCGCCCGTGACGTACGCGCAGACGTGATCGTCGAAGCCGCCAACGGGCCGCTGACGCCCGACGCCGACGACGTGCTGGCCGACAGCGAGATCGCCGTCTTCCCCGACATCCTCGCCAACGCTGGCGGCGTCACGGTGTCGTACTTCGAGTGGGTCCAGAACCGACAGCGCTTCTCGTGGTCGCTGGAGCGTGTCAACGACGAACTGGAGACCGTGATCACGTCGGCGTTCGACGACCTGATCGAGCGGTACGAGGCGACCGACGCGCCGACGCTGCGGACCGCGATGTACGCCGTCGCGATCGAGCGCGTCCACCGCGCGGCCGCGGAAGCCGGGACCTGGCCGTGATACGGGTAATTGTCGCCGTTTTCTCGGTGGCGCGCAGTCGATCCGGGAACGACCGACGATAATCCGTCTGGGAGCCGTCGCGGACCACTGTCTTTTCACCGCTGCCCGCCTATGTCTTCACATGAGCGTCTACGAGCGGTCGGTCCGCGTCGATGCGCCACTGGCAGACGTGTGGGAGTTTCACTCGACCGGGGACGGGCTCGAAGCCCTGACGCCGAACTGGATGAACCTCGTCGTAGAGGAGTCACGCGGCCCCGACGGCGAACCGGACCCCGACGTGCTCACGGAAGGGTCCGTCATCGTCTCGTCGGTCCGACCGCTGGGCGTCGGACCGCGCCAGACCTGGACCTCCGAGATCGTCGCCCGCGAGGAGAGCGACGAGCACGCGATGTTCCGCGACCACATGACCGAGGGGCCGTTCGCCCACTGGCTGCACACCCACCGGTTCGTCGCGGAGGGCGACGCGACGCTGGTCCACGACCGGGTCGAGTACCAGTTCCCCGGTGGACCGCTCGGCAAAGCCGTCGGCCCCTTCGCCTACGTCGGTTTCGAGCCGATGTTCCGATACCGACACCGGACTACGAAGCAGTTGCTGGAGTAGTCTCCGAAGAGCGATAGCGATCTCGAACAGAGAGCCCGCGTCAGCGACGGCCGGCGTCGCGGTCGCCCGTTCCTGCGTCGGTCCCGCCGTCCGTCGCCGTCGCGTTCACCTCGAACTTCCCCAGGAGCGTCTGGAGGCGCTCGGTCTGCTCGCTGAGGGCCTCGACGCTGGTGCTGACCTGGTTCATCGACGCGGCCTGTTGCTGGGCCGCCGCGGACGCGCTCTCGGTCTCGTCCGCCGTCGACTCGCTGATGTCTGCGACCGCTTCGACCATCGAGACGGCTTCCTCGGTGCTGGCCGCCTGATCGTCGGCCGTCTCGCTGATCTGCTGGATGCCGTCGTCGGTCTGCTCGGCGTTTTCGGCGACCTGCCGGAACGACTCGGCGACCGCTTCGACGGCCTCGACCTCCGACTGCATGTCCGCTTCGGCGCTGCGGGCCGTTTCGACGGTCGCGTCGGTCTGGCTCTGGGTCCGTTCGATCCGCTGTTCGATCTCGGCGGCCGACTCCTGGGTCTCCTCGGCCAGTTGCTTGACCTCGTTGGCGACGACGGCGAACCCCCCACCGCCACCGGTCCCGCTCTCGCCGCCGGCACGAGCAGCCTCGATGTTGGCGTTGAGCGCCAGCATGTTCGTCTGCTCGGCGATGTCGCCGATCAGCTCGACGATCTCGCTGATCTCTGCCATCTGCTCGTCGAGAAGTTCGACGTTGTCGACCGTCTCGTCGATGGCGGCCTGGACCTCGCGTGCGTTCTCGATCGCTCGTCGTGCGGTCGTCTCGCCGGCCTCGGCGATCTCGGCGGTCTCGCGCGAACTGTCGGCGACCGTCTCGGCCGATGCGGCCACTTCTTCGACCGTCGCCGAGAGGTCGGTCATCTCGTCGGCGACGCTGGCGAGCCGCTCGCGCTGTTCGCTCGCGCCGCTCGCGATCTCCTGTATCGAGCCGCTCATGCCCTCGCTGGCCTGCTTGACCTCGTCGGCGCTGGCGTTTGCTTGCATGCTGACGTCCGCGACCTCCTGGGCGAACGACTGGATCTCCTGTATCGTCGCTTCGGTCTCTGCGATCATCTCGTTGAACGAGACCGCGATCTGGGCCATCGCTTCGCTGTCGCTGTCGGTTTCGAGGCGCACGGTGAGGTCGCCGTTTGCCGCTCGTGCCATCGCTGCGCTGCAGTCGTCGGCGTCGGCCTCCAGTCGCTCGTACAGCTGCTCGACCTCGTCGCGTTTGGCCTCGGCCGCTGCTCTCGCCTCCTCGGCCTCGGCTTTCGCGCGCTCGATCTCGGCCTGTTTCGCCTCCAGATCCTCGATCTCTTCGGTCTTTTCGCGGGCCTGCCGCAGCTGCTCTTGGGCCTGCTCTCGGGACCGCTCGGTCGAGTACCAGTGTGCCATCAGTGCGGCGGCCAGGCCCAGCACGAACGCGGCGTGGATGAACGCCCAGGCCCAGGGGTTGTTGATCGCGGCAGCGTGGTTGTACACCCGACTCGGATCGATCATGCCGAAGTAGCCGTGCTGGAGCGCGACGTACCCGATCCCCAGAACGAAGGGGAGCCAGTCCTCGTAGACGGCGACGACGGCCATCACGACGAAAAAGTGGAAGTGCGCCTCGATGTAGCCCCCCGAGAAGTGAACCAGGAATCCCGAGGTCGTCACGAGCCCCAGAGTCGCGAGCGCGGTCCGAGTTCGCCGCTTGAACAGCGCCAGCCACGCTGCGATCGCCAGCGTGACGACGACGCCGACTTCCGCCAGGACGTGCGTGACCGGAATCTCTGGCAACTGCGCACCGGTCACCATCGACTCCGTCCCGTCGGCGAGACCGAGTGCCAGCAGGACGGGCACGTGTGCCACCAGCAAGCGGAGCACGTTCCGGTGGCGTCCACGCCACGTCTCGTCTGGAATCGTGTCGCCGCTCGGAATGTACTCGACGAATTCTCGGAGCGTCGCTCCCCAGCTTCGTCGACTGTGGTTCTGGTCTGGCCCCGCTGCAATGTCCGCCATAGCTCACCGTGGGACGGTGACAGCAAAAGCGATGTGGCCACGCTATCAGCGCCAATAACCGGGCGGATCGTTTCCGATCGTTTCTTTCAGCACACCCGGTTACAGCGGTGTCGCCGGAGCTATTTATGCCACTGTCACGAACACACGGCTATGCACGACGTTGTGATCGTCGGCGGCGGCCCCGCCGGCCTGAGTGGTGCCCTGTTCACCGAGAAGAACGGTCTCGACACTGTGGTCTTCGACACCGACGAGACGTGGATGCACAAGGCACACCTGTTCAACTACCTCGGCATCGACTCGATGGACGGCTCCGAGTTCGTCGCCCAGTCTCGCGAGCAGGTCGAGGAGTTCGGCGTCACGCTGCGAGACGAGGCAGTGACGGCCGTCGAAGAGACCGCCGAGGGGTTCGCGGTGACGACCGAAGCGGAGTCCGAGGCCGGCGAGGCCGGCGACCAGACCGTCGAAGGCCGCTTCCTCGTGCTCGCGACCGGCGCGGACCGGTCGCTGGCCGACTCGCTGGGCTGTGCGTTCACCGACGAGGACACCGTCGACGTGACGGTCTCGATGGAGACCAGCGTCGACGACGCCTACGCCACCGGCGCGATGGTCCGGGCGGAGGAGTGGCAGGCGGTCATCTCCGCCGGCGACGGCGCGGCGGCGGCGCTGAACATCCTCTCGAAGGAAAAGGGCGAGCACTTCCACGACTTCGACGTGCCGGCCGACGCCGAGTAACGGCCGGGTACCGCCTCGCCGACTTCCCAGCGTTCAAGCCATCGCTGTTCCACGTACGGCCGTGAGCGACAGCGTTGCCCGGCCACGTCTCGCGCTCGCCGTCGCGGTCGTCGCGATCAGCACGAGCGCGATCCTGATCCGCTGGAGTACGGCCCCGCCAGTCGTCGCCGCGTTCTACCGTGTCCTGCTGACGACCGCGCTGCTGGCTCCCGTCCTGCTCGCTCGCCACGCCGACGCGGTCGGCGACCTCTCCGGCCGGCACCTGCTGGCCGCCGGCCTCACCGGGGTGGCGCTGGCCGCGCACTTCGCGGCCTGGTTCGAGAGCCTCTCGTGGACCAGCGTCGCCGCCAGCGTCACGCTCGTCCAGTCCCAGCCGATCTTCGTCGTCACGGGCGCGTGGCTCCTCCTGAACGAGCGCGTCACCGGGCGGACGGTCCTGGGGGTCGTCGTCGCGATCGCCGGGATCGTCGTCATGTCTCTCGGCGATCTGCTGGGCGGGACGGCCGTCGGACCGCGACCGCTGTACGGCAACGCCCTCGCACTGGTCGGCGGGCTGATGGCCGCCGGCTACGTCCTCGCCGGTCGGTCGCTGCGGCAGCGACTCCCGCTGCTCCCCTACGTCACCGTCGTCTACGGCGTCGCCGCGCTGGCGCTGCTGGCGGTCGTCCTCGCCCAGGGACTTCCGCTGACGGGCTACGAGAGTCGAGAGTGGCTCCTCTTTCTCGGTATGGCCGTCGGTCCCGGCATCCTCGGGCACACGCTCGTGAACTGGTCGCTGGCTCACGTCGAATCGAGCCTGGTCAGCGTGACGCTGCTTGGCGAACCGCTGGGCAGCGCGCTCCTGGCGTTGCTCTTGCTCACGGAAGTGCCGTCGTCGTGGACCGTCGCGGGCGGAGCGGTCGTCCTGGCCGGGATCACGCTGACCGCGCGGTCGTCGGAGTGATCGCCGCTACTGCTCTGCGAGCTTCTCTATCTCGCCTTTGAGGCCGGCGGCCTCGAAGTCGTGGTCCGGTCGGATGTTGACGAAATCGAGGAACTCGCGGGCCGCGAGCAACTCTGCGGGCGTGTAGTGGTCGGCAGCGGCGTCGACGGCCCGCCGTCCGCCGGTCAGGGGCGTCAACGCACCCAGGGCACACGCGAGATCGTACGACCGGGCGTCGTCGATCGCACCGTCACGGACGTTCGTCGCGTCGATGAAGTACAGTTCGCCGTCGGCGACGAGGACGTTCTCGGCCCGGAAGTCCCCGTGTGCGAGCCCCGCCTCGTGCATCCGATGGAGGAAGTCGAAGACGACCGGTGCGAGGTCGCTCGCGGTCTCGTCCGACAGCTCTTCGAGGACGGCGAAGTCGGGAATGTACTCCAGTACGAGCACCCCGTGGCCCTCGTACTCGAAGGCCTCGATCGGCTCGGGCGCGTTCACTCCCAGTTCGCGCATGGTCCGGGTCGCCGCCAGCTCGTGGTCGGCCATCTCGTAGGGCGTCCCGAAGTGCTCGAAGAAGCCCTCGGTCCCCGAGGAGAAGGCTCCGAGGTTCCGGCCGGCGGTCAACAGCGCGTGGACCAGAGAGTTTTGCTCGGTGATCAGCTTCACGAACCAGCGATCGTCGACGGCCATCGGAGTCGACAGCCAGTTGTCCGCGTCGAGAAACTCGACGCGAACCGACGGCTCGTCGTACCGCTCGCACATCTCCCCGGCGACGCCCTCCAGGGTCTCCCAGGGGACGCGACCGCGCAGGAACCGTCGAAACGCCATGGCCGTACCGAGGGGAGCCACACTCATACGAATTATTGTAGCGACGTACCGGCGATCGTCTACCCCGTGGCGACGATCGCCGGCACGCAACTACAATAAACCGTATCAAAGCGGTTCTGACGCCAGCCGCCACCATGCTATATGTTTGCTCGCCTCGAAGGCGGTGACATGGACTTTACCCTCCCAGACGAACACCGGATGATTCGCGATTCGGTCCGTGAGTTCTGTGCGGCCGAGATCGAGCCCATCGCCCAGGAGATCGAGGACGAGCACCGCTTCCCCGCCGAGATCTTCGATCAGCTGGCCGAACTCGACGTGATGGGGGTCCCCATCGACGAGGAGTGGGGCGGACTGGGCGGCGACCAGCTGATGTACGCCCTCGTGACGGAGGAACTGGGCCGAGTGTCCGGCTCGATCGGGCTCTCCTACGCAGCCCACGTCTCGCTGGCCTCGAAGCCGATCGAGCTGTTCGGCACGGACGACCAGCGCGAGCGCTGGCTCCGGCCTCTGGCCGAGGGGGAGTATCTGGGCGGCTGGGCGCTGACCGAGCCAGAGAGCGGGAGCGACGCCAGCGACATGAGCACGACCGCGACCAGAGAGGGCGACGAGTGGGTGCTTGACGGCACCAAGCAGTTCATCACCAACGCCTCGGTCGCCGGCTCGCTCGTCGTCAAGGCCGTCACCGAACCGGACGCGGGCTACGACGGCATCTCGACCTTTCTCGTCGATCCCGAGGCCGACGACGGATTCGAAGTGACGACGGAGTGGGAGAAGATGGGCCTCAACGCCTCGCCGACCTGCGAGATCCGGTTCGACGACTGCCGGATTCCGGCAGACCGAATGCTGGGCGAGCCCGGCGACGGCTGGGAGCAGACGAAGAAGACGCTGGACGGCGGGCGTATCTCGATCGCCGCCCTCTCCGTGGGGCTTGCACAGGGCGCGTTCGAAGCCGCCCTCGAATACGCGAAAGAGCGCGAACAGTTCGGCCAGCCCATCGGCGAGTTCGACGCCGTCCGGGACATGCTCGTCGAGATGGACCGCAAGATCGAGCGGGCCAGACTGCTGACCCACAAGGCCGCCACGAAGTACGATGCCGGCGAGGACGTGGGACGGCTCTCCTCGATGGCGAAACTCGACGCCAGCGAGATCTGCCGGGAGGTCGCCGAGGACGCCGTCCAGGTGCTCGGGGGCTACGGCTACACGACCGACTTCGCACCCCAGCGGTTCTACCGCGACGCCAAGCTGATGGAGATCGGCGAGGGAACCAGCGAGATCCAGCGGCTCGTACTGGGACGGGAACTGGGGCTGTAGCTGGGCGCGTCACCAGCGTCGGCGTCGCTGCTCTCGTGGCACCGCGCCGTCCCGGACTACGGCTCGCCCTGGCGGCCGATCGGATCGAACGGTCCCGTTCGCTCCCTGGTGTGCATCCAGTAGACGACCAGCACCGTCAGTGCGAGCGGTCCCGCGAGAAACGTGACGACCGCCCAGGACTTCGCTCGGAGTCCGCGGCGGCGCGCGTCGACGTAGACGAGGACGGTCCCCAGATACGCCGTGAGGATTATCGGCCAGCTGAAGAGGATGTGGAACAGGTCGATCGAGTGCGGGGCTGTAATCTGCATCGACGCTACTTCGCCTTGAGGTTGTGGACGGCGTCGAGCCAGTCTTCGACCTCGGCGGTCGGTTCGATCGCGTCGGCGATGGCGTCGGCGGACTTGTAGGCCATCGGTGCCTCGTCGCGGACCGACTCGACCACGGACTCGGAGTAGACGCCCTCCATCGCCGCCTCGAACTCGTCCATGTCGACGGTGCGGTGGGCCTCGCCTCGGCCCATCACGCGGCCCGCGCCGTGGGGGGCCGTGTCGTGCCACTCGTCGTTGCCCCGCCCGCGTGCCAGCAGCGACCCCTCGGCCATGTTGAAGGGGACGATCAGTCGCTGGCCCTCGCGAGCGGGCGTCGCGCCCTTGCGGATCGTCAGGTCGCGGAAGTCGACGTAGTTGTGGATCGACTGGAAGCGCTCGACGGGCTCGACGCCGATGACCTCGCAGATCCGGTCGGACATGACCGCGCGGTTCCAGCGGGCGTACTGCTGGGCGAACAGCATGTCGACGTAGTAGCCGTGGGCCTCCCGGCCCACCAGGTAGTCGAGGTCGGTGTTGCGGTCGCCGCTGTCGGGCCGGAGATCGCTCAGCCGGTCGAAGACGTCTTCGATCTCGCCGCCGTCGAACGCCTCGCGGATGGCGTCTTTCCGGAGGTGAGACTCGCCCTTGCCGCCGGTGACCCACTCGTAGAGGTCTCGATCCGAGACCGCCGTGGGGTCAAACTGAAGGTACTCGTGGTACCGCTCCGGGAGTGAATCGCGGATCGTCGCGACGTTGCGCCGCTCGGTCGCTTTGCCCTGCCAGTACTCGGCGACCGACTTGCCCAGGTATCGCGAGCCGCTGTGGACGATCAGCCAGTAGTCCCCGGTCGTCTGGGCGCGAGCGAACTCCACGAAGTGGTTGCCACCGCCCAGCGTCCCGACCCCGCGGATGACGTAGCCCATGCTCTGGCGTTGCTGGGCCAGCACCCGCTCACAGAGCGACTCGAAGTAGTCGGCGTCGTAGCCCTCGAAGTCGAACTCCAGGGGATCGATCGCGGTGCCGAACCGCTCCTCGAAGCTGGCCGCGAACGCCTCGAAGACCTCGTTGGCCCGCTCGAAGGGGAACTCCTCTACCAGGTGGACCGCGTCGTCGTAGTCGTGGACGGTCTGGCCCATCGGAATCGCCTCGCGCACGCGGCGTTCGCGCTCGGCGTCCGAGAGCGGGAGCGTCGAGCCCAACTTCGTCGCGGCCATCCCACAGCCCACGTCGACGCCGACGATGTTGGGGACGATGCGCTCGCCGAGTGGCATCGTGAAGCCGATCGGTGCGCCGGCTCCCCAGTGGGTGTCTGGCATCACGCGGACCGGTTCGGTGAACGCGGGGTGGTCGATCAGCGTCCGGATCTGGTCGAGGCAGTTCTCCTCGACCAGCGACTCGTCCTCGACCATGACCCGGGCCGTGGTGTGGTCACCCGTCAGTTCGATCATACGCGAGGTGATACTCCGCTCGCGCGCATGAACCTCACGGTGCCGTGTGATCGGGTGCCAGGAGGCCGTATCGGTACACGTCGACGTACTCGCCGTCGATGAAGGCCTGCTCTCGGTGGACTCCCTCCCGCTCGAAGCCGACCTTCTGGAGGACACGCTGGGATCCCTCGTTGAACGCGAAGGCGTTGGCGTACACCTTGTGGAGCCGCCGCTCCGTGAACGCGTAGTCGACGAGCGCTCGGGCCGCCGCCGTCGCGTAGCCGTTCCGGTGGTAGTCGGGGGCGATCCAGTAGCCAAGCTCCGCGTTGCCGAACGTCTCGTTGACGCCGTTGAGGCCGACGGTCCCCACTGGTTCGCCGTCGTCACAGACCAGCAAGTGCACGTCGTCTCCCTCGACGACGTGGCGCTCGTACCACTCCTCTTCGTCGCTACTCGTCAGCGGATCGGTCGCGGCGAGTCCCGAACGGACCGCCGGATCGTTCAGGGTCTGCCGACAGAAGTCGAGGTCTTCGCGCTCGATCGTCCGCAACTCGACGCCGTCGCCGTCGATGAACACTGGGCCGGGCATACGCCAACCCACCGGTGAGACACACCTGAGTGTTTCCCCGGTGTGGTTCGTGGTACCGCATTTTCAGACACACCGCGCTTTCTTGTGCCGGTCGCCCCTCCGTTTCGGTATGCTCGATGCCGGCGATCCCGCTCCGGACTTCGACCTCCCGCGCCCGACCGCCGACGGCGACCAGACCTATCGCCTCTCGGCGGCGGCCAGCGAAGCGCCTGTCGTCGTCGCCTTCGTCGCGCCCGACGACGCGGGGACGGCGCTCCTCCGAAATCTCGCGGTCGTCGACTGGTCGCGATCGATCGACCGGCTCTCGGTGTTCGGGGTCGTCGTCGCCGATCTCGACACCGTCGGAGCGCTGGCCACTGACCTCGATCTCCCGTTCCCGCTGCTCGCGGACCCGAACGCATTCTTCGCCGAGCGGTACGACGCCCTCGCGGAGACGCCAGGGGGCCGGCGGCCTCGGCACGCGCTGTTCGTCGTCGACCGCTCCTGTCGGTTCAGGTTCGCGTGGCGTGCGGACGGTCCGGCTCCAGATCCGCCGATCGACGACGTGCTCGGGACACTCGCGTCCCTCTGAACTGTCGAGAGCGAGACTGGCGTCCCGCTCGTAGAATCGCCCCTTCGATCACTGTCGGCCGACCGACCGGCCGGAGGGTGGAACTCTCTGGTTGTTCGCAGTGGTTCCGTCGGCGGTCACAGGTATCGCCAGGCATGCCGGAGTCGAATCGCTCAAGCCCCGCCGGGCCGACCCACGCTTATGGGCACGACGCTCGCGACGCGGGAGGCACAGGCCGAGGAAGTCATCGGGCGACTGCACGAGGAGTATCCCGACTCCGCGATCTCGCTGAACTACGCCAGTCGACTGGAGCTGCTCGTCGCCGTCGTCCTCTCGGCGCAGTGTACGGACGAACGGGTCAACGAAGTGACCGCAGACCTCTTCGAGAAGTACCAGTCCGCCCGCGACTACGCCGAGGCCGACGAGGAGCAACTGGCCGAGGACATCTACGGGATCACGTTCCACAACAACAAGGCCGGCTACCTCACGGCGGCCGGCCAGATCATGGTCGAGGAGTACGACGGGGCGGTGCCGGACACCATGTCCGGGCTCACCGACCTGCCGGGCGTGGGACGTAAGACGGCCAACGTCGTGCTCCAGCACGGCCACGACGTGGTCGAGGGGATCGTCGTCGACACGCACGTCCAGCGCATCACGCGACGACTGGGACTGACCGACGAAGAGCGCCCCGAAGCGATCGAGGAAGACCTGATGCCGATCGTCCCCGAGTCGGAGTGGCAGCAGTTCACACACCTGCTGATCGACCACGGCCGCGCGGTGTGTGACGCTCGCAACCCCGACTGCGGCGACTGCGTGCTGGCCGACATCTGTCCGTCCCAGAAGGGCGACGGCGACGTGGACCTCGCCAGCGGCGAGCCCTGGTCGTGATCGGGTGCGTGTCGGCCCGTCACAGCAGGTATCTGATGACGTAGCGGACGACGCCGACCACGTAGGCCAGCAGCCAGAAGATCACGTAACCGAAGACGCCGATCCGGAGGCGACTGCGCCAGTGGTCCATCCGGTCGCCGCCGATCTCGTCGAGCAGCAGGTCCTGATCGTACTCCTCGTAGAGGTCGTGTTCGTACTTCGCTTTGAAGATGCGGACGATCCCCGTCATCCCGAACAACAGCATCGCGTACGCCTGTAGTCCGAGGACGGCGTGGAGCGCCGAGAGGCCACCGAACTGGTCGGGCAGCCGGGGCAGCATCCAGCCCAGCATCGGCACCGTCGTCAACACGAGGCCGGTGACGACGAACTTCAGGTGGTGCATCAGGACCCCCCAGGTGACGGGCTCGGTCTCGATGATGTAGTACGCACCGTAGAGGAAACACGGGAGACTCGCGGTCACGGCCAGGAAGACGATCGTCGCGACGAGGGCGTCGGAGACCGGCATACCCAACCTAGGGAAAGCCCGCGCTAAAACGTGCCGGAGCCCCGATCGCGTTGCCGGACGGCGACAGCGGTGATGTCAGAAAGCACAAGAGCCTTTGGGACCTAGCGTCGCCACATGGCCGACCCGCAATCGACGCCGCCGGGAGACGACGCCGACCAGCAGGGGGCGACAGCCGACAGCGGGATCGACGCCGACGGCGAGCAGTCGTCCGGGTCAGCCACCGACGAGGCGTCGGTCGAGGCGCTCCGGGCGGAGGTCGAAGAGAAGTACGACTTCGACGACTTCGGCCCCGAGGACATGGCGAAGATGACCGCCCAAGAGTGGGAAGTCGCCTTCGAGGAGGAGAGCTGGATCACCGGTGGCGCGCTGCTCGATCGGGTGGCCGACGACCTCCGCTCGCGCGTCGCCACCCGCGAGGTGTTCGCCCGCGTCGAACGCCACACGGACCCCCAGCGCGTGCTCGCGTACTCCGACGAGGGGTACGCGCTGGTCTTTCCCGACGGGACCGTCGAGGGGCACGGGACGGTGCTGCGCGACGTGAAGCCGACCGTCGCGCTCTGTTCGATGGACGACTACGACGTGCCGGAACCGCCCAGCGACGACCCGCTCCCGGAACCGGACGAGGTCCCCGAGGGGGGCAGCGAGCTTGGCAACTGGATGCTCCAGCTGATCGCCGGGATCCAGTTGCTCGCCGGGATCGTACTGCTCGGCGGCGGTTTCCTCGCAGCGATCGATCAGATCGGCGGTGCGGGTGCGAGCCCGGTCCTACTGATCGTCGCCGGGCTGGCGTTCCTGGCGATCGCGCTCGTGCTCTTCCTGGTGGTCGCCAACGCCCGCCTCTCGGACAAGTTCCGCTCGGAGGAGTACCGCGATCGGCTCCGGGCGATCGGCCTCTCGGACGGAGAGCGTCCGGAGTTCGTACCGGCGCTGGAACCCGACAGTTCCGGGGAGAGTGAGGACGGTCAACACGAAGGATAACGGTGCCTGCTGGCGGTATTCGGTGGGTTTATACAAATTCGGTCCTGAGTTCAGCACGTCTATGAATAGGCGGGAGTTTGTCCGGACTGCCGGAGGTGTCGCTGGGGCCTCCGCGGCCGCCAGCGCCACCGGTGCTGCCGTCGCCCAGGAGGAGGAAGGCGGCGACGGCGGCGGCGGTGGCGGCACACCGGACTACGGCGACTGGTTAGGCAGCGTGAGCAACTTCGACGGCGAGACCGTCGACGCCACGGGGCAGGACTCGACGACCGTCGAGGTCGGCGTCCAGGCAAACGGCGGTGCCTTCGGCTTCGGGCCAGCAGCGGTCCACGTCGACAACGGTGCGACCGTCCAGTTCGAGTGGACCGGCGAAGGCGGCCGACACAACGTCGTCTCCGACGGCGACGGACCGCTCGACTCCGGCGACGCCGTCGACACGACCGGCGTCGAGTACGAGCACACCTTCGAAGAGGACGGTATCTACCCGTACTACTGTGTGCCCCACAAGAGCCTCAACATGAAAGGTGCCATCGTCGTCGGCTCCGACTACCCCACGGCTGACTCCGGCGGCGACGGCGGCGGTGAAGTCGAGACCCTCGATCCCGAGGAAGCCGGTGTGCCGATCCAGCCCCACTGGGTCGGTATCGGTGCAGGACTCGCGATGGTCGTCTCGACGATCTTCACGTTCTACCTGCTGAAGTACGGTGAATCGGCGAACACCAAAGGAGGGAACAACTGATGTCCTCGACAGGCTCTAACTACGGCGACATTCATCGCTACGAACAGCCACGAGAGAGTACGGCGGCAGCCCTGGGGATCGTCCTCCTGACGATCATCGAGGTCGTCTTCGTCGGTCTGTTCACCTACGGCATCCTCGCGGGCTGGGCCTCGGGCGTCGGGCCGTCCCTGACATCGCGGCTCATCAACGCCAACATGTTCATGGGCGGCGTGTTGACCGTGATCTTCGTCGACCTCGCCTTTATCATGCTGCTGTATCGCAAGGAGTTCCTCCCCGACGTGATGATCGTCAAGAAGCGTCGTCGCAAGTGGGAAGACCTCTACATCCGAGAGGAAGACGTCGACGGCGAGTCCTTCGGCGGTGACGATCCCGTCGAGAGCATCAAACGAGCGGTCTACCCCTACTACAAGAAATAACTATGCCACTAGACGAAGACAAGTATCCGGCCGAATCCGGCCGTCGACGGTTCGTCAAGGGCGTCGTCGGGAGCGCGACGCTGTCGAGCGTCGGCGCTGGCGGCGCGGCGGCCCTCGAAACCACGACCTCGTCGGGCGGTGTCGGTGGCGGTTCCTCGACCTACGTCGCGATCGAAAACACGGCGGGTCCGGCTCCACGAGGTATGCCGATCATCCCGATCACGATCGAGAGCGGGGAGCTACAGGGTCACTGGCCCGAGTACGACCCCGAGCGCGGGATCGCAATCGAGGACGACTTCGGGGGCAGCGGTATCCCCTACTCCTCGCAGATGCTCCAGTACTGTGGACTCCAGACGGCCGAGGGCGTCCAGCCACAGGCCGAACAGAACAACACGTTCACCATGACGACGGGTGACTACGACTGGCAGTCCGAGTACTCCGACGGCGACCCCCTCACGGTCGACATGTTCGACGACTACGAGGAGTGGGGCAACGACATCGGGAGCGAAGGACTGGGCAAACCCGCGACCGCGAACTGGCGGTCCGAGGGTGACGTACAGAACATCACCGTCCAGGTCCTCCGATCCCCGGAGGTCCCCAAGATCGCGAACGGGGAAGGCAAGTACTCCAGCATCCCCGGCCCGGTCCAGCAGTACTTCGCCGAGGCGACCGAACAGTCGTTCATGGCCTGGGTCAACAAGTGTACCCACTTCTGCTGTGTTCCCGGCTACAAGACGCTCTCGGGCGCTGCCGCGTACAACGCCGAAGACAAGGTGTACTGCCAGTGCCACCAGTCGGTGTACGATCCGTTCAGCCCGACCCAGGTGACGTTCACCGCGCTGCCGCGGCCACTACAATAGAACAATGAGTTTAGAACGCAAAGACGACCACGACCACAAAGGGTGGATGGAGTCCAGAGAGCTGACGACGCTGGAATCCATCTACCTGACGGCGCTGCTGTGGCTCGACAAGCGACTGCGCATCGTCGACTACCTGGAACTGCTCGAAGACCTGTACTACAAGGTCAACATGCAGATGCCAAAGAGCCACACGGAACAGTACAACCTCGACAACAAGTTCTGGTACTGGTACCCGCTGTACGCGCTCGGGTCGTTCTCGACGATCTCCTACGTCGTCGCGGCGATCAGCGGGGCTTTGCTCGGGTTCTACTACGCACCGGCCGCGGCCGCCTCCGACGGGACCGCGACGGTCGCCTACGAGTCGGTCCAGCTCATCATGGGCGAGCTCAACCTCGGGTACCTCCTGCGCTCGATCCACCGCTGGTCCGCGCAGGTGATGGTGGCCGCCGTGTTCCTCCACATGCTCCGGGTCTACTTCACCGGCGCGTACAAGGAACCCCGTGAGGTCAACTGGATCATCGGCATCGTGCTGATCTCGCTGACGCTCGTGTTCGGGTACACGGGCTACCTGCTGCCCTGGAGCCAGCTGAGCTACTGGGCCGGCCAGATCGGCGTCGAGATGGCGCTGTCGATCCCGCTCATCGGCGAGTGGGTCGCACAGCTGATGTTCGGCGGGTTCACCCTGTCACAGAGCACGTTACAACGGATGTACATCCTGCACGTGTTCTTCCTGCCGTTCATCACGACTGCGATCATCGCGGTCCACATCGGTATCGTCTGGATGCAGGGCATCGCTGAACCACACTAATCATGAGCGACAACGACACCAACGACGACGTTCGCACGGACGGGTCTGGCACAGGCATCGTCGCGCCGGACGACGAGACGCCGACGTGGCGAGAGCGCAAGGAACGAACCGAGGGACTCGCGCGCCTGACTTACGAGTACTTCGAGCGGTCCCGGCGTGAAGACCAGGACCTGCGCCAGCAGTCGGACTACGTCGAGCGCGACGTGCTGGCGTTCCCGGCCTGGCCCCACGAGATGATGCGCAACCTCGCGCTCACCTCCTTTTTCGTGGGCATGATCCTGTTCCTCTCGGCCGCGCTCCCCCCCGAGATGCCCCACCCGGCCAACGCCAACCAGACCCCGGCGATCATCCTGCCCGACTGGTATCTGTACTGGTCCTTTGGCCTGCTGAAGCTCCAGTCGCTCAATCCCGAAATAAGCCTCCTCGGCGGCCAGAAGCTGATGAGCGACCGGATGTACGGCGTCATCGCGAACGTCGTCGTCGTCGGATTCGTCGCGATCGTCCCCTTCCTCAACAAGGGCTCGGCGCGCCGGCCGGTCGAACAGCCGTTCTGGGCGGCCGTCGGGATGGCTGGCGTCGTCTTCAGCCTGACCATCGCGGCGCTGTCGGTCCAGAACCTCATTCCCATGAGCTCGGACCTCCTGCTCGACCTGAGCTTCCTGTTCCCGATCGTCTGTGGAGCGATCACCTACGCCGCGCTCCGGACGATGCGAGAGGGGTACATGTTCAACCTCAACCGCCGTTACTACCGGCTGCGACCGCCGAAGTAATCCGTCGTCGCTCTTCTGTCGCCGTCTCGCCCCATATAAGTAGCTGCCGCTCCTAGAGCAGCCGATGACGGACGAACAGTCGGTCGACGCGGACACAGACCAGGACCGAGACGTGGTCGTCCCGCTCCGGGTGTACAAGACCGTCACCGTGTTCTCGACGCTCTTTGCGGTCGTCGGCGTCGTCGGTGGCTTCGTGCTCGTCGACCGGGCAACTGAACGAGCGACGCTTCCGGCCTCGGAGATCGACCCGATCGTCGCACTCGCCGGGATCGGACTGATCGTGTTTGGTGCCGTCGTCTACGCCTTCTCGACGCGCTTTCGCACCGAGGAAATGGGAAAGTCTAAAGACGACGCTGCCGAAGATTCAGGTAATGGCTGACGAGTTCATCAAAGGGCTATCTGCCCTCGTGATCGGGGGTCTCGGCTGGATGACGGTCGCCGGCTGGTACAAGACTCCGAGCTTCGAAGGCGCACAGCTGACCGGTGAAGCGCCCCCCGCAGAGGCGCTGACGGTCTACGACCAGGTGGCCCTGTTCATGGGCGACGCCTTCTTCTGGTTCGCCATCATCGGCGCGCTCACGTTCTGGCTCCTGATCCCGCTGGTCGAGGAAGGCCGTCAGGTCTGGGCCGAGCGTAGCAACTGATCGACGGCGTCGGTCTCGGTGTTCCGGCACGTGAGGTCGACAGCGGGTTTGCTCTCTGCCGTGAGATTGCGGTGCTTCGTGGAGCGGGCGACGCCAGCAACATCGCTTGCGCCGTCTCGACACAGTTCGTACCGGGCCTAGCGCAGCGCTCGTGACGGCGACGGCCGACTACACCACTGTGGGCGCTGAGCCGGCGAGCGCTCTGGCGGCGTCGAAACGGGAGCTGCCAATCACAGAGCAAAAACGTGGCCACGAATGCGTGTCCCCGATCGGAGACGAAGCGACGACTGTCGGTCCCACACTGCTCGGTAGCAATCACCGGCCGACCGCACGCCACGTGCGGTCGACCGGACGACGGCGACGGCCCGTCTCAGATGATCGTTCCGATCGTCCCGGTAAAGAGCATCTGGAAGCCCAGGTACAGAAGCGACAGCGTCCAGAGGCTCAGCGACGCCTTCGGCCGATCCAGCGGGACGTCACGACGGGCTTCGACCTTCCGGGACTCGAACTCGAAGAGGTCGGTGATGAGCAGTCCCGCCACGAACATCGAGAGGACCATCCCCCCGTGGTGGTTGACGGTGAGGTAGTAAAACGAGGCCAGCATCAACAGCACGTTGGTCGCCTCGTGAGGAATAAAGCGGCTGATCGCGTCCGCACCGCCGTCCTCGTACTGTTCGACGTGACGGTTGTGGGCGAGGTATCGCGTCGCCATGTTGGCGACGACGAGCACGAGCAGGACAGGCTCGATAAAACTCTGGAGCGTGTCCAGCTGCCCGAAGATGTTGACGAACGGCTCCATAGAAGCAAATCCGTCCGACGCCCATTAGTGTCTTTCCAATTCTCGGTCCGGCCTACGGGAATCTGGGCCGACTCGCCGGAAGCACGGCGACCGTGACCGATCGTTCTGTCGTCAGTGTCACCGTCTCTCCGGGTGGGACCGGAGCGACGGACCGATCGTCGGCAAACAGCGTCACGTCGGCTTCGTCCCGTTCGACGGTGAGAGTGATCCGTTCGTCGCCCACGATCCAGTGGTCGGGGTTGGTCGCGAAGGGTGCGATCGGAGCGACCGCGAGGACGCCGGTCTCGGCGGCGACGATCGGCGTTCCGACCTGCCGTGCGTACCCGGGCGTTCCGGCCGGCGTGGCGACGACGACGCCGTCGGCCCGGAACTGCCCGACGTGGGTCGCCCGTGCGGTGACGGCGAACTCGGAGATCCGGGCGGCCTCCGACGTGACGAGGGTCACGTCGAGCAGGGCGCAGTCGACTCGCTCGCCGTCCAACTCGACGGCAACGAGCGGGTGAGATTCTGTCGTCCACTCTCCGGCGACGATCGAGGGGGCCGCCTCGACGGCGGCCGCTCCGGGAACCGAGCGGAGCCCACGACCCGCGTCGACGGGCACGACCGGCATCGACGGTCGCTGGCGTGCGACCGCGAGCGTCGCGGGCTCGCCGACGGCGACCACTACGTCAGGGGCGTCTGCGACGACGGCCTCGGCTGTGCCGGTTCGCACCTGGCCCCCTGCGTCTTCGATTGCGTCGGCGAGGTCGTCGTCGACCTCACCGACGACACCGACGACTGGTGCCCCAGAACTCATTGGTAGTGCATCCGGGTGGCCGGCAAAAAAGCTGCTGAACGACCGCGACAGTCAGGCGCTCAGTCGCCGACGGGCGTACTTCACGAGCGTCGGCAGGTCCGAGAGGTGCAACAGCTTGCTGATCGCGCGCTTCTCACCGGCGTTGACGCGTGCGAGCGTCCCCGCACCGACTTCCTTCAGGTCGGCCATCAGCTGGTCGTAGCGGCTGTTGGGAACGAGATAGAGCAGCTCCGTCATCAACAGCCGCTCGCGGGCCCGCGGTGCGACCTCGCTGTGCCAGAGCTTGTCGTAGGTCGCCATCGTCTCGGCGTCGGTGTTGGGCGTCTCGGGCGTGAGGCAGGCGTCGGCGGTGATCGCGGCCATCCGAGCCGACTTCATCCCCTTGTGGATCCCCTCGCCCCACAGCGGATCGATCGTCGGGACGGTGTCGCCGATCGCCATGAACGAGTCCGTGCTCATAGAGGACGGCCGCTGGATGTGTGCCGAGCCGCGGTGTTGTTTCGATTCGAGCTTCTCGGCGTCGTCGAAGCGGGGATCGCGGTCGAGCCAGTAGTCGAGGTAGTCGTCGATGCCCATTCCATCCTTCGCCCGCTGGCTGTGAGAGTCGTTTTGGATGTAGCAGAGCCCGACCTTCGCCGAGCGCCCGCCCGTGTGGAAGATCCACGAGTACCCACCCGGTGCGAGGTCGTGGTCCAGTCGGAGCATCATCGCGTCCCGGAGGTCGGCGTACTCGGGGTGGTTCACGTCGACGTTCTCGAACTCGTACTCGATCCCGATGGCCTGGTGCTCGCGCTTCAGGTCACACACGTCGAGTTTCTTCGCCAGCGGCGCGGCCGGTCCCGTCGCGTCGACGACGATCTCGGCGTAGACCTCTCGATCGCCGTTGTAGCTGACGCCGACGATCTCGCCGTCTTCGGTGATCGGGGCGGTCACCCGCGAGTCGAAGCGATACTCTGCGCCCTTCTCGCGGCTGTCGGCGACGAGGAACTGCTTGAACTCGGCGAACTCCAGCACCGCGCCGGCCTGGTCCTGGACGTAGTAGTCGTTGGGCGATTCGAGGACGACGCTGTCCGTGTACTGCATGACCACGTCGTCGGGGATCGAAAACGACGCCATCATCGAGGGGAAGGTACCTGCCGTCGACTTGTTGCTTTGACGTGGGAACCCGTCTTCTGGCTCCGTTTCGAGGACGAGAACGTCGTAGTTCCGCGCAGCCAGGTCCCGGGCACACTGGGCTCCTGCTGGCCCGGCACCGGCGACGACCACGTCAAAACGCTCACTCATATCCTGTGATACGACGTGTCGGTAATGAGTCTTGCTGAACGTCGTCGCCGCGTCTCTCGAAAGCGTAAAGCCCCCGCCGAGCACAGCACTTCGATAGCGCGGGCGATTTCGTCCGCAGGTGGTCTCAATGCTCAAGACAGGTGCAGGGCGACTCGCCGACAGCAGTCGGCTCCCGACGGCAGTCAGAGCGGTGCTTGGCTACTACGCCGACGCTGGCGTCTTCGACTACGGGAGTCTGTCGCTGAAAGGCGAGATCGACGATCGAACCGAGCGGATGATCGACGACGTGTTCGCGCTCGTCGAGGACGCTCTCGCGGAGGCGTTCGACCGCGACAGCGTCAGCTTCGAGTACGACACGAAGCTCGTGTTGCCCGCACAGCTGACGCTTGGCTACGTCTACCGCCGCGCGCGCCAGCGGGCCGGCGAGGACCCCGTGACCGACGAGATCGAAAGCGGCGTTCCCGGCGTCGACGAGACGGCGCTCCAGGCCGGCCCCGGTCAGGAGCTGTCGCCCCGAGAGATGGTCGTTCGGGCCGAGCAGATGACCCGCCTCTCCATCGAGGCGCTGATCGACGGCGACATGCGCGACGCGATCAACGACGCCGAGTTCGAGGACTTCGCCGTCGACTTCGAGCCCGACGAGATGCGCCGCGTCGCCGAGGTCGCACAGCGCGCGCTCCAGGACCACCTCGAAGAGATCCTCGACGGGCTGCCGCCGATCGTCGCCCGGCGCTACCAGTGGGCCGTCGACTACAGTGAGGCCCACCAGGACCGGGACGCCCACTTTCGGGACCTCGTGGACGCCGCCGAAGACGGCGACGACACGGCACTCGCAGACGTTCGCGACGAGTACAAGTTCGCCGCGTTCACCGACGACGACGTCGCCGAACTGTTCTCCGAGACCGAACGAGCGCTACCGTACATGAAGACGCAGTACGCTCGGGTCGGCGTGCTGTACGACGGCATGCTCGACCTGTACCGACTCGCCGGCCTCGACATCGAAGACGAGTTCGCCCGCGCCATCGTGCTCGCGATCGTCGGCGCACAGATCTGGCTCGACGACGTGGACGACTACGCCGACGACCGCCGCGAGGGACAGTTAACCCCAGTCACCGCCGAGTACCTGCTGGCCCCCGACGACGAGGCCGCCTACCGCCGCGTCGTCGACATCACCGAACAGTACCTCGATCTGGCCAAGGAGTACGCGACCGCCGTCGACTCGCCGCTGACCGGCGTGGCCGTGGAGTACATCTATCGGTCTGGAGAACCCGAAGTACTGCCGGGCAAACCCTGATTCGACGGGATTCGCGCTGTGTGCGAATCCCGCTTCTTTCGCCCACGTTTTTGCCGAGAGCGGTTCGCGCGAAGCGCGAACCCGAGCGGGAAAAAGGTGGTTGCCAGGATATCCATCGGTCTGGAGAGCCCGAAGTACTGCCGGGCAAACCCTGATTCGACGGGCGTTGCGCCGTCAGGACTCGCGCCACTTGTGGCCACACTCGACGCAGGTGAACAGTCGAACCTCGTAGGAGCCGCCCGGCTTGGGCAGCATCTCGTAGCCGGCCCGGTCGCTGTCACAGCCTTCGGCCGGACAGGACTCGTGCATCGTCTCGGTGGCGTCTTGGGTCGCGTCGGCGACGGCGGGTGCCCCGTCGTCCCGCTGTCCGTCCTGGGTCGTCATCGCCGCTTCGGCGTGCGAGTCCCGTGATTCCTCGTTCTCACAGGAGCGACACACCCACGTGTCGCCCTCCGTGTGCATCATCGAACTACACTCGTCACAGAATCGCATACACCGTCGGAACACGCGGTTGTCGGATATATGTGTTAACTTTCGTTCGTGGATTTCAGACGGAGGACTGTCGATCGTTACCGGACCGACCGTACGTCACCGGGAGACTCCGGCCCTCGTCTCCAGAGCCGGTTCTCACAGCGTTCAGTCGGACGCCGTGGCCCGGGCAAACGGCGACAAGAATCAACAGCCGGTAACTGCTCGTGTTGATCGTACTGATCGAGATCATCGTAGCCGGTTGGAGAACTGTAGCACTCGTGCGAACGAACGGCTCGAAGAACCCGGTCGTTCGCGCGATTCACCGTCAGAGCAAGCTCTGACGAGCAGTGCGTTCGCGGTGTTCACGCACAACACCGCGAGCGCGCCGGTGGCGAGATTCCTTCGGAATCTCGAAAGACGAACGGCGAAGCCGTGAGTCAGGCACGACTCGCGGTCTTTTTCGCCCACGTTTTTGCGCGAGCGGTTCGCGCTCCGCGCGAACCCGAAGCGGAAAAAGGTGGTCTAGTAGAACTCTCGGACGAGATCCATCGCACCGTCGGGTGCGCCGTCCGGGATCTCGGCCATATTCTGGTCGAACCCTTCACGCTCGTCGAAGGGCACGGAGTCGTCGTCGCGGTAGAGGACGCCCATGTACTCCTTGTCGCCGTCGAGGATCTTGTCTTTGGCCTGATCGGCGTCGGTCTCGTCGTGGTCGGTCTCCTCTAGGTCCTGGATGGAGTCGCGGAAGTAGTCGTAGGTGTCCACGTCGTTGAACGTCACGCACGGGGAGTAGACGTTGACGAAGCCAAAGCCGTCGTGTTCGATCGCCTCCTGGACCAGCTGAGCGTGGCGCTGGGAGTTCGAGGAAAAGGACTGAGCGATGAACGTCGCGCCGGCCGACAGCGCGAGGGCCTTGGGGTTGACCGGCGGCTGGTTCGGACCGTCCGGCGAGGTCGAGGTCTCGAAGTCCTCCCGGGAAGTCGGCGAGGCCTGTCCCTTGGTGAGCCCGTAGATTCGGTTGTCCATGACCACGTAGGTCATGTCGACGTTCCGGCGGACGGCGTGGATGAAGTGGCCGGCACCGATGGAGTAGCCGTCGCCGTCGCCGCCAGCGACCATCACTTCGAGGTCGGGGTTGGCGAGCTTGACGCCGATGCCGACCGGGAGCGCGCGCCCGTGGACGCCGTGGAGCGCGTAGCTGTGCATGTAGGTCCCGATCTTGCCCGAACAGCCGATCCCGGCCACGACGAAGGTGTTGTCGGGGTCGTTGCCCGTCTCGGCCAGGGCCTTCATCATGCCGTTCATGGTCCCGAAGTCACCGCAGCCGGGACACCAGGTCGGTTGCTTGTCGGACTTGAAGTCGGTAAAGCGAATGTCTGAGCTCATGCTGACACCTCTGTCTCCTCGGCGACCGCGTCTTTGATCTCTTCGGCCAGTTCGTCGGCCTTGAAGCGGACGCCGTCGTACTTGTTGACGCGGTCGACGCGTTCGAGCACGTCGTGTTCGATCACGTCGGCGAACTGCCCGGTGGCGTTACACTCGACGACGATCGTCTGCTCTGCGGCCTCGATCTCCTCGCTGAGGTCGGGCCGCGGGAAGATGTAGGGCACCGAGACGAAGCGCACGTCGAGGCCGTCCTCGGCGAGCATCTCCAGTCCTTCGCGCATCGCGCCCTCGTTCGAGCCCCACGAGACGACCAGCGTGTCGGCGTCGGGATCGCCGAACTCGCGGTAGTCCCAGTCTTCCTGTTCGCGGGCGGTCTCGACCTTGCGTTCGCGCTTCTCGACCTGTTCCTCGCGGACCTCGGTGTCTTCGGTGCGGCGACCGAGCGCGTCGTGTTCGAGGCCGGTCGTCATGTGTGCGCCGCCGCTCGTCCCGGGGAAGGTACGGGGCGAGACGCCGTCGGCGGCGGGGAAGTGTGGCTGGAACTGGTCTTTCTCGTTTTGCCAGCCGTCGATATCGTCCTCGTCGACGACCTTGCCGCGCTCGATCTCGACCTCGTCCATGTCGAAGGTCTCGGGCGCGAACGTCTGTTCGGTCACTGCCAGCGCGAGGTCGGACACGAGGAAGACCGGCGTCTGGTACTTCTCGGCGAGGTTGAACGCTTCGACGGTCTTCCAGAAGCACTCCGAGATGTTCGTCGGCGTGACGACGAACCGCGGAATCTCGCCGTGGCCGCCGTACAGCGCCATGTTGAGGTCGCCCTGTTCCTGCTTGGTCGGCATCCCCGTGGAGGGGCCAGAGCGCATCACGTCACAGATCACCAGCGGCGTCTCGGTGGTCGCGACGAGCCCGAAGGTCTCGGTCATCAGGTCGATCCCGGGGCCGGACGTGGCCGTCATCGCTCGTGCGCCGGCACGGGCAGCGCCAAGCGCCATGTTGATCGCGGCGAGTTCGTCCTCGGCCTGGACGACCTTGCCACCGAACTGGTCGACGCGGCCGGTCATGTACTCCATCACGTCCGTCGCGGGCGTGATCGGGTAGCCGGAGTAGAACCGACAGCCAGCGGCGATCGCGCCCATGCCGATGGCCTCGTCACCGTTGAGCAGGACGTAATCGTTGTCGGTCGTCTCCAGCGAGTAGCCAAAGTCGTGGTCGTACTCCTCCTGGACGAACTCCTGGCCGGCGCGGGCCGCCTTCTTGTTGTTCTCGACGATCGCCTCGCCTTTGTCGCCGAAGCGCTTCTCCAGGGACTCGTCTAAGTTCTCGATGGGGAAGCCGGTCACTTCACAGGCTGCACCGAGGGCGACGACGTTGGCCATGATCGCGCCGCCGGCCTCTTCGGCGAGTCGCTTGAGCGGCACTTCGAGACCGATCATCTCGTCGGGGATCTCGACGTTCTGCATCGTCGTCCGCTCCCCGTCGTAGATGATGACCGAGCCATCGTGGAGCTCGTTCATGTTCTCGTCGATGGTGCGCTCTGTCAGTGCGATGAGTACGTCCAGTCTGTCGACGACACTCTCGACGCGGTCGACAGCTGTCCGGACCTTGTAGGCCGTGTACCCACCGCGGATACGCGACGCGAAGTCCTTGGACGTGAAGACGTGTCGACCTGCCCGTGAGAGTGCCTGGGCGAAGATCTTCCCGGTAGAGTCGATTCCATCGCCGGCTTCGCCGCCGATGGCCCAGTTGAGGTCTTCGGGCATTCTAGCCTCGGGTACCCGTCGCCAAAGGAAAAACCTTCTGTAAACCGTTGACTATCGGGTGAAGTGATGCTGCGATCGTGGCGGCGGGAACATATACCCGGTTCCGAGTCACAACTTTCGTCACACGGTGTGTCGTCGGGACCGAAACCGGCTTGCCGCCGATCCACCAAGCGATCCCATGGACGACACCGACTGTCGCGTCGCGGCTGTCCGAGAGGTCGGCCCCGACACGGTGGCGATCGACATCGAGACGCCGACGGACTTCTCGGCTCGACCGGGACAGTTCGTCAAACTCACCTTCGAAGTCGACGGCGAGACCGAACCGCGATTCTACACGATCTCCTCGTCCGAGGTGGCCGAGACGTTCGAGATCACGGTCGGAATCGATCCCGACGGGACGGTCGGACCGCTGCTTGGCGATCTGACGGCCGGCGACACCGTCACCGTGGCCGGTCCCTTCGGCAGCGACTACTACGAGGACGAGTCACGAGCGGTCGTGCTGGCCGGGGGTCCCGGTGTCGGCCCCGCCGTCGGGATCGCCGAGCGCGCGCTGGCCGAAGGAAACGACGCGGCGATCGTCTACCGGGACGACGAGCCGGTCCACGAGGAGCGACTGGCGGCTCTCGACGACGCCGGTGCGTTCGTGCGACTCCTGGACATCGACGAGGATCTGACCGACGCCACCGCCGCGGCGCTCGAAGACGGCGGCCAGCTGTTCGTCTACGGGTTCGCCGACTTCATCGACGCGGCGACGGCCGCCGTCGAGGATGCCGGCGGGACGACCGAGGACGCCAAGATCGAGAACTTCGGATAGCTGGGAGTCCCAGGGTGCTCTGCTGGGGGCCTCGGGAGGACAGCGTCGTCTGCTGGCACCGCTCGCCGTTCGCCTCTGCTGCCTGTCTCTCGTCGGGAGCTCGGCCTCTCGTAACAGCCACAGTACAACTGCGGCATCGGAACCGTCGTCGCCGGGCGATTCCGGAGACAAAAAGTATTTTACCGATAGTGTGCCAAAGGATACCATGCGCGAGGCAAGTCGGACGACGCGCCAGCGCATCGCCGACCGACTCCGGGCCGAGGCGCTCGCCGCGGGCGCGATCGCTCGAGAGTTCGAAATACGGACCAGCGACGCGCTCGATCACGTCGAACACATCGCTCGCTCGCTGGAGTCGACAGACGAGCAGCTGCTCGTCGCACCGCCGGCCTGTGAGGAGTGTGGGTTCGACGACTTCGACGATCTGACCAACCGACCCAGCAGGTGCCCCGAGTGCAAGAGCGAGGCGATCTCCGAACCCGCCTATCGCATCGAGTGACGCTGTCGGGACCGGGGCTCCGACAGACTGCTCGGCGTGCCGTGTTCAGTTCCCCGAGAAGCCGATCCGGCTCCCCGAGGACAGGTCTCCGTCGTCGGCCGGTCCCAGCCCGCCGAACTCGCAGCCGTCTTCGGTGAGGTAGACGCCGCCGTCCGCGACGGTCACGTCGACCTCGCTGAGTGTCGCGCCCTCACAGGGACCGAAGTTGCAGTATCCGGTGTCGGTCTCGAAGGTCGCGCCGTGTTTCTCACAGACGAGTTCGGCTCCCCGTAGCGTCGCTCCCGAACCCTTGTCGAGACGCACGTCTCGCCAGTGTGGACAGTAGTTCTCGAAGGCGACGATGCCGTCGGACAGTCGCAGTAAGATCCCCTCTCTCCGTTCGCTCCCGTCGACGATAGTGAACAGCACGGTACCGTCGTCGGGAACGGCCTCGGTATCGACGATACGTCGGTCGGCGTCCATGCTCGCCTCTCCGTTGGAGGGAGGTCCGTTTCAACGCCCCGATTCTGTACGGGCCTCTCCCAGCGACTGAAAACGGGGATCTCCGTTTATATAACGGTGGTTCGAACTACGCCCATGTTCGTCCGAAGCTTCGTTTTCGGGAGTACGATCGCTTCAGCCGTCGCGTTGCACTCGTCGCTCGAAACGGTCCTGATGGACACGATTCTGGGCGTCGCCATCGCGATCGCAGTGTTCGTCCTCTACTACGCGCTCGTGTTACGCCCAGCACGGGACGGCCGCGGCTCCGATCCCTGAGTCGATGGCCCCATCGATGCCCGTTCTCTCGGCTCTCTTCGTGACGGCGTCTCTCTGCCGCTGTAACATCCGTACGAGGAGACGCACCTAGAGGTACGCGGCGTCCCAGCGCGTGGGCTTGCGGGCGTTGCCGCAGTTGTCACACTCGATCCGTCCCATCGCGTCCATCGCGTTCGCGAGCGTGCTACAGTTCGCACAGTAGTACCCGTACAGCTCGCTGCCCGCCTGGTCTCGGTACACCACGTGAAAGGCGTCGACGGAGCCGTTCTCGGTCGCGTCGTGGTCGACGAACACGGTGGTACCGTCGGTCTCGATTGGCTCGCGACCGCTCGGGCTGGTTTCGACGTAGCGTCGCTCGACGTAGGTTCGCCCGTCGATCTCGACGGACTCCTCGCCGGCAGGCTCGAAGCCCTTCGAACGGTAGAACGCGTTACCGTCCGCGTTGTCCGAGAGCACGCGTCCGTGGATTCGCTCGGCACCGAGCGATTCGAGTTCCGTCCTCGTCGCCTCGAACAGCTCCGAGGCGATGCCGTGACCCCGGTAGGCCGGGTCGACGTGCAACCAGAGGAGCGTCCCGATCTCTGGGCCGGCCAGCGTACTTTCGGAGAATCCGACGACCTGCTCGTCTTCGACGGCGACAAGCAGCACGCGACCGTCGTCGGACAGCGTCTCGTCGAGTCGCTCCTCGCCGTACCACTCCTCGATCGCACTCGTGATCGCGTGCGGTCCGAGCGAGTACGACGCCTGTAACGACCGTCGGGCAACGTCGCGGATCGCGGGCTTGTCGGCGGACGCCGCTCTTCTGATCGACATACGTCCTCGTTCGGGCTCCGGTGGCATAAAAATTCAGACGAGCAACACTACTTCTGGTGGAGTCGTGTGTTCTCGCCCCGCTTCCCCGCACAGTTCCCTAGAACTCCTAGAGGTGTGGGGGCCGTGATTTACTACTTTATTCTTTCCCGAAGAAACGCTTATTACTGTCCGAATGCCTGCCTTCTGTTGTCGGAGGTGTACGATACGGTAACGAAAGCTCGAACGGTGACAGAAGATCCCATCGGCTCTGCTCTGGCAGTCGACGCTCCAGAGCGTACTTCTCGGTGACAGGTCTCGACCGCATTCCATACGTCGCTCAACCACGACCGCGGTCGAATCTGTCGCCCCTGTCTCTTTTCGTTTTGCGGCTCTCTAACCGTGTGTCAGCCGACGGCTCTGACAGCCGACCGACGGAGCAGTGAACACTCGTCCAGTCGCTATCGGACGCGCAGTGACGTTCGACGACCACGATTGAGACACGCGTTCGTCCCTCTCTTTGCACCGGCCGACACGGAGAGTGTCGCTGTGGCGCTTCTAGTGCCTGCTCGTGGGGGAATTCGGGATCGTTTCGAGTCGTTGGAGGTGTCGTAACGCTAAAGAGTCGAACGGACCTTTTTGTACGTAAGATGAATACCGAACTGCGACGACGGAGGTGCTTCTGTGGGCGTCGAAATCCGTGAATCACCGGTTTCGGACGCCGAGTTCGAGGCGATGCGGGACTTCGTCCACGACTATCTCGCCGCGAGCGTCGAGAACGAAGAGGAAGGCGGCCGAATGCGGTGGTACCCGTGGCACTCCGCGGAGTATCGCTTCAACCACATCCTGAACGTCGTCGATCTCGCCGTCGAGATCGCACGCGAGGAGGGGGCAAACGTCGACGTGACCCGCGTGGCCGCGCTGTTTCACGACATCGCGAAGCTGGAGGCCGAGCAGGACGTCCACGCGGAGGTCGGCGCGACCATCGCCCGCGAGTACCTGCTGAGCCACGGCGACTACCCGGACTCGTTCGTCGAACAGGTGTGTAGCGCCGTCCGCGACCACTCCTACCAGGACGATCTGACCGACCTCCCGCTGGAGACTCAGTGTCTCATCGAGGCCGACGTGCTCGACAAGGTCGGTGCCAACGGGACGGCGCTGATGCTCCTGCGGATGGGCTACGAGTCGCGCTCGCACATGGACGCCGCCGAGATGGTCGGCCGCGTGATCGAACGCGGCGAAGACGCTCGCCAGCGCATCGAGAGCGAGACCGCCGAAGCGATCGTCCACCGCCGGCTCAAGCGAGCCAAGTGGTTCCAGGAGTGGCTGGAGATGGAAGTCGCCGAGATGGACGACGACTCGCAGGTCGGCGACGTGGCCACCGGCGTCGGCGGCGACGACTAGAGCCGACCCACCGCTTCGACGAGAAAGAGGCCACCGAAGCCCGCCAGCACGAGCGCCGACAGCCACGCCACCGCCGGTGCGAGGCGCTCGACACGCTCTCGGGCCCCTACGAGCGCCGCGGGAAAGCTCGTGATCCACAGTACGATGCCCGCGAACAGCCCGACCAGCAGGACTGGATGGCCGGTCTGGACGACGACCCGCTCTGCCAGCGACGGGCCGACGACGGGAAGCGGTGCCAGCACGTCCAGTCGACCCGGCTCCAGCAGTCCAACGCCGACGGTCAGCCAGAACACCACCTGATAGGGGTTCGTCAGCGCCAGCAGGAAAGCCTTCCAGAACCCGTTTCCGTCTCCCGGATCGTCGCCGACGAACGTCTGTGCGTCGTCGACCGCACCCACCGCGAAGTACAGCATCAACAGTCCGCCGACCGCGAGCATCACCGTCTCCACGTTGGGGTTGTCGCGCACGACCGTCACCAGACCGACGATCGCGAGGCCCAGAAAGGCCAGGTCGGCGATCATCGCGCCGAGGCCGGCCCGGAAGCCGGCGTGCCACCCTCGGAGGACGCTCTCTTCGGCGATCACGGCGTTCATCGGCCCCGGCGGGGCCGCCAGCGCGAGTCCGAACACGACGCCGCCAAGCAGTGTCACGAACAGTTCCACGGGAGGCGTTGGTCTCTGTCCGGTGTAATCCTGTCGTTCGCGACCGTCGGCACTGCTGGACGGGTGCAAACGGGAGAGAGTAAAAGAGAGCTTACAGCTTGCCGGCCTTCTGCAGCTTCATGAGGTCCTCGGTGTCGAGGGTCTCGCCTTCCTTGAACTTCTGGTAGATCTCTTCGGCCTCCTCGCGGGCGGCCTCCTGCTTTTCCTCGCGAGCCGAGCGTTCCTCGGCTTCCTCCTTCTTGTCCAGTTCGCGCAGGCGCTTCTGGACGCGCACGAAGTCCTCGTGGTGCTGGTCGGCCGCTTCCTGGGCCTCCACGAACTTCTCATGCATCTCGTCGGCCTCGTCACGGATGTCGTCGGCCTCGCGATAGGCCTCGATCATCTCGTTGTGGTGCTTCTGGGCCTCGTCGGCGAGCTCGGTCACCTTCTGGTGGTGCTGGCTGGCCTCCGAGCGGACCTCCTCGGCCTCCTCTTTGAGGCCGTCGAGGTCCTCGGTCTGGTCGAGCTTCTCTTTCTTGCTGGCGAGTTTGTCGCGCTTCTCCTCGATCTTCTCGATGAGTTCGCGCTCGTCCTCGCTGGAGAGGACTTCCGTCTGCTGTTTGAATTCGAGGTCCTCGATCTCGGATTCGAGTTCCTCGATGGACTTGCCCTCGTCCAGCTCCATCTCGTTTTTCAGCTGCTCGACCTTGTCGAACAGCTCGTTGGCCTCGGCGTTGAGATCGTTGCGGCTCTCTTTGTGTTCCTGAACCTTTTCGTTGAGCTCGTCGCGCTCCTCGCGGTGTTCCTGGGCCTCGTCGACCTTCTCACGCGTCTTGGCGTTGAGATCGTCCCGGTCGGACGCGCGCTCGGACGCCATCTGGTTGAGTTCGTTTCGTCGGTCTCGAAGCTGTCCCGCGAGCTTGATGAGCTCGCCTTTGGACTTGTTTTCGAGATCGTCTTCTGTGAGTTCTACGTTCTTCGATTGATCTATCGAATCTACCATTGTTGTTAATCCTCGATGCCATGTCCGCCACGACGCTGGGCAGTCGACTCCCTAACGATGATGGGCTGTCTCCGATAAGCAGGGTTCCCTGTCATGCTGGGCGTAACGCGATACTGCCTGAACGTCGAAGACGTTCTGGTAGCTACACATTTGGGTGGATATGGTTTAAATATTCCGGTGCACCAACTACCGTGGTTGCCCGTCACACGGCCCAGAACGGTGATTGTGAGATATTCACACGGAACGCAGTCAACTTAAACCGTGTACCGGTTCCGTGCGACCACGTCGTCGATCGCGACCGCGAGGGTCACGTCCGAGCCGGCCGGCGGCGCTATCGTCGTCACCGTCTGGCGACCGTAGGCCTCGATCTCGACTTCGGTCTGCTCTCTGTCGCCGTCTACGTCCCACTCGACCGTCGCGAGACCGCCGGTGGGCCGGTCGTGGACCAGTACCACCTCGCTGTCGCCCGGCGTCGGGTCGGCCAGCAGGACCTGTGTCGGCTCGTAGGCGCTCTGGAGTCGCTCGAAGGCGGCTTTGGGCGTCCCGTCCTCGGCGAGGACGCCCATGCCGGCCCCGTCGGCGTCTCGGAGCGTGTCGACGGCGAGTACGTCGGCGTCGCGTCGGCGGAGCGTCTCGGCGACGGTCCCGACGACGCTGGCCTGCATCGCCTGGGAGTCGTCGACACCGCCGTCGACGCGGGCAGCGCGGCGTTCCCCCTCGAAGTCGGTGGCCTCGTCGTCGCCGTTCGCGAGCGCCCCGGCACCGAACGCTGCGACCACGGTGCCGAGCCCGTAGCGATCACAGAGCCACTCGGCGTCGCGAGCCTCGCCGAACGTCCAGCCGGGATACATCGTCGCCGCGTCGGGGTCGATGCCCGCCGGCCCGACGACGGGGAACGCCGGGACCTCGGTGACGCCGTCGGCCACCCGCCCCGCGGGCGCACCGTCGTAGTCGGCACGCCACGCCCGCCAGCGGAACCGAACTCGGTCGAGCAGTCCCGAACCCAGCCCGTCGGCGTAGTCTGGGATCGGCCCGTCGTGGACGCTGACCGCCGCGAGGCTCGGGTGCCGACGGCGCGACCACACGAGCCGCTCCAGTAGAGCCGCCGCGCGGTCGGCGTCGAATCCGCCGGGTCCGGTCAGCGGGAGGTCCTGCCAGACGAGCACTCCCTGCTCGTCACAGGCCTCGTACACTGCGGGCGAGAGCGCGTGGGCGTGGGCTCGAACGAGGTTCGCGTTCGCGTCGACCGCCCGCCGAACGTCTTCGACCGTCCCGTCGACGAGAGTGACGCCCCGCGCCGGGACGCGCTGTCCGTTGACGAGCAGTCCCGACTCATCGTACGACACCGACCGCAGTCCGGTCTCTACCGTCCGCTCGTCGTCGGCCAGCTTCGCCCGGACGGCGTAGCGCGGCTGGCTCCCCACGTCGTGGGGCCACCACAGCGAGGGGTCTCGTACGTCGATCTCGTGGGTGACCGTGGCTCGGCCGGCGTCGGTGTCGACCCGCGCTCTGTTCATCATGCCTCCGCCCCGAACCTCGCCGGTCGGCCGCAAGGAGAGTGTCAGCCGGTCGTCGAGCGGTTCGTCGGTGACGACCGTCGCCTCGACCTCGACCGAGGTCGATTCCCCGTCGACGCGGGGGGCGACGTTCAGGTCGGCGACGTACGGGTCCGGGTGGGTCTCGATGCGTGCGTCCCACCAGATTCCCGGCACGGACGACGCGGTCGGAACGCGGTCGGTGTCGTAGATCCCGCCGAACCGATCTTCGGGACGGCGACACTCGACGAGCAACTCGTTGTCTTCGCCGACGGGCAAGGGCACTCGGAGTGGCTCGAAGTACGCGTCGTGTTCCGCGATCAGTTCACCGTCGAGCCACACGCGCGCGTGAGCGTAGACTCCTTCGAGAACGAGGACGGCGTGTGCTTGTGCCGGATCCCGTGGGTCTTCGAACGTCGCCCGGTAGGCCACGGCCTCGGCGTCGACGAACTCGGTCGGTCGCCCGGGCACGTCGATCGGCTGCCAGGTCTCGGCTGACGGCGGATCTCCCCCCGGATCGACCGCCCCAGCGCTCCACTCCAGCGACATGCATCATCGGGCGTTCCCCGTGGGCATATCCTTTACCCTCGACTACCACTTTCACTTTCACTCCGGGGTTTGCGGGCTTTGACGTGGGGTCGGGGCCTACGAACGAGTATGATCGAAGAACTCACGACCGGGTCAGACACCTGCGAGGCCCCCGACTGCGACCGAACGCTGCCCGACGAACCGTCTATCGTCTTCGAGACGGCCGCCGGTCGCCAGTCGGCCTACGAGTGTGCCTGCGGTGCGGTGACGATCACCGTCTCCCGGACCGAGTCGACTCGCTGAAGTGCGCTCGTCGGCTCCCGTCGGTATGGACGAGGTCGTACACGCACACGGTCACGAACACGTGAGCGCCGAGCACGAGAGCACGCTCGAGATCACCAGCGACGACTTCCTCACGCCCGCCGGCGACTGTATTCTCGCGATCGAGGCCGACCGGGTACCCGGCGAGTTCGCCCCCGAGTTCGTCGCTGCCTGCCAGGACGCCGATGCGACGATCACGGCGACGATCGAGGCCGACGGCCACTCGACGACGGTCTCCGGCAACGGCCACCCCGACCTGACCTTCGAGAGCGACCGGAGCCACGTCTGCCGGACCAGCGACTACGTCGACGACCGGACGGTGATGGTCGAAGCCGACGCGGCGGCGACCGACCTCGATCGCGAGCTGGTCGACACGCTCGCTGACGGCGCCGAGGCGACGATCACCTTCAGCGTCGATGTCTGAGTCCTTTAGTTGCTGGCGGGCACACTGCCACGCATGAGCGACGACGCCGAGCCCTCGGTCAACATCAGCGGCGGCGAGAGCGGGGGCGGCGCGGCAGTCGAGTTCGAACCGGCCGACGCCGAGACGCGGGCCGAAGCAGTCGTCGACCGACTGGGAGAGCTCTACTGGACGAAGGCTTACGGCGGCCGAGACGCCTTCGAGTGTCTCGTCCGGACCATCCTCTCGCAGAACACCTCCGACAAGGCCAGCCAGCCCGCCCACGACGCGCTGATGGAGCGGTACGGGGCCGACGGGGAGGATCTGGCCGCGACGCTCGCCGATGCGGACCAGCAACGCCTCGCCGAGACCATCCAGCCGGCGGGCCTGCACAACCAGAAATCGGAGACGATCGTTCGACTCGCCGGGCGCGTGTGCGAGGAGTACGGCTTCGGGGCCGAATTCGACGCGTTCGTCAGGGGCGGCGACCCGGGCGACGTGCGCTCGGCGCTGCTGGACATGAAAGGGGTCGGGCCGAAGACCGCCGACTGTGTGCTCCTGTTCGCCGGCGGTCGCGGCGGCGTCTTCCCCGTCGACACGCACGTCCACCGCATCGCCCGACGGATGGGGCTTGCACCCGCCGACGCCGATCACGAGGGCGTCCGTGCGGCCCTCGAAGATGATATTCCCGCCGAGAAATGTGGCTTCGGTCACACCGCGATGATCCAGTTCGGTCGCGAGTACTGTTCGGCCCGCAAACCGGCGTGTCTCGACGATCCCGAGGCCTGTCCGCTGGCTGATCAGTGCGAACAGCTCGGCGTCTCACCGGCGACCGGCGAGGTGTTCGATCCCGCCGAGCGAGCAGAGTGAGTCGGTCGAAACGGCTTAGTCCCCTGACTCCGCGTCGGCCGCGCGCTGTTTCTCCAGATCGTTCTCGTGTTTCTCGGCACCGACGGTGAGCCCCGCCTTGGCCTGGTCCGCGCTGTCGAGGGATAGCTCCTCGACCGGCACGTCCTGCACGTCGTCGTACTCCATGACGATGTACGTGTAGTAGTACCGGATCGCCCGGCGGGCGTTCTGCGCGGGGCTCTCCGTGAGAACGTCGGTGTTCAGCGCCAGATGGACGACCTCCGGGAAGGACAGTCCAAGCACTTCCTGTGCGGCCTCGATCTTCTCGTAGTCCTCGTCTCGGATTCGCACCGTCTCGGACATGCATCTCTATTCCCGGGGGATAGCAAAAAGCGTAACGAATTGCAACGAAGTGTTGCGAGCTGTTACAGGACGCAACGGAAACGGTCGCTGCGAACGAGCGGCGAGCCGGGGGCTACTCGACCGGTCTGAGCGACAGAAAATCAGGATTCGAACGCTTACGCCTCGATCGCGTCGTCGATGCGGTCGAACTGGTCGTCGGTCAGTTCGACCTCGATGGCGTCGAGGTTCTCGTCGAGTTGGTCGGTCGTTCGAGCGCCGATGATCGGCACACAGGTGAACCGCTCGTGGTCCATCAGCCAGCGCAGGGAGACCTGCGCGGGGGTGGCGTCGGCCTCGTCGGCGACGGCCCGAACCTCGTCGAGCACGTCCCAGGCCTGTTCTGTGAGATACCAGTCCTCGAAGTGGTCGTCGATGTCGCCGCGGGAACCGTCCGGGGCCTCGACCTCGCCGTCGCCGACGCGCTCGTACTTGCCGGTGAGGAAGCCGCCGTGCAGCGGCGAGTACGGGCAGACCGCGAGGTCCTGATCGGCGCACACGTCCAGGTACTCCGCCACCGGTTCGCGGTAGGTCGCAGAGTACTGGGGCTGAGTGACGGTGAAGGCCTCGTAGTTGTTCACGTCGGCCTCCCACAGCGCCTTCGTGAGCTTCCAGGCGTCACACGTCGAGATGCCGACGTAGTGGACTTTCCCCTGGCTGACGAGGTCGTCGAGCGCGCGTAGCGTGTGTTCTGGCGGCGTCCCGTCGTCGAAGCGGTGGCAGTAGAGGATGTCGAGGTAGTCGGTGCCCAGCCGGTCGAGCGAGCCCTCGACCTCCGCCTTGACGTTCTTCTTCGAGAGGTTCTCCTGGAACCGAGAGACCTGTGACCAGTAGCACTTCGAGGCGACGACGAAGTCCTCGCGGTCCCGGTCTTCGAGCCACTCGCCGATCCACGTCTCGCTGCGGCCCTGCCCGTAGCCGTTGGCGGTGTCGATGAAGTTCCCGCCCTGCGCTGCGAAGGCGTCGAGCAGTTCGTGGGCGTCCTCGCGGTCGGTCTCGACGACGCCGCTGTCCTCGTGTTCCAGCCCGAACCGCCACGTTCCGAGACAGATCGGTGACACCTGCAGCCCGGTCGAACCGAGTCGTGTGTACTCCATGTGTTGTGAACGATTTTCTACTCACATAAAAATCGTGGTCTAGACGGCCTGCGCCGGACGGCGGTCCCGGCTTCGGGGCGGTGACGGCTGCCGTCGCTGGTGCTACCGGCTGTGCGTCTGTGCCGAACGTCCAAGCGGGAAAATACTGATCGGGGCCTGTGGTCTCTCCTGTTGGGTCCCGTCAGGAACCCAGATGACTGCGCTGTTCGACCTCGGCGGCGACGTGGATCCCGTCGTCGAACTCGCGGCCCGCGACCGCGCGGGCGAACTCCTCGTGGTCGACGATCTCGATCGTGCGCGTGTAGACGGTGTAGTCCCAGGACTCGAAGCGTCCGCCCGAGGGACCGAGCGTCTTCGACTGTGGCACGCGCAGGTGGTCCGGTGGCTGCGGGTGTGGCCCCTTGAGCTCGACACCCTTCCGTTCGGCCTGTTCTTTGATCTCGTCGACGACGCTGTCCAGACGCCGTCGATCTCCGCTCTCCAGTGTGAGTTTCGTCACGAAGGGCATCTCTGGTGTTTGTGTCGGCGAGCGTGCTCAAAAGGGCTCGCTTTCGGACCGGACTAGATCTCCGACAGCGACTCGTAGTCCGCCCAGCACTCGCAGTCGAGGTCGTCGATCGACGTGACTTCGTCGGGAAGGTCCGAGAGCGGCATCCAGTCGCTCTCCTGTTTCTCGCAGTCGTCGTCGTGGACCGAGAAGTCGTCGGCCGACATGTACGGCATACGTTTTTGCATACGAAACCACGATCAAAACAGTGTCGCATCGCGGTCGGGACCGTCGGCCCGCGGTCGTGACGAGGGCCGCCAGTCCGGTCTGGCGACGCTGCACACGGACGGCACAGAGGGGGCGAGTCCCGGCGTGGTGGACCGATCGTGCCCGCGGCGGGTGTCCGTCTGGCCGTCGTCGCTCCGATATCCTCATAAGTAGGGCCGGTCTAAGCTACGCTAATGATCGAGGCCACGAGCGCGGGAGCCATCCTCTTTCGCGACACGCGTGGCCGGCGGGAGTACCTGCTGCTCAAGAGCAGACCCGGTGACTGGGAGTTCCCCAAGGGCGGGGTCGAAGGAGACGAGGAGCTACAACAGACCGCCATCCGCGAAGTGAAAGAGGAAGCCGGAATCGGCGATTTCCGGCTGTTAGATGGCTTTCGCGAAGACTACGACTACGTCTTCGAGGCGAACGGCAACACCATCCACAAGACGGTGCACCTGTTCGTCGCGAAGTCCTACGAGGCATCGGCAGAGCTGTCCAACGAACACCGCGACCTGCAGTGGCGCGACTACGAGCAGGCGATCAACACCGTTACGCAGGACGGTCCTCGTGAGATCCTCGAACAGGCTCACGAGTTCCTCGACGAGAAGCTAGCGGAGTAGTTCGGTCTGGCGGTCAGGCCCGCTTGACGACGACCGTGTTGGCGGCGATGTCGCCGAGGCGCTGCTCGTCGTCGGTCGCGAAGATGAGGATCGCACCGAGCAAGTACAGCGTCGGGAGCGCGTCGACGATCCGCAGGATGTTTCGGATGATCGATTCGGACCAGCCGATCGGCGAGCCGTCGTCGCGAGTGACGACGATCCCGAGCACGTACTTGCCCAACGTGTAGCCATAGACCGCTTCGAAGACGAAGAAGTACCCGACCACCAGTGCGACGCTCACAAGCTGGAGGACCGCCATGAGTCCGAACACCGCTCCGCTGTCGGAACCGAATCCGAGGGCAAATATTGGGACACTGACGAGGATCCCCGCCACGAAACCGACGAGGAGACTGTCGAGCAAGAACGCCAGGAACCGCGAGCCGATGCCAGCTTTCCGATTCAGGTCGCCACTTGGATGCTTTTGCATACACTTTGGGTGCAGCCTATCGCAGGATAAATCTTCGTGATCTATACCCGTCAGATTCGTGCAGTGGGCCGAACCGGCCAGGCCATTCTACCAGCGAGTCACTTATGCTGGCTGGGGAGCCACGTCTGGCCGTGGCCAATTCCGAGTTCGCCTTCGAACTGCACGTCTGCCAGTGGGCCGAGCGAGCGTGGCCGCCAGACGGCGACCGCGACAGCCCCGTTCTCGTCGCTCGGCAACTGGGCACGAAGCGACGCCGCTGGGACACGATCGTCGTCGAGTGCGATCCCGCGGGACTCCGCCAGCGAGCGAACTTCGGCCGCCAGCGACTCGATTCGGACCTCCGTCACGTCCTCGGACACGCGCCCACCGAGTGGGCGTACTACCGGGACGCGCTGCCCGACCCCGGCTACCCCTGGCGGTACGTCCGCGAGGCGATCCACACGGCCGCCGACCGCGGCGTTCTGGACCGGCGCAAGCGGGGCAACCGGATCGAGATTCGACGGCGGCACGCCTACCCCGACTGGATCGAGCGGATCGTCGCCATCGAGAACAAGCCCGATCTGGACGCGAGTGCTGCCCGCAGGCTCGCGCCCCAGCTCGAACGGGACGTGGCGCTGGGGCTGGCCGACGAGGTGTGGGTCGCGACCGAGCGGACCGACGAGCGAATCGAACCGATCCTGCTGGAGGATCTGCCCGCGGCGGCCGGCGTCCTGACGGTCGATCCGTCGACGGTCGAGGCCGACGTGGCGTGGTACCCCCAGTCTCTCGCGGTCTCGGAGCCGGGCACGCGCATCGTGGAGCGACCCGACGACGACCTGAGCGCCGCGCGCTTCGAGTACGTCGATCCCGAGTGGAAGGCCGAGAAGCGGCGTTCGATCGCGGAACGCGCCTACGAACGGGGCTGGCGGGCCTACGCGGACTCGCTGCGCCCGGACTGTCGGCACTTCCAGCTCCGGACCGAGGGCGACAGCGTCGTACCGTACTGCGAAGCGAAGGAACGAGTGCCGACGCCGTCGACGTGTCGTTCGGGCTGTCGCGAGTGCGAGCCCGAACCACCGGCCTGGCGAACCGGCGGGTGGCCCATCGACGGCGGACCCGGCGCGGGGATCAGACGCCTGCTCGACGACCAGCGACGGCGTCACAGACCCGGCCTCGACGACGGGACCGGGTGAATCAGTCGTCGAGCTGTGCCACGTCGATCCGCTCGTGTTCGACGGCCAGCCGGAAAGTCGGGACGGTCTTCTGGACGGTTTCGACGATCCCCTTGTCCGCGAGCGACCGCAGCGCGGATCGAACGTCGTCCACCTCGGGGTCGTGGCCCGCCTCGCGCAGGTCGTGGAGGACCGAGACGACGCTCTGGCTCTCCTCGTCCGGGCCGGCCAGACAGTCGATCACCGCCTGCTGTAGCTCCGTGACCGTCACCTGCTGGCCGTCTGCCGGATCGCCGCCGACGACCTCGACGGCCTCCGGCGTGGCACAGATGAGGCTGCTCTCGTCGCGGTAGTAGTACTCCTTGAGCTCGTTTTCGAGGTACTGGTGGACCTCGCTCCCGCTGTCCATCCCCCACCGATCCTGTAGATCCGCGTTTTTCGTGGGCTGGAGCTCGACGATGTCGGCGAGCCGGTCGCGAGCCTCCTCGGAAAGTGCCATCGGTAGCCTGTACGACCACCACCATACTTGGTGGTTCTGGACTCTCGCCAGCCGGCGGTTGGGCGTCGCCGCGGCGTGTCCCGCCGCACGACGCGGCACACGTGTGCCGTGACCCGCCGCCGGTCTCGGAGAGGGAAGCGTTTTATCGATCCGTCGGTGATCAACGAGACGATGCCGACGATCGAGTGCGACGAGACGAGGGCTCGCGAACGCCTCGAAGCGGCGGGCGTCACCGTCGAGGCGGGCAACACCGACCACGAGGAGTGGCGGGCGAGCCACGGTGGTGGGACGGCGGTCGCCTACGAGGGGAAAGTCGTCGTCCAGGGCGGCGACACGGCCCGGCTGGAGGGGCTCCTTCGCGAACACGGCGGGCGGGTCCACGCGTACTTCGACGGGGCCTCGCGCGGGAATCCCGGCCCCGCCGCGGTCGGCTGGGTGCTCGTGACCGACGACGGAATCGTCGCTGACGGCGGCGAGCGGATCGGCACCGCGACGAACAACCAGGCCGAGTACCGGGCGCTGCTTCGCGTGCTCGAAGTCGCACGCGATCACGGGTTCGACGAGATCCGCCTCCGGGGCGACTCCGAGTTGATCGTCAAGCAGGTCCGCGGGGAGTGGAACACGAACGATCCCGAACTCCGAGAGCACCGCGTCGACGCCCGCGAGGGACTGATGGCCTTCGAGGAGTGGTCGATCGAACACGTACCGAGAGAGATTAACGCACGCGCAGACGAACTGGCCAACGAGGCACTCGACGATGCCTGAACACGACGACTCGACGACGGATTCGGCGTTGCCGACCGACGTGGTCGACGAGGCCGAGCGACTCACCCGACTGGCCAGAGACGCCGTCGACGACGCGGAAGCGCGGGCTTACCGCGACGAGCGCGACGAACTGCTCGCCGAGCACGAGTACACCGCTCGGGTCCGCGAAGACGACGCCAGGGACGTGCTCGTCTGTCACCCGCGCGAGTGGGCCTCCGACGGACGGATCCATCCGGACCGGATCGACGACGTGGACCGTGGAATCGAACGGCCGCTGTCCGGTCCCGGCGAGGGGAGCGACTGGGCGGTCGTAGCCGAACACAACGACGAACTCGTCGCAGCGGTCGCCGACGCCGACGGCGAGGTCCACGCAGCGAACGCCCGCGCGCTGGCGGACTTCGCGAGCAACCACTACGCGAAACCGATCGAGGACCTCACGCGGGCAGAGCTCGTCGAGTTTCGGGACGACTACTTCGAGCGCAACGTCTGGCCCGACGACCGGCAGGCGTCGCTGTTGAACGAGTCACTTCGTCGCACCTTCGAAAAAATGGACGTGCCGTACCCACTCGGCAGCGATCACCCCGAGTGACTCGGGGGATCGTGTTTCTTACTCGTGCTGCTGGACGAGGTCCCGGAGTTCTTCGGCGCGCGATTCCTCGGTGACGAACTTCCCGAAGACCCACGAAAGCTGGTCGAGCACAGCTTCCTTCCCCGCTTCGGTCAGTCCGTACTGGTTCGTTCGCTTGTCGAGTTCGCTCTTCTCGACGAGGCCGAGTTCGACGAGGTCGTCGAGGTTCGGGTACAGACGCCCGTGATTGACTTCGTCGTCGTAGTAGCTCTCCAGCTCTCGCTTGATGGCCAGCCCGTAGCGTGGCTCTTCGGAGAGGATGACGAGGATGTTCTGCTGGAACGCCGTCAATTCACTTGCGATACCGGGTGTGTCAGTTTTGGTTTGTGCCTCTGACATGGTTAGCTGAATGTCATCAAGCTATTTAACACTTGTTAACTCGCTCGCAGGTCGGCGCGTTACCGAGAGACTGCGCCGTCGTGGTCGCTGCGTCAGTGTATCGAAAATATTCCAAATAACGGGTGTTGTTATCACCAGCGAATATCACCGGCGGGGAAATACCCGTCGTCTTGCGCTTCCTCTCGGTAGTCGTAGTTGATTACGAAAGTACTTTTTGGACGCCCGTCGGAGTCGCCGATGATGACGAACCTCTGGGAAGACCTCGAAACCGGTCCGAACCCGCCAGAAGAGATCTACGCGGTCGTCGAGTGCCTGAAAGGCGAGCGCAACAAGTACGAGTACGACAAGGACGTTCCCGGCGTCGTCCTCGATCGCGTGCTCCACAGCAACGTCCACTACCCGTCGGACTACGGCTTCATCCCGCAGTCGTACTACGACGACGAGGATCCCTTCGACGTGCTCGTCCTCGTCGAGGACCAGACGTTCCCCGGCTGTATCATCGAGGCGCGTCCGGTCGCTCTGATGAAGATGGACGACGACGGCGAGCAAGACGACAAGGTCATCGCCGTCCCGAGCGAGGATCCGCGCTACGACCACATCGAGGACCTCGACGACATCCCACAGCAGCAACTCGACGAGATCGACGAGTTCTTCGCGACCTACAAGAACCTCGAGGCCGGCAAGGAAGTCGAGACGCTGGGCTGGGAGGACAAGCAGGCCGCCTACGACGCGATCGAACACGCCCAGGAGCTGTACGACGAGCAGATCGCGTAAGCGAGCCGCGTCGCTGTTCGACTCCGCTATTTTTGCGAGGTGGTACGATCCGTCCACCCAGCCATCGCTGCGGGAATCGAACAGACACGGCGCTTGCATGTTCCGGAGTAATGGCGGTCCGTCTTGCCGATTAATTATGATTATGGGTAATTACTTGACCTTCGAGGGTGAACTGTCTCCCGTGATGGCTACGAAACAGACAGTCGGTATGAACCACCTGACGGTCGTTCCGGCGAACTTCGATCGCGACGACTCCTCGTCGGCCGACGACGACCCCGCCGAGCCCGAGCAGTGATTGCCGGTTCCGGTGACGCACACCCGACTCGGCCGCGAAAAGAAGCTTCTTGTCCCCGAACGATGAACGAGGTGACATGGGCCTGTTCGACCGTATTCGCGGCGACGACGGACCCCGAGTCGCCTTCTTCGGCGTCGACGGGGTACCGCACAGTTTGATCGCGGACCACTACGACGAGTTCGAGAACCTCGCGGCGATCGCCGAGGACGGCACCGCCGGACCGATCGACAGCATCGTTCCACCGGAGTCCAGCGCGTGCTGGCCGGCGCTGACGACCGGCGTCAACCCCGGAGAGACCGGCGTCTACGGCTTTCAGGACCGCGAGATCGGCTCCTACGACACCTACGTTCCGATGGGCCGCGACGTGCAGGCAACACGCCTGTGGGACCGCGTCGCAGACGACGGCGGCGACGCGACGGTGCTGAACGTCCCCGTCACGTTCCCGCCCCAGCGCAACGTCCAGCGGATGGTCTCCGGATTCCTCTCGCCGGGCGTCGACGACGCCGCCTATCCCGACGAACTCGGAGACTACCTCGACGACAACGACTACCGCATCGACGTCAACGCCAAGCTCGGCCACAGCGAGGACAAAGAGGAGTTCATCGAAGACGCACACAAGACTCTGGACCGGCGCTTCGAAGCGTTCAAACACTACATCGAACAGGACGACTGGGACCTCTTTTTCGGCGTCTTCATGACCACCGACCGGGTGAACCACTTCCTGTTCAAACACTACGAGGAGGACGGCGAGTACAAAGAGGAGTTCCTGGAGTTCTACCGCAAGGTCGACGACTACCTGGGACGGCTCCGTGACCTGCTGGCCGACAACGTCACGATGGTCGTCGCCTCCGACCACGGCTTCACCAGTCTCGACTACGAGGTCCACCTCAACGAGTGGCTCCAGGAGGAGGGGTGGCTCACCTACGAGGACGACGACCACGAGACGCTCGGCGACATCGACGAGTCGACGAAGGCGTACTCCCTGATCCCCGGTCGCTTCTACATCAACCTCGAAGGCCGCGAGCCGCGTGGCTCCGTGCCCGAAGACGAGTACGAGGCCGTCCGCGACGAGCTCCGGGAGAAGCTGGAGAACCTGACCGGTCCCGACGGCAACCCCGTCGCGGACCGCGTCGTCACCAAGGAACAGGCCTACCGCGGCGACCACGACGAGATCGCGCCCGACCTGACTGTCGTCCCGAACCACGGCTTCGACCTCAAGGCCGGTTTCAAGGGCTCGGACGACGTCTTCGGCGTCGGCCCGCGCAACGGCATGCACAGCTTCGACAACGCGACGCTGTTCGTCGACGACCCGGACGCCCGGATCAGCGACGCCGACCTCTACGACATCGCGCCGACGATTCTGGACCTGATGGACGTGGACTTCGACAGGACGGAGTTCGACGGCTCCAGTCTGGTCTGAGACGCCCGTTTCCGTCTCTGCGTGAATTGCTTCGCAGCGCCTCTCGGGCGAACCGGATGTTCAATCCGCGTGCGAATTCAACAATTTCTTACCGATGTGTTGTTCCTATTCCCTGTACTGATCACCGGAAGCATCCGGGCGACCGAGCGGTCCGTCAGGACCCGGCAGGTCGGCCGGTTCACTCGCTCGAACGCAGTGAGAGCGAGCCTTTTTCACCCATGTTTTTGCCGTGAGTGGTTCGAGCGCGCCGGAGGCGCGACTCGAACCCGAGCGGGAAAAAGATGGTCTTACATCAGATCGTCGAGCCCGTCGTTTTCGAGGCCCTCCATCGGATCGATCTCCTTGTTCTTCTCTTGCTCGGCCTCGCGTGCGCGATCCATGAACTCCTGGACGCGCTCGGAGCGTTCGACGCCGCCGAGGACGACCAGCGAGGCGAGCTTCCCGCTGTCGATGGGGAAGTCGCCGCCACGAACTTCGAGGCTGCCGGTCTCCTCTTCCATCCACTTGCGGGCGCGTTCGACGCCCTTTCGCGAGATCCGCTCGGGATGGCCGGCGATCACGAGGAGGCCACGCTCCGCGTCGATCGCGTCCGGGAGGCTCATGCTCGTCAGGAGCGCGTTGCGGGTGACACTGGTGATCGTGTTGACGTTCTCGCCGGGGTCTTCGCTCGATTCGGCGGCGGCGTAGCCCACGGAGGCGATGCCGCCACCCTTGAGCGTGTTGATGATCTCCGAGGAGTCGACGACGCTCTCGCCGACGCCTTCGACGGCCTCGCCGGAGGCAAAGAGGAGGCCGATCCGCTGGGCGATGGCGTCGTTGATGCGTTCGAAGCCGGCTTCGAGGCTGTCTCCGGAAGCCTTCCAGCCGTCGTTGTCGATGAGGACGAGCGAGTCGGCCTCACGGGCGCAGGTCTTGACCGAGCGGCCGGCGTTTGCCTGGTACAGTCCGCCTTCGTCTCTGCCGGGGAGGACGCCGAGGACGTAGACGGGGATGTTGTAGATGCGCTGGAGTTCACGCGTGAGCATCGGTGCGCCGCCAGATCCCGTCCCGCCGCCGAGGCCGGCGACCACGACGATCGCCTCGGCTTCGGTGGTGAGTCGGCCGTCGAGGTTGTCCATCACCTCGGTGGCGCTCTCTTGCATGATCTCCGCGCCGAGTTCGTTGTCGCCGCCGACGCCGTGGCCCTTGACCCTGTCCTGGCCGATCAGCTGCGTGTCGATGTCGAGTTCGCTCAGATCCGGACGGGCCGTGTTGACCGCCAGTGCCCCCTTGACGGCGTCGAAGCCCATGTCGTAGTCGAACTCTGCGAGTGCCTGCGTGATCTTCCCCCCGGCTTGACCGACACCAATCAGGACGACTTTCATACTGTAGGACTGAACAGGGCGACTAATCAACGTTGCCCCGTTCCGAGGGTTCAAATGCGATGACAGGACCACCGACGGCCATGCCAGACCGAGAACGCCTGGACCGGCGACTGCGGGCGGTCGAACGGACGCTGACGGGCGACGATCACGATCTCGACGCCCTCCAGCAACGAGGCGATCTCGCCCGCCGGGTCGAGGAACTGGAGGAACAACTCGACAGTGCCCAGCGACGGATCGACGAGCTCGAAGCCGCGACGCAGGCGCTCCGTGGCTACGTGGGCAACGTCCGGTCGGTCAACGAGGACGTCGAGCAACGGGCCGACGCCGCGGTGGCCGCGGTGGATCGACTCGAAGAGCGACTCGCCGACGGCGCGGCCGATCGCCGATCAGACAGCGCGTCGCGGCCGACCGATCCCACCGACGCCGCTCCGGACGGCCACCGCCGAGAACCGGTGTCGACGGGGACAGCGAGCGGGACACAGCGATCGGCCCACTCGCCGAGGCGTGACCGGAGCGACCGGCCCGTCTCCGGAGCGACGGGCGACGGCCACCGTGGTGCCGGCCCGATCGACGGGGCCGCTGGGCCCGACGGCACTGACAGCGTCGATGGCGGCGACAGCGCAGACGAGAGCGGTGTCCTCGCCCGACTCCGGTCGCGGCTGTGATCTATCGCGTCGTGCTGGCAGTCGTGCTCGCGACCGCGCTCGTCGCCGCGACGCTCGGCCCGATCGACGACGCGCGTCGACAGCGCACCTCGGCGATGGTCTCGGATCAGGCGAGCGAGATCGAACGCGTCGCCGACACGCTCCTCGAAACGGACGATCCGCTCGACGGGCCGGGTGCGCGTCGCGTCGTGACGCTCCGCGTTCCGACCCGGACGTGGACCAGCGGCGGCGTCGAGCGCGTCTCTCTGCGCCCTCCGACAGACCAGGCCCCGGCACGGCTCTCCTGGCTCCTCACGGACGGACAGCCCCGAACGCGACAGCTCCCAGGTGTCCCGCTGAGAACGCCCGACGGTGGTCCCGTCGTGCTCCGACGCGGCGGTCGCCACCGGCTCGTCCTCTCGCTCGACGGGCGGCCGGGTGCGCCGGTGCTCACCGTCCGACGGTTGAAGTGAGATGAGGGGGCCACCGCCGCCCATGCGAGGGTGGTTCAGCCGTTCGACGCCGGCCCCCGACTGCGGATGTACAGTACGACGAGGACGCAACGACACCGGCGAGACGCTGCTGGTCGACGCCACGGACTGTCCAGACGGCGGTCGACTGGCCGAGTCGCCAGCCTGTCGCCGGACGGTCGTCGAGGCGCTCGCCGAACGCGACGCCGAGCGCGTGGTGACGCGGTCGAACGGTCGCGAACGGGCCTATCTCGACGATCACGCGGCCCTGCTCTGTGCGGCCGGCCGGTTCGTCGAACGGACGCGGTTCCACGACGAGGCCCTCGCCGAACGGGCCGTGACCGATCCGATCGACGCCGCCCGGGAGGCCGTGGGTCGCGCGGGTCCAGTCGCGTCGATCGCAGCGGAGACCGGCCTGGGGCTGTGTGCTCGTCGAGTCGGCGAGATCGCGTCGCTCTCCCCGCACGTCGGCCCGACCATCGGACACACCCGTCTCGGGGCCGACCCGCCGGCCGACGGTCGGCTCCGCGACAGCCGGCGGCTCTCGACTGGCGGACGCGTGCGACTCTACGAACGCGACGACGACCTCCCGGTGTATCACCTCGAACCGCTCGGGGCTACGCTGGACGACGCTGCGATGGCGACGCTCGAACGCGGTCGGGAGCTCGTCGCCGACGGGACGGTGACCGGCGAGCGTGCCGCCTGGCGTGCGATCCGGACCGTCGCTTGCGAGGACGATCCGGTCGAACGGCTCGGACGCGTGCTCGACCGACACACCGCCGGGTACGGCGTCCTCGCCGAGTGCTTCGACGACCCGCGCGTGACGGACGTGTTCGCGACCGCGCCGGTCGCGTCGAACCCGCTTCGGGTACGCGTCGACGGGGAACTGGCGACGACGAACGTTCGGGTGAGCCGGCGCGGCGTCGAAGCACTCGCCTCGCAGTTCCGCCGCGAGAGCGGACGGGCGTTCTCGCGAGCCAGCCCGACGCTTGACGCCACCACGACGGTCGGCGACCGGCGGGTCAGGATCGCCGGGACGACAGCGCCGGTCAGTGACGGCCCGGCCTTCGCGCTGCGAGCCCACGACCGGACGGTGTGGACGCTCCCACAGCTCGTCGACAACGACACCGTCCCGCCGGCAGCCGCCGCACTGCTCTCGCTGGCGGTCGACCGTGCGGCTGCCACGCTGGTCGCCGGCCCCCGCGGAGCGGGCAAGACGACGCTGCTGGGCGCGTTGCTGTGGGAGCTCGACCCCGGCGTACGAACGCTGGTCATCGAGGACACCCCGGAGCTGCCGGTCGCACAGCTCCAGGCCGACGGACGGGAGGTCCAGTCACTGGTGACGGCGCGGGGCGACGGTCCCGGACTGCCGGCCGACGAGACGCTGCGGACGGCGCTCAGACTCGGCGAGGGGGCGCTCGCGGTCGGCGAAGTCCGCGGCGAGGAGGCCCAGGTCCTCTACGAGGCGATGCGTGTCGGTGCCGGCGGTAGTGCCGTTCTGGGGACGATCCACGGCGACGGGGGCGAGGACGTGCGCGAACGCGTCGTCGCCGACCTCGACGTGCCCGCCTCGTCGTTCGCGACGACTGATCTCGTCGTCACCATGGGGCGCTTCGAGACCGAGGACGGGCCGGCGCGTCGCGTCGCGGCGATCGAGGAGGTCGTCTCCGCTGGGGACGCGGTGGACTTCGAGCCGCTGTATCGGCTCCGGGAGGGACGCTTGCAGTCGACCGATCGGCTGGAACGGGGCAACAGCGAACTCCTCGCTGCGCTGGCCGACAGCGACGAATCCTACGCCGACGTGCGTGCGGGACTGACCGAGCGCACGGACGAGATCAGACGCCGGGAACGAAGAACTGGCCGGACGGTCGAGGCATGAAGCGGGCGCTGCTCCGGGGCGTCGCGCGGTGCTGGCCTCTCTCCGTGTCACCCGACCCCGACCTCCGTCGTGCGGTCGCCTTCCTCGGCTGGGGCGTCGACGCCGAGATGGTCGTGGGGGCGAGCTACGCGGCGACCGTCGCGCTGGCTACGGCTGGCGTCTTCGTTCAGGCCGTCCTGAGCGGCAGTGTCGGGCTGGCCGTCGCCGGGTGCTGTCTCGTCTGTGCCGCGATCGTGCTCGCCACGTCGAAGCTCGTCGTCGCGTTCGCCAGCGTCCGGCGAGCGGAGGCGCTGGGTGACGCACCGGCGCTCGTGACTCGGCTCACCATGCGGCTGTCCCTGACGCCGGCACCGGGGGCCGCCGCGGCGTTCGGTGCCCGGTCCGTTCCGGGAGCGTTAGCCGACAGTCTGGCGAGTCACGTCCGCCGGACGGCGAACGGGCCGAACACCGGTCTCCAGTCGTTCGGGCGAGAGTGGCGACCGTGGTTGCCCGAACTGGAACGCGCGTGTTCGCTCGTCGAGAGCGCCGGGCGGGAACCGGCCCAGCAGCGCGGGGCGACGCTCGAACGCGCTCGGACGACGGTCCTCGACGGCATCCACGACCGGACGGCCGCGTTCGCGGCCTCGATCAGCGGGCCGGCGACCGCGCTGTACGCCTTCGGCGTCCTGTTGCCCCTCGCACTCGTGGCGCTCTTGCCCGCCCTGGACGCGGCCGGCGTGCCGGCACCGCTGTCGTTGCTCGTGGTCGTCTACGACGTGCTCTTGCCCCTCGCAGTCACCCTCGCCAGCGCCTGGCTGCTGACGAAGCGGCCGGTCGCGTTCCGCCCGACGCCGGTACGCCGATCCCATCCGGACGTGTGGTCTCGTCCCACTCACGCCGCCGTGGCCGGCATCGCGGCCGCTCTCCTCGCCGGCTGGTCGGTCCGTCTCGTCCTCTCTGACTGGATGGGATTCGTCGCCGCGGCCGGGGCCGGGCTGGGGACTGCGCTGGTGGTCGCCTTCCAGCCGATGCAGTCGGTCCGGTCGACCGTCGAGGCGGTCGAAGCGGGTCTCCCCGACGCGCTCTCGCTGATCGGCCGGCGCGTCACACGGGGGACTGCGACCGAGCGCGCCGTCGAAGACGTCGCTACGGCGGTTCCGGGAGCGACCGGGACGGTGCTGGCCGAGGTGGCCGGTCGTCAGCGTCGCCTCGGGGTCGACCTCCGGACGGCGTTCGTCGGTGAACGCGGCGCGCTGGCGACGGTGCCGAGCGAACGGGCCGAGAGCGCGGCCTCGCTACTGGCCCTCTCGGCTCGGGAGGGGCGACCCGCCGGGGACGCCCTGCTGGCGATGGCCGATCACCTCCAGACGATCGACGAGGCCGAGCAGGCGAACCGCCGTGCGGTCGCACAGGTGACGAACACGCTCTCGAACACGGCGGCCGTGTTCGCGCCACTGGTCGGCGGTGCGACGGTCGCGCTGTCGGCCGCGATGGGATCGGCCGGTCCCCTCGGCGGGAGCGTCGCGACCGCCGATCTCGGCCTCGCAGTCGGGTGGTACGTCCTCGTGCTCGCGATCGTCCTGACGACGCTGGCGACCGGACTGACCGACGGGCTCGACCGGTCGCTCGTCGGCTATCGCGTCGGCCTGGCGCTGCTGGCCGCGACGGCGACGTACCTCACCGCGTTCGTCGGCGCGACCTCGCTCGTGTGAGGGTTTAAGTCCGAAGGCGGGGCCAGGGCGTGCCATGTTCGAGGTCCCGGTCGACGCACTGTACGCGTGGCTCGGCGTCGCGGCCGTCAGCGTCGCGGTGCTCGGCGTCGTCGTCGCGCTCCCCACGACCGCACCGCCCGACGCGACCACAGCAGCCGACGCCGTCGATCGCGTCGCCGTCGGACCGCCAGACGCCAGAGCGACGGTCCAGATCGACGCGGCGGCGATCCGGCTCGGTCCCAGCCAGCTCTCGCTGCGCAACGACGGCGGGACCGCGAGCGCGACGTTCGCGTACGGCCCCGTGACGCCCACACTGGCGGACGATCAACTCGCGCTCGTCCTCTACGGGCAGCCGCCAGCGAGCGTCTTCGAGACGAGCGCGGCCTTCGAGCAGGCGGTCGCGGACGCCCAGGTCCGAGGAGAGTGGCGACAGGCACCGGCGGAGATCGACGTGCGACGCGTCCAGTGGGGTGAGACCAGTGTCACGCTCGTCGGATAGGGGACAGGTCGAGCCCCTCGTGGCCCTCGTCGCGGTCGCCGCGGTCTCGCTCGCCCTGTCGCTCTACGCTGGCGTCCTCGACGACGCACTGCCGAGCGAACGCGAGCGAGAACTGCCCGAGACGACACTTGCCGCGGTCGACGATCACCTCGCGCCCGCTGGCGTCGTCGAGCCCCGACGAGTCTCCGACGCCGTCGACGCGGGTCCGTCGGGCTATCACACGAACGTGAGCGTGACCGCCGACGGCCGGCAGTGGCAGGCGGGACCGGTCGCCCCAGACGACGCTGGGACCGCGAGCGAGCGGGTGAGCGTCCGGACGAGGCCGGCCCACGTCGACGCGGCCCGTCTCCGGGTGGCGGTGTGGCGATGAGAGCGATCAGTACCGTCGTCGATACGACGCTGTTCCTCCTCCTGCTCGGGGGTGCCGTCGGGACGCTCGTCGCCGGGACAGGTGGTCTCGACGCGCCGCCCTCGGGGGACGACCACGCCGACGAGACGGCGACCTCGCTGGCGACCACCACCGTCGGCGTCGACTACGCACTGACGCCGCGAAACAACCACAGCGACGGAGTCAGCTACGGCCACAGCGCCGACTTCGACCGGACGGCACACGGGACGGTCGCCGGGCTCCTCGCGGCAGCCACGCGGACCGCCGCGACGCTCGACGGCGAGCGAATCGCCCCTGCCGGCGGCGGATTCGAGCGAGCGGTTCGCAACGAGACCCGCGCTGCCGTCCACCGTCGCGCGACCGCCGTCGGCGTCACGGCCGTCTGGGAACCCTACGACGGTGCGCCCCTGGGCGGTCGCATCCACGCCGGACCGACGCCGCCCGCGAGGGCCGACGTGCGTGCGGCTCGACTCACCGTCGACAGCGGCATCGAGCCAGCGAACGAACGCGCACGCGAGGCTGCCCGGACCGACGGCACGGACGGCGTTGCGCGCGTGGTCGCGGCGGCGGTCGTCGAGGGGTTCTTCTCGCCCGCCGAGAGCCGCGTCGCGCTCCGTGGGGACGCGCCGGCCGACACGCTGGCGGCCCACCGCTACCGCCGCGTCGCCAGGCTCACCGACGCACCGGCTCTGGACCTGGAGAACGGCTCCGTTGAAGCGACGAACGCCCGGCTCACGGCTGCGCTGGCCGACCGGTTCGCCGCCGACATGCGCGACCGGTTCGAGACACCGGCGGCCACGGCCCGCGCCGTCTCGACGGGCGAGGTACGAATCGTCGTCAGGACGTGGTCGCCGTGATGGACGATCGCGGCCGCGTGCCGTTCGCACTGATCGGCGTCCTCCTGCTCGTCAGCAGCGCGACGCTGGCGACGACGATCGATCCGGGATCGCTTCCGTCCGACAGCGAGACCGAGGTGGTCACTGAACGGACGACTGCGACCGCACAGACGGAACTGCGCGAGGCCGTGACGACCGCCAGCCGGGCGGCCGCAGCGGACCCCGTCGTCGATCCGGCAGACACCGCCGCCGGTCGCCTTCTCGACGAAGAGACGGCGTTTCGCGACGCGCTCCGGCTCCGGATCTACCTGCGGGCCCGCGACCGCCTCTCTCGGGTCGCGGTCCGTCGTGGCGAGGTCACCGGCTCGGTCTCGCTGCCCTCGACGGAGACGCGGGCCAAGCGCCGCGCCGCCATCGACCGCGTGACAATCCAGCGGGCAGACGACGACGGCACCGCGATCCGGGTGACCGTCGAGAACGTGACGGTCCGTACCCACCGTGGCGGGCAGGTGCGCTCCCGGACGACGATCTCTCCGACTGTCACCGTCGTGACGCCGGTGCTCGCGGCCCACGATCGAGTCAGCACCTACCAGCGGCGACTCGACGCCGGCGTGACGGAGCGAGGATTGAGCCAGCGACTGACGACTCAGCTGTACGCGCTGGCGTGGTCGCGAGGCTACCTCCAGTACGGCGAGGTGCCGATCAGCAACGTCGTCTCGAACCAGCACGTGGGCGTCGTCACCAACGAGGCACTGCTGGACCTCCAGCGCGAGACGATCGGCCACGCCGATCCACGGGGCCGTCGCACGCTCGCGGTCGCGGCGGCACGGACGGCGGCACGGGATCTCACCGTCGCCACAGGGACCGACTCGCGCGTGACCGACGCCGTTCTGAGCGGACCGACGAAGCCAGCGGCGAGCGACATCGAGGGACTGGAGCCACCGCGCCGGTCGAGCCCCGACGAGCGGCGCGAGGTCGCGGTCAACGAGACGGCAGACAGAGCGTTCGTCGACGTGCTCGACGACGGTGCCATCGACAGCACGATACGGGACGCCTACAGCGTCGAGGTCCGGACTGTCGGCCGCGTCGAGGGCGATCGCCACGTCGGCGTGTCGGCACCGCGCCCCGCCGGCTCGAACTGGACGCGCGTCGACAAGCGCCGTGAGCGATCGATCCGCCACCGAAACGTGTCCGTCGCGCCGCCGCCGATCCCCGACGGCTGGCACGAGTTCGAGACCTACGGGCGAGAGACGGTCGTCACGGAGCGAGCGGTGGGGGTCTGGGAGCGCCAGGTCGCGGGGCCAAACGGGAGCGTCGAGGTCCAGCGGAGGACCACCGACAGGACGGGCACGAGTCGACAGACCGTCACCCTCGCGGTCGTCGGTCGTCACGACCGCACCTCGCCGGCTCCCGTTCGACCGATCCGACGGGCCCACCAGCGCGGTGCCGGCCCCCTGGAGGGACCGAACCTCGCCGACGCTCGCGAACGCGCCAGAGAGCGCCTGATCGACAGCCAGGGCGGCCGGTCCGCGGCCCTCGAATACGCGGTCCACAGCGGGCCGAACTCCGACGTTCACACGATCGAGCTAGAGGTACCCGCGAACGCGTCCGAGTGGGCGTATCGCGATCTGATGGGGGTCCGAGAACGGGTCCGGTCCGTCGCCGTCGAGGTGCGGCAGGGACGAGTCGGGTCGTACGAATCGAACCCGCCGGCAGCGCTCGCACGGGCCGTCGAGCGAGAGCGGACGCGGCTGATCGACGCACCGTCCAGCTACGACGGCGCGGCGACCAAGGCGCGGATCGCCGTCCGGGTCGCGTACCTCGATCGCGTACAGGCCCGCCTCCGTGCGCGGGCAGACGACCGGCGTGGCAGGGCCGACGCGTTCGGCGATCGGCTCGACGAGGCCGGTACGTCGATCGAGACGCTGCGCGAGGGGCTCGACGCTCGCGGGCGACCACCGTCGGACCGCCAGCCGCGGCTGGACGGTGTCGGCGGGCCGGTCGCGCTGACGGCCGACGGCGCACCGGCCTACCTCACGCAGGCCTCGCTCAGCCACGACGACGACCCGGCGATCGAGAACAGCTCTCGTCCGCTGGTCGCGCGCAACGTCAACGTCTTTACCGTACCCCACCAGACCGTCTCGGACTCGCTGGTCGACGGTCTGTTCGGCGATCGATCGGGGGTCAGACTCGACACGGCGGCCCGGACGTTGAACGCGACCAACGCGACCCTCGCCGAGGCGAACGCCGCTGCTGTGGACGGCGAGGCGGTTCGACGGGCGGACGCGCGCCGACCCGAACGCCACGCCGAGAACGTCTCGGCGCTGACCCGCGAACGCGACGCCCTCCGCCGAGAAGTCGCGTCGGCGAACGAGCACGTGATCGACGGCCAGCGGTCGGTGCTGTCCCGACGGGCCGTCGCCGGCAGTGCCAGCGAGCGCGAGGCGATGCTTCGAGACGCGCTCGCGCCGTGGCAGACGACCCACGATCGGGCCCTGGCGCTGGCGAACGGCTCGGTCAGCCGTCGACTCGTCGCTCTCGCCGGCCGGCGGACCGACCTCTCGGTGGCTGCACGCGACCGGCTCGCCATTCGACTGAACGCCACGCGTCGCGCGGCGTTACGGGAGCCGGGCGGGCGACCGGACACCGACGCCGTCGACGCGAGCCGATCGCGCACGCAGACGGTCGCGCGGGAGCTGGCTCGGGAGGCCGCTGCCGCCGGTGCGGAACGGGCCACGAAGCGCGGCTACGGCGCGGTGGTGAACGACACGTTCGAGGCGATGCCGTCCGGACTCCCGCTGGCACCCGTGCCCGGCTCGTGGTACGCCACGACGAACGTCTGGCACGTCACGGTCCGTGGCGAGTACGCCCGCTTCGGCGTGCGCGTCTCCCAGGGGCGGCCGACGACGCCCGGCGGCGAGTTCGTCTACGCCAGGGACGGCGAGAACGTCAGCCTCGACGTCGACGACGACGGGTCTCCCGAGCGGATCGGCCGGTCAACCCGCGTCGACTTCGAGGCCACGGCGACGGTCCTCGTCGTCGTGCCGCCGGGCAAGACCGGCGTCGGCGACACCAACGGCGTCGCGATCGAGGAGTCGGAGGGGTGGCCCGATCCGGGGCCGGAGTGACACTGACTTGTAGGCCCGTCCTGTAGGGTGTGTATGATCAGAGGCGAATTCGAGGACGCGGGCGAGCAGTCACCAGAGACTCTCCGGCGGGCCTACGAGACGCGGCTGTCCGAGACCGTCGAATCCGTCGGCGTCGACCGGGCCGTCGACGAGACGCCGCTGAACCGAGACCGGATCACGGCGTTGCTCGACGGTGCCTCCCCGGATATCGAACTCACCGAGGCCGCGGCGATCCTGGCGCTCGACGAGGACCGTCCTCACGCCGACACGATCGCCGCGGACGCGCGGGACATCCTCCTGATGGGGATGACGACGGCGGTCCTCGACGTGGAAACGCTCGCGTCGGGTATCGACGGCCAGCTCGAACCGAAGGAGATTCAGCAGAAGGTCGAGGGCCGGTTTCCGATGACCGTCGCGGAGTACGCCCTGCTCCACCAGTTCATCGCCCAGCGCGAGGGGTGACCGATGCGGGTCGCCATCCTCGGCTGTGGCTACGTCGGGCTGGCTCTCTGTCGCCAGCTGACCGACGCGGGCCACGACGTGGTCGGTGTGCGCCGCTCTCCAGACGCCGCGGCGGCGATCGAGGACGCCGGTGGCACGGCGGTCCGGGCCGACGTGACCGACGCCGACGACCTCGCTGCCGTCCCCGACGTAGACGCGGTCGTCTTCGCTGCCAGTTCCGGCGGGCGGGGAGCCGACGCGGCGCGCCGGGTGTACGTCGAGGGCCTCCAGACGGTGATCGACCACTTCGGAGCGCGCGACGATCCGCCAGCGCGGCTCGTGTACACGTCCAGTACGGGCGTGTACGGCGACCACGACGGCGACTGGGTCGACGAAACGACGCCGCTCGACCCCCAGACCGACAAGACGCGGGTCCTCGCCGAGGCCGAGCGCATCGCCAGAGAGCGGGCACTGGACCGCGGCATCGACGGGACCGTCGCCCGCTTTGCCGGACTGTACGGCCCCGACCGGTACCGCCTGGAGCGGTACCTCGACGGCCCCGTCACCGAGGGGTACCTGAACATGGTTCACCGCGCGGACGCGGCGGGCGCGGTCGCGTTCCTCCTCCGCGAGGGAGTGGCTCGGGACGAGACCGTGCTGGTCGTCGACGACGAACCGGTCTCGAAGTGGGCCTTCGCCGACTGGCTGGCCGACGAGTGTGGCGTCGCGGAGCCACCCAAACGAACCACGGCCGAGCGCCTCGCGGACGACGACCTCTCGGAGACCGCGCGTCGCCGGATCCAGACGAGCAAGCGCTGCTCGAACGACCGACTGCACTCGCTGGGCTACGAGTTCGCCCATCCGACCTTCCGGTCGGGGTACCGCGACGCGATCGAGCGCTACCGGGCCGCGAACTGACCGTCACACGTATCAGGTCAGGGGAACCTTCTTATCCGGTGACGCTGAAAACTGCGTCCGTATGCCGATCTGGCAAGTGGGTGGCCTCCAGCGAGTCGTCGATAGCGTCACCGTGTTCGCGCGTGAATCGCCGCTGGTGGCCGCGCTCGTGGTCGTCGGGATCCTCGTCTTTCTCGTCGGGGTTCGCCTCGCGATCGACAGACTCCGCCGGTCGCCGGCCGAACGCTTCCAGCGACTGCTGGCGTCGACCGACGAGGTCGCCGTGTTGATGCATCCGAATCCCGATCCGGACGCGATGTCGAGTGCGCTGGCCGTCGACAGGCTGGCGACGCAGGCCGGTTCGTCGCCGACGCTGTACTACCCCGGACAGATTCGCCATCAGGAAAACCGCGCGTTTCAGACCGTTCTGGATCTGGACTTCGATCGCATCGAGAAGGCCGGACAGCTACAAGAGAGCGAGGTCGTCCTGGTCGATCACAACGAGGCGCGTGGGTTCCCCGGCGCGGAGAGCATCGATCCGATCGCCGTGATCGACCACCATCCCGGCGGCGGCGAGGGGTCGGAGCTGTCCGACGTTCGCACCGGCTACGGTGCCTGTGCGACGATCTTCGCCGAGTACTTCGAGACTCTCGACTGGGAACTGGCCGACGGCGACGCGACGGCCGACGACAACCAGATCGACCAACAGGTCGCGACCGGGCTGCTATACGGCATCCAGTCAGACACGAAACAGCTCACGAAGGGGTGTTCGTCCGCGGAGTTCTCTGCGGCCGAGTACCTCTACGACGGGATCGACGAAGACCTGCTCGACAGAATCGCGAACCCACAGGTCGACGCCGAGGTCCTGGACGTGAAAGCCCGTGCGATCACCGACCGCCAGATCAAGAACGCCTTCGCGATCAGCGACGTGGGCGCGGTCTCGAACGTGGACGCGATTCCACAGGCTGCCGACGAACTGCTCCGACTGGAGGGCGTGACGGCGGTCGTCGTGATGGGGCGCAAAGAGGACACGCTGCACCTCTCCGGGCGCTCGCGCGACGACCGCGTCCACATGGGTAACGTCCTCCAGACGGTCGTCGACGACATTCCGATGGGGTCGGCGGGCGGCCACGCCCGGATGGGCGGGGGCCAGCTCTCGATCGATCACATGAACGGGATCGGACCGGGAAGCGGCGTCGCGATGACCGACTTCAAGGGGCACCTGTTCGACGCGATGGCCGGCGACATCTGACCGCTTTTGACCGTCGAGAGCCAACGACGACTATGGCAACTCAGTCGGCGACCTGGGCCTACCGTGACGACCACGACGACTTCGCCCGCACTTACTTCAGGCGGTTCGGCGACTGTGTCGTCTCGAGCATCGGCGTCGGCACCTACCTGGGCGATCCGACCGACGAGCAAGACGAGCGCTACCGGGAAGCGATCGCCGATGCGCTCCGCTCCGGAATCAACGTCGTCGACACGGCGATCAACTACCGACACCAGCGCTCGGAGCGCGTCGTCGGCGACGTCGTCCGGACGGGGCCGGTCGACAGAGAGTCGGTCCTCGTGGCGACGAAAGGCGGATTCGTCCCCTTCGACGAGGACCGCCCGGACGATCCCGGCGCGTACGTCGGGTCGGAGTATCTCGACACCGGCATCGTCGACAGCGACGACCTCGTCCGCGGGCACCACTGCATCGCACCGGCGTTCATCGAGGACCAGCTCGACCGCTCGCTGGACAACCTCGGTGTGGACACGATCGACCTCTACTACGTCCACAACCCGGAGACACAGCTCGAAGCGAACTCGCGAGCGGCGGTGTACGACCAGCTCGAAGCGACCTTCGAGCGCCTGGAGCGACGCCGCGCGGCGGGAGACATCAGACACTACGGCGTGGCGACGTGGGACGCGTTCCGGGTGCCAGCGGACCACGACAGCTACCTCTCGCTGCCCGAGATCGTGCGTCGTGCACAGTCGGCGGCCGCCACGGTGGAAAACGAGACGACCGGCTTTCGCGGGGTCCAGCTCCCGTTCAACGTTCAGATGGCCGACGCCTTCACCGTCGAGGCCCACGAGGGCGCGGAGGGCACCCAGTCCGCGCTGTGGTTCGCCCACGAGGCCGAGCTGTCGGTGTTTACCAGCGCGTCGATCATGCAAGGGGAGCTGTCGACGGGGCTGCCCGACGATATCGCGGCCAGACTAGACGGCGACACCAGCGTCCAGCGGTCGATCAACTTCGCCCGGTCTCCGCCGGGCGTCACGTCCGCACTGGTCGGGATGGGATCGCCCGAACACGTCGTCGAGAACGTCGCGGCCGGTCGGTACGAACCACTCGGTGCGAGCGCGTTCGACGCCGTCTTCGAGTAGCTACATCTCCTGCCACTTGCTCTCACAGCCGGGACAGACGCGGATCTTTCCGATCTCGTCGGGGTCGTTCTCCGTTCCCAGCTGCTTGCCACAGCTGGTACAGGAGAGCCGCCCGTAGTTGTCCTTCTCCAGATCCCCCGCCCGAAGTCCGGACCGTACTGAGTCCATAGCTGGTGGTGGAACGGCCGAGCGTAAAAAGGCTCGCGACGGACCGGAAGGTTTGTGCCGTTGACTGACTGACCAGTTAGCGTGTCTCGTCGAACGGTCTTCGGGTCGTTGCTGGGGCTCGTCTTCCTGGTCAACCTCGCACGGGTCGTGTTCGCGCCCCTGCTGGAGCCACTCGGTACCGCGCTCGACGCCAACGACGCCGCGCTGGGGACCATCGCGACGCTCGCGTGGCTCGGGAGCGCACTGCCTCGCATCCCGACTGGCTACCTCCTGACGCACATCTCTCGCAGCGTCGTCATCCTCGCGTCCTCGGGAATCCTGGCGGTCGCGGCCGTCGCCACGTCGCTCGCCAACAGCGTCCCGGCCGTGATGGTGGGGGCCTTCCTGATGGGACTGGCCAGCGGCTCGTACTTCATCGCGGGCAATCCCCTGGCGAGCGAACTGTTCCCCGACCGGGTCGGCTCGACCCTGGGTATCCACGGCACCGCCAGCCAGCTCGCCGCCGTCAGTGCACCGGCGATCGTCGTTGCCGCTCTGGGCGTCGGCGACTGGCGCACCGTGTTCCGAGCGATGGCCGTCGCCGCCGTCGTCTCCGGGATCGCCTTCGCCCTCACCGCTCGTCGGACGGAGATGCCCGACGCCGGTGCGGAAGACACCGCCTTCCTGGCGGCCGCGCGCCACCAGTGGCGGATCGTGCTCGCGGGCGTGGCCGTCATCGGCGTCACGGGGCTGGTCTGGAACGGCCTGTTCAACTTCTACGTGAAGTACTTCCTCGCGAAGGGGCTGACCGGTGCCCAGGCGAACCAGTTGCTGACGATCGCGTTCGGCGCTGGCGTGCCGGCTTTCTTCGTCTCCGGGCGGCTGGCCGACCGACTGCCGGTGTTGCCCTACATCCTCTCGATCATCGGCGGGTTCCTGCTCTCGGTCTACGCGACGACGCTGCTGTCCGGCTATCTCGGGCTGGCGGTCCTCAGCGCCGTTCTCGGCTACGTGATCCACAGCCTCTTTCCCGCGGTCGACACGTACCTGCTGGGCTCGCTCCCGGACCACCACCGCGGGAGCGCCTACGCCGTCTACAGCGGGACGATGATGATCATCCAGGCCTCGGGAAGTACGATCGTCGGCAGCCTCTCGTCGGCCGGCTACTCCTTCGAGACGATCTTCACCTGGCTGGTGGCGGTGCTCGCGGCGGTGTTGCTCGGGCTCACGGGACTGTACGTCGACGGCCAGCTTCCGACCGGCGCACGGGCGTAGGCACGCTGTTTTTGAGGCCGGAACCGAAGTGGGGAGTGATGGAGTACGTCCAGGAACGGATCGCTACGCTACACGATTACGACGGCACGAACCCCGCCGCGCCGACCGATCGGGCCGCGGTCGTCGTCCCCATGACCGAGCGCGAGCACGCCAGCCTCGCCGCCGAGCACGTCTTCTCGACGCTGGCGTCGGTCGACCCCGAGCAGGTGTACGTCCCGTTGCGGGCCGGCCCGGGCGAGGTGGCCGCGGTGACCGAGTGGATCGACGGCTTCGACTTCGACGCCGAGGTGCTGTGGTGCAACGCGCCCCGCGTCGAGGAGCACCTGCGCGAGCGTGACCTCGTCGCCGAGGCCGGCAAGGGCCGAGACGTGTGGCTCGCGCTGGGCGTGGCCGCGCGCCACGACTACGTGGTGGTACACGACGCCGACGCCACGAGCTACGGGGCCGAGCAGGTCCCGAAACTGCTCGCACCCCTGGCCGGAGACCACAGCTTCGCCAAGGGCTACTACGCCCGCGTCGAGGACGGGCGGCTCTACGGGCGGCTGTTTCGCCTGTTCGTCCGCCCGCTCTTGCGCGCCCTCGACGAGACGGTCGATCATCCGGTGATCGACTACCTCCTGTCGTTTCGCTACGCGCTGGCCGGCGAGTTCGCCGCGACGAGCGCGGTCGCCAGATCGCTCCGTGCCCAGCCCGGCTGGGGGCTGGAGATCGGCACGCTCGGGGACGCCTACGACGCGGCGGGCTTCGCCGGCAGCGCACAGGTCGACCTGGGGACCCACGAGCACGACCACCGCTCGGTCGGCGGCCCGTCGGGACTGGGCGATATGTGCGAGGCGGTCGGTGGCGCGCTCTTCCGGGTGCTCGACGACCAGGGCGTCGCCGTCGAGTACGACCGCCTCCGGGACGCGTACACGACCGCTGCCGACGCGCTCGTCGACCAGTACGCCGCCGACGCGCGGTTCAACGGACTGACCTACGACGCCGCCAGCGAACGCGAGCAGGTTCGGGAGTACGTCCGTGGGGTGGCCGACCCCGGCGAGGACCGTCGACTGCCGGCCTGGGATCGCTGTGGCGTGGCTCCCGAGACGATCCGCGGGCTGTCACGGGACGCCATCGACGAGAGAGAATAAACGGAGTTTAAGTCCCGCCCGTCAAACGAACGCCCATGGACGATCGAACGTACACGGCAGACGCCGAGCCCGGTGACACGGTCACCGTCGCCGGCTGGGTCCACGAGGTGCGCGACCTCGGTGGCATCGCATTCCTCATCCTCCGAGACACGACCGGCAAGATTCAGGTCAAGTTCGAGGTCGAGGAGATGGACGACGATCTCGTGGAGACGGGTCTGAACGTCCACCGCGAGTCCGTCATCTCCGTGACGGGCGACGTGGAAGAAGAGCCCCGCGCCCCGACCGGCGTCGAGGTCACGCCCGCGTCGGTCGACGTGATCAGCGAGGCCGACCCCGAACTGCCACTCGACCCCTCCGGCAAGGTCGACGCCGAGCTGTCGACCCGACTGGACAACCGCACGCTGGACCTCCGCAAGGACGAGGTCAAGGCGATCTTCGAGATCCGCGCGGAAGTGCTGCGCGCGGTGCGCGAGCAGTTCCGCGAACTCGGCTGCACGGAGATCAACACGCCCAAGATCGTCGCCACCGGCACCGAGGGCGGCACCGAGCTGTTCCCGATCACATACTTCGGCCAGGAAGCGTTCATGAACCAGAGCCCCCAGCTGTTCAAGCAGCTGATGGTCGGCTCCGGACTGGAGCGGGTCTTCGAGATCGGGCCGATCTTCCGCGCCGAGGAACACAACACGCCCCGACACCTCAACGAGGCGACCTCGATCGACTTCGAGTCGGCGTTCGCCGATCACACCGAAGCGATGGACGCCTGCGAGGCCGTCGTCAAGGCCGCTTACGAGGCCGTCGAAGAGAACTGTCAGGACGAACTCGTTGCGCTGGACCTGGCCGACGAGTTCGAGGCACCCGAAGGCGACTTCCCGCGCCTGACCTACGAGGAGGCCATCGAGCGCATCAACGCCACGGGCGAGCTCGACGAGCCGCTCGTCTGGGGCGACGACCTGCCGACCGAGGGCGAACACGCGCTCGGCCAGGACGTGGGCGAGCACTACTTCATCACCGACTGGCCCAGCGAGATCAAACCGTTCTACATCATGGACAAGGACGACGAGGTCTCAACCGGCTTCGACATGATGCACCCCGAGATGGAGCTGGTCTCTGGCGGCCAGCGTGAACACCGCTACGACCACCTCGTCGACGGGTTCGAACAGCAGGGCCTCGATCCAGAAGCCTTCGACTACTACACGAAGATGTTCAAGTACGGGATGCCCCCACACGCCGGCTGGGGCCTGGGCGGCGAACGCCTCATCATGACGATGCTCGGTCTCGGCAACATCCGCGAAGCCGTTCTCTTCCCACGAGATCGTCAGAGATTGAGTCCGTAGGGGGCGAGGGGCGCGAACGAAGTGAGCGGTCCTCGAAAGCGAGCGGGAGCGAAGCGACACGCGAGCAGCGACAAACCTGAGAGCCAGCGAGACGAACAGAGTGAGTCTCGCAGGACTGTCTTCCTCTCTTCCCGCGAGATCGTCAGAGATTGAGTCCGTAGGGGGCGAGGGGCGCGAACGAAGTGAGCGGTCCTCGAAAGCGAGCGGGAGCGAAGCGACACGCGAGCAGCGACAAACCTGGGAGCCAGCGAGACGAACAGGGTGAGTCTCGCAGGACCGTCTTCCTCTCTTCCCGCGAGATCGTCAGAGATTGAGTCCGTAGGGAGCGAGGGGCGCGAACGAAGTGAGCGGTCCTCGAAAGCGACCGGCTCTGGCCGACGCTCTCGACGGCTACCACACGATTTTTATCGGTGCCACGACACCAGCCACGCGTGTTCCAAATGGTCCCCCTCCAGGCTGGATTCGTCCTAGTCTTTCTGTTGTTCGGCCTCGCAATCACCGCGCTGTGGGTGTGGGTGTCGTACTGGGTGTACAACGACGCGACCGACCGCGGCATGGACAGCGCGACGCTGTGGGCCGTCGTCACGTTCGTCGGCGGCGTCATCGGACTGCTGATCTACATCCTCGTCCGCGAGGACCCGTCGACCTCACAGGCGGTACAACCCTAGTCGCCGATCTCGCCGACGGCGCGCTCGCGGAGTTCGCCGGTCAGATGCATCCCGTGCTGGTCGATCCGGCGGACGATCCGCTTTGCCTGTCGCGGGCTCAGGTACTTGTCTTCCAGCGTCGCCCGGACGACGACGCCGAAGCTGCTGGTGACCTGGGCACCGAGTCCGCGACACATCTGGCGGACGGTCCGATCCTCCGAGACGACCGCGACGGCCGATCGGTCGTCGGAGTCCCGACGCGCCAGGACCCCCGCGATCACCGCCGCCGCCGTCCCCACGTCCTTCTCGCCGAGGAGTCGCTGCGCGCGCTCGATGTCGGCGTCGGCTTCGGTGACCGCTCGCACGTCGTCGCCGTCGAGCAACTCGTCGAGGTTCGTCACCGTCGGCTCGACGGCCGAGGCCTCGCGGACGGGCTTGGGTACGACCACGTCGCCGTCGAACGAGGTCAGCAAAGAGAGTTCGCCGACCTGCCCGAGGCTGTACACCGCCGTCGGACCGACGTAGATCCGACTCATAGCTCCGCCGCGGTGTCGGCGTCGAGCTCCAGATCCGACAGCGCGAGCTGTGTCGTGAGGTTGCGTTCCCGAGCCACGTCGAGCCACTCGGCGATCGAGAGATCGGCCAGCTGTGCGGCCTCGGCGGCCGACACGTCGCCGGACTGGTAGCGCTCGACCGCGACCCGGATCCGGAGGGTCTCCAGCCCCTCGTCGAGGGCCTTCCTGATCGTCGTCGAACGGTCCTCTGCGAGCAGTTCTGCGACGGCGTCCAGCTCTGTCTGCTCCTCGTCGGAGAGGCGCGCACTGATCGTCGGCATGTTTGCGCTCAACTACGCCGTATTACATAAGCGTGTGGCTCTCGGGTTCGCGCCCGACCGGGGGCGGTCGTCGGCCCGAACGCGTCTCACAGCCCCTCGATGCTCCGGAGCTTCTGCTCGACTGCCGGCGGCGCGCCGCTGGGGCCGTCCCGGACGCGATGGTCGGGGATCACCAGCGGGACCGGGTTGTCCGCGAGGGCCTCCCTGACGATCCGCGCGCTCTCGTCGTCGTTCGGATCGAGCACCGGTGTCATCCGTACGAGCTGGTCGACGCCGGCCTCCTCGCCGTAGGGGATCTCCCGGACCGCTTCGAGCACGCTCCGGCGCTCGGTCGAGACGGTCAGGCCGACATCGACGTCACGGAAATCGTCCGTCTCGTTGCTCAGATACGCCTCGATCCGGTCGAGGAGGTCGTGGTCGGTTCGACTCTCCGCTGCCGGCTGCTCGGGGAACGACAGCTGGATGATCTTCTCGCCCGCCGCCCCGAGCTGGACGTACCGGTCGAGAAACTCGAACTCGCGCGCGTAGATTCCCGCGTCTGGGCTGGCCATGTCCGATCACTCGCCCGGTCGCGTCTTGAAGATTCGGCTCCCGACCGACGACCGGACGCCGACGGGTCTCCGCCGACGAAGCCGCTCCGCCGAGGGCCACCGAACGAACCGGGCCGAGGGCGTCGTCGCCAAGGGCAAGTCTTATGTGCAACTCTGTCCGTTAGTGTACAGTAATGGGCGATAGTGAGGAGATCGCACCGGCGGTCGAGTCGATCCTGGCGACGGCCCGCGAGCGTGGCGGTGCCGACGGCCGCGTCGACGTCGAGCCCCGGTCGTTGACCGACGCGTTCGCGGACGCCGAGGCGGACGGTCGCGTCCCGGTGATCGCCGAGGTAAAGCCGACGAGTCCGACTGCGGTGGGCGAACGCACGGAGGATCCGGTCGCGCTGGCCGAGCAGATGGTCGAGGGCGGGGCGGCGGCGCTGTCCGTGCTGACCGAGCCCGAGCACTTCGGCGGGTCCGCAGCGACGCTGGCTCGGATCCGCGAGGCCGTCGACGTGCCGGTCCTTCGCAAGGATTTCGTCCTCCACGAGGAGCAGTTAGACGTGGTCGAGGCGGACGTGATCCTGTTGATCGTGCGCTTTCTCGACGAGCCCGGCACGGGCGATCTGGCGGACCTGCTCTCGGCCGCCCGCGAGCGGGGGTTCCAGGTCCTCGTCGAGACGCACACGGCCGACGAGCTCGCGCGAGCGGTCGAGGCCGGCGCGGAGATCGTCGGCGTCAACAACCGCGATCTGGCGAAACTGGCGGTGGATCTGGACACCTTCGAGCGGGTCGCACCGGACGCCCCCGAGGGCGTGACCCTCGTCGCCGAGAGCGGAATCCAGAGCCCGGCCGACGTGGCCCGGATGCGCCGAGCCGGGGCCGACGCCCTGCTCGTCGGCTCTGCGATCATGGACCACGGCGCACCGGCCGAGGAGACGGACGTGACAGCGAACACGCGACGACTGACGACAGCGACGACAACACATGAGTAGCGAATCCAAATTCGGCGACTACGGCGGACAGTTCGTACCCGAGGCGTTGATGCCGGCCATCGAGGAGCTGACCGACGCCTACGAGCGGTACGTGATCGACAACGAGGACGGCTTCATGGACGAGTTCCGTCGGCGGCTGGCGGACTTCGGCGGCCGACCCCTGCCCTTACAGCGGGCCGACCAGCTCTCGGCGCGCTACGACACCGAGGTGTACCTCAAGCGAGAGGACCTGCTCCACGGCGGGGCTCACAAGCTCAACAACGCGCTCGGGCAGGTCCTCCTGGCGAAGTACATGGGCAAGGAGCGTATCATCGCGGAGACCGGTGCCGGGCAACACGGCACGGCGACGGCGATGGCCGCGGCCCACCTCGACATGCCCTGCGAGATCTACATGGGCGAGACCGACATCGCCCGCCAGCGGCCCAACGTCTTCCGGATGCGGATCAACGACGCCGAGGTGAATCCGGTGACGACCGGCCGCGGGACGCTCAAAGAGGCGATCAGCGAGACGATGCGGGACTGGGCGACCACCGTCGAGACGACCCACTACGTCATCGGGTCGATCGTCGGCCCGGCTCCGTTCCCGGCGATGGTCCGGGACTTCCAGTCGGTCATCAGCGAGGAGGCCCGCGAGCAGATCCAGGAGCAGACCGGCGGCCTCCCGGACGCCGTCCTGGCCTGTGCGGGTGGCGGCTCGAACACGATGGGCGCGTTCCATCACTTCGTTCCGGACGACGACGTGGACCTCTACGCCGTCGAGGCCGGCGGCTCCTCGCTGTCGGTCGACGAGGAGGAAGGCGTCGCGCCCAACTCGGCGTCGCTGTCGACCGGCGACGAGGGGGTACTCCACGGAGCGCGCACGAAGCTCCTTCAGGACTCTGACGGCCAGATCATGGAGTCACACTCCGTCTCCGCGGGGCTCGACTACGCGGGCGTCGGTCCGGAACTGGCCCACCTCGTCGACGAGGGGCGCGTGACGCCGGTCAACGTCGACGACGACACCGCACTTGAAGCGTTCCACCGGCTCTCCCAGGACGAGGGGATCATCCCGGCGCTGGAGACGGCCCACGCGTTCGGCTATCTGGAGCGCGTGGCGGGACCCGCCACGGACGATCGAGCGGCGGAGCCGCGAGATGAGCACCACGACGAACTGGGCGACACCGTGATCGTCAACGTCTCTGGCCGGGGGGACAAGGACCTCGAAACCGTCATCGAAGAGACCCAGAAGCGCGATCTGGACATCGCGCCGGACATGTCGATCTTCAACGAGATCGGGGGCGGGATCTAGATGGGACTGGAACGGGCCTTCGCCGACGAACCCGCCTTCGTCCCGTATCTCGCCGCGGGCGATCCGGACTACGACGCCTCGATCGAGTACGTCGAAGCGCTCGCTCGCGGGGGTGCGGACGTGATCGAACTCGGGCTTCCGTTCTCCGAACCCATCGCCGAGGGGTCGACGATCCAGGAGGCCGTCGTCCGCTCGCTGGACGCCGGAATGAGTCCGGATCGGTTCTTCGAGTTCGTCGAAGAGTTGGACGTGGACGTGCCGCTGGTCTGTATGACCTACTACAACCTCATCTACCAGTATGGCTCCGGACAAGGGCCAGAACCCTTCGTCGAGAAGGCCGCCGAGGTCGGTATCGAGGGGTTCGTCGTGCCGGACCTGCCCGCCGAAGAGGCCGGGCCGCTCCGGGCGGCCTGTGACGAGTACGGCCTCGATCTGATCTTCATCGTCGCGCCGACCACGAAGGGCGACCGGCTCGCGTCGATGATGGATCAGACCTCGGGCTACGTCTACGTGCAGGCGCGGCTGGGCGTCACCGGCGCGAAAGACGACGTGGACGACGCGACCGAGGAGAGCCTCGCCCGGATTGCGGAGTGGGACGTGCCAAAGGCCGTCGGCTTCGGCATCAAGAACGGCGACCACGCCGAGCGGATCGTCTCTGCCGGTGCCGACGGCATCATCGTCGGCTCCGCGCTCGTCGACATCGTCGCTGAGGGCCACGAGAATGGCGACCCCGCCGACGAGGTCGCGGCCCGCCTCGAACAGAAGGCCCGCGAACTGAAGGAGGGGGCGCTGCGGGGCGCACAGAATCGGCCGCAACCGGAAGGAACATAATCGTACTTGCCACACGTTCGCACAACATGAGCGCAGGGAAAGCAGCACGACTGGCACGGATCGGGACAGGGGGGCGACATGTCATCGTCCCCATGGACCACGGTATCACACTCGGGGCCGTCGACGGCCTCGTCGACATCGAATCGACGATCGACGCGGTCACGACGGGCGGCGCGGACGCCGTCCTCACCCAGCGCGGGATCGCCGACCGCGTCCACGAGAACACGAACGACGCGGGCTACGTCGTCCACCTCAACGGCTCGACTTCGATCGGGCCAGACGAGAGCGACAAACGACCGACCGGCACCGTCGAGGACGCCATCCGGGCCGGGGCCGACGCCGTCTCCTTTCACATCAACGTCGGCAGCGAGCACGAACCGGAGCAGATCTCACAGCTCTCCGAGGTCACCAGCGCGGCCCGCGAGTACGGGCTGCCGGTGCTGGCGATGGCCTACGCTCGCGGCCACGACGTTCGCGACGAGGACCCCGAGCTGTTCGCCGAGGACCTCGGCCACGCGGTCCGGCTGGCCGAGGAACTCGACGCCGATCTCGTCAAGACCGCCTACAGCGGCACGCCAGAGACGTTCGAACGCGTCGTCGAGTCGACCGCACTGCCCGTCCTGATCGCGGGCGGCTCGAAGGGCACCGACGAGGAGACGCTCGACATCGTCCGCGGGGCGATGGACGCCGGGGCGGCCGGCGTCTCGATGGGGCGCTCGATCTTCCAGCACGAGGAACCCGAGAAGATCGCTCGCGCCGTCGCCAGCGTCGTCCACGAGGACAGCGAGGCGGCCGACGCGCTCCGTGCGGCCGGTCTCGCCGTCGAGGCGTAGCGAACGCCGAACGCGGCCACCGCTGGCGACGTCTGACCGACGAGACAGTCACGCGCGACGGTGATCCTTCTATCCGGGCCGATTGCCCGCATTCGCCACGTTCAAGCGGGACCGATTCGAGAGGTGGGACAATGACACGAAGCGTGTGGCTCAAGGCCGACAGCGAGGTCGGCGACTGGGAGACCCGAAAGCGCCGAATCACCGCCGGCCTCGAAGCCGGCGTCGACTGGGTGCTCGTCGACGAACACGACGTGGCCCGCGTCCGGGACCTCGGTGAAGTCAACGTCGCCGCCTTCGCCGGTGGCGACGTCACCGTCATGGACGCCGAGGGCGAGGAAGCCGAACCCGACGCCCACGTCGTGGGCAAGGACGGCGAGGGCGACGGCACCGTTGACCTGCCCTCTGACTTCTCTGGCTCTGCCGACCTCTCTGCGCTCCGCCAGGACGGCGAGGCCCCACAGGGTGGCTACGTCCGCATCCGGTCCAAGGAGTACGAGGGCTTCGCCGAGGCCGTCGCCGAGGAGGCGGCCTTCACCATCGTCATCGGCGACGACTGGCAGATCATTCCCCTGGAGAACCTCATCGCCCGCGTCGGCGACGAGACGGAGCTGATCACCGGCGTCCAGACTGCCGAGGACGCAAAGACCGCCTACGAGACGCTCGAACTGGGTGCCGACGGCGTCCTGCTCGACACGGACGATCCCGACGAGATCCGCCGCACCGTCGAAGTCCGCGACGAGGCCGGCCGCGAACAGCTCTCGCTGTCCTGGGCCGAGGTCACCGACATCGAACAGACCGGGTCGGCGGACCGCGTCTGCATCGATACGGGCTCGCTGATGGCCGAGGACGAGGGAATGCTGATCGGCTCGATGGCTCGCGGGCTCTTTTTCGTCCACGCCGAGACCGCCGAGTCGCCCTACGTGGCCTCGCGTCCCTTCCGGGTCAACGCCGGTGCGGTCCACGCCTACGTCCGCACGCCCGACGGCGGGACCAAGTACCTCTCGGAACTCCAGAGCGGCGACGAGGTCCAGGTCGTCGACACCGACGGCAACACCCGCGAGGCCATCGTCGGCCGCGCCAAGATCGAGAAGCGGCCGATGTTCCGCGTCCAGGCAGAGACTGAGGACGGCGACCGCATCGAGACGCTGATCCAGAACGCCGAGACGATCAAGATGCACACCGCCGAGGGCCGGACCGCGATCACCGACATCGAGCCCGGCGACGAACTCCTGTTGTACACCGACGACAAGGCCCGTCACTTCGGCGAGGCCGTCGAAGAGTCGATCATCGAGAAGTAGCGCCCCGTGGGCACTCGTCACTCCAGTTCGGCCGTACACCAGTGACAGAAGTCGAGGTCCTCGTCGCGTTCCCGCCCGCAGTAGGGGCACTGTTGGCCCTCCTCGATGGCGGCCGCGGCGTTGATCTCGGTCGCGATCCGGTAGGCGTCGAGCACGCTCAACAGCGAGACGGCCAGCAACGCGCCGCGGGCCTGCCAGGAGAGGGCGCGGGTCATCTCGACCGACGCCGTCCAGATCGCCTCCGGCGTCGTCGCCGCCGGAAGCGTGGCCTCCGGCGCGAGGATACTGACGCCGAGCATCGCGAGGGTGAACCACAGCAGCGCACGGATCCACTCACGGAGGTAGAGGTGACCGAGACCGGGCGAGAGAAACGCCAGGGCGGCGGCGAGCAGGGGCCGTTTCTGGTCTGCATCGACCATGATACCCCCCACTCCCGGGCCAATCGTTGTTAATCTTGCGCACCGACTTGTCTTCACGTGGTTGCCGGTCGCTCTCCGAGGTCAGGACAGCTGGTCGACCAGCCGTCGTAGCGTCGCCAGATCGTACTGTCCGGGTGCCGTGGCGTCGGCGGGATCGACGGGCGCGTAGCCGATCCGAGAGCCGTACAGCGGCGCGACGGGACGCGAGTGACGGCCGGCCTCGCCCATCGCCATCGTCGCAACGGTCTCACCGGTCTCGGTCAGCCGGTGGGTCGCTTCGAGCAGCGCCAGTACGTCACCGCGGTCCCGTGCCGTCGTCGCGATCTTGCCCACGTCGCCGTACTCGCAGGCCCGCTCCAGTCGGTCGACGAGGGCGGCTTCGTCGGGCGTCGCCTCGAAGTCGTGGGTCGAGACGACGACGCTTGCACCGTGGTCGCGAGCGTGCGAGACGACGCGAGCGGCGTCGCAGGCTCCCTCGCCTTCGAGGGCAGCAAGCTCCACGTCGACGGCCGTGACGGCGTCGTGCTCGACGGCCGTTTCGAGGGCATCGAGTCGGGCGGCGTCGTCCGGGGCCTCGCCGCCCTCCCACTCGACGCGGTTGGTCACCAGGACGGGCAGGTCACCCTCGTAGTCGTCGAGCATCGACAGAGCGTCGTCCGCGAAGTCCATCCGCAACTCGATCCCGTCGGCGTCCTCGCGAGCGGCCGGCTCGTCCGAGAGGTCCGCGCCCGCTGCCAGCAGCGTAAACGAATCGAAGTCCATGCCGTCGCTTGCTCCGACGGGCACTAAGCCTGTTCGCTCTCGCCGTCGGGGCACCCTTCGATCGGCGAGTGGGTCGCGCGATACCCCTCGTCTGTCCGTTCGACGCCGTCGACGCCGTAGAAGCGAATCCGGCGTTCCTGTTTGGTGTTGACGGCGGTGTCGTAGTGCTCGGCTTCGTAGCCCGGCTCGTTCCCTTCGGCTCGTCGCTGCTGGACCCACTCGCGGTGGTCGGCGAGTCGCCGCTCGGCGATCTCCCGTGAGCGCTCGGGGGCGTCCTCGACGCGGTCGTCGAGCGCAGCGAGGAGGTCGTCGTCCCGATCGTACCCCACGGAGTCGCGGCCGGCGACGAGCGCGGCCATCGTCGTCGTCCCGGTACCGAGGAAGGGATCGAGGACGGTGTCGCCGTACGTCGAGAACATCGAGACGAGTCGGTAGGGTAGCTCCAGCGGGAAGGCACCGGACCGCTCGCGCAGACCGTCCTCGACGGCCTGGCGCTCGCCCGTCAGCTCCCACAGGTCCGAGAACCAGACGTTTCGCTCCTCCCAGAAGTACGCGCTCTCGTAGCGGTCGTCGTCGCCGGGCGGGAAGGTGCGCCGTTGCCCGTTGCGAAAGACGAGGACGTGTTCGTGTTCCAGCGTCGGGTAGGCGTTGGGCGGGAGCATCCCCGAACCCATGAACTTCGTCGCGCGGTTCGAGGGCTTGCGCCAGAGGATGTCGGGCAGCGCCCGGAGACCTCGGTCGGTCAGGCGGGTCGTGATCTCCGCGTGGTTCGAGAACGACCGAAAGCCGTCGCCGATCGAGCGGGTGGCGTCGCCGACGTTGATGCAGGCGATCCCGCCCGGCCGGAGCACCCTGACCACTTCGGCCCAGACGGTATCGAGCACGTCGTGCATCAACTGGAAGGCGCGCTCGCCGTCTTCGTCCGCCAGCGCGTCCTCGACGGCGGGGTCGAGTGCTGCGAAGATGTCGTCCCACATCTCGATCATCGGGTACGGTGGCGAGGTCACGACCAGGTCGACGCTGTCGTCGGGCAGCGCCAACTCGCGGGCGTCACCCGTCACTACACGGTGAGTCGTCTCCATAGAACGGCAGTCGAAACGAATCCCCTCGTGTCTTCTGGTTCGCGCCCTACCGGCGCTCGATCATGTCCTGCAGCTCGTTGACCTTCGCGGCCTGTTGCTCGTTGGCCGCGGCGATCTGCTCGATCTCCGTGGCGACCTCCTCGGCGCTCTCGGCGGTCGTGTCGACCATGCTCGCGACCTCCTCGGTCGATGCGGCCTGTTCGTCCGTCGCGGAGGCGACCTCTTCGGCACCCATCGCGGCCTCCTCGACGGCCTCGTCGATCTTCCGGAGGATGTCGACGGCCGTCTCGACCTGCGTGAGTCCCTCCTCGACCTGCTCGTTGGCGTGGTCGATGCTCTGGACGGTCTCTTCGGTGTCGGACTTGATGTTCGAGACCAGCTCTTCGATCTCGGCCGCGTTCTGCTGGGACTCCTCGGCGAGGCTCTTGACCTCGTTGGCGACGACGGCGAATCCCTCGCCGGCCTCGCCCGCTCGCGCGGCCTCGATGGAGGCGTTCAGGGCCAGCATGTTCGTCTGGTCTGCGATGTCGTTGATCACCTCGACGATCTCGTCGATCTCGTCGATGCGGTCGCGCAGTTGCTTGACGTCGGCCGACACGTCGGTGTTTGCCTCGTCGACGGCCTCCATCGCTCCGATCGCGTCGTCGGCTGCCTCGCGGCCGTCGGCGGCGAGATCGCGGGCGTCGTCGCTGACCTGTTTGACCTGGCTGGCACTGGAGGCGACCTCCTCGACGGTCGCCGAGAGATTCGACACCTCGCTGGCGACCTCTCGCATGTTCTCGGACTGCTCGTTGGCGAGGTCGCTGATCTGCTGTGAACTCTCCGAGACGCCCTCGGAGGCCCGGAGCAACTCGTCGATCGCGCTCCCGAGTTCGCCACCAGCGAGAGACCCACCAGACGAGGCCTCGACGCCTCCATCGGTCGTTGGTTCCTGATCCATAGCGGTACCAGCGGCTGGGACCGAATTAAACGTGACCTCTCAGTTATCAGGGTTGATTACGCCAGCGCCGGCGACGGATCGGTGGCCCGCGCTCCGGGGACGGAAACGAGGGACCGGTCAGGCCATCGGGAGGCCCTGCTCGGCCTCCAGCAGCTCGTGGTAGCGGTTGCGGATCGTCACCTCGGAGATGTCGGCGACCTCGCTGACGGCGGCCTGGGTCGTCTTCTCGTTGGTCAGCAGTGCGGCGGCGTACACGGCCGCTGCGGCCAGTCCGACCGGGGACTTGCCGGAGTGGACGCCCTGCTCTTTGGCGTTCTGGAGCAGCTGGCGGGCGCGATGCTCGGCCTCGTCCGACAGTTCCAGCGAGGAGGCAAAGCGGGGGACGTAGCTCTCGGGGTCGGCCGGCGCGACTTCGAGGCCGAGTTCGCGGACGACGTAGCGGTACGTGCGTGCGATCTCGCTCTTCTCGACGCGGGAGACCTCGTCGATCTCGTCCAAGCTCCGGGGGACGCCGGCCTGACGAGCGGCGGCGTAGACGGAGGCCGTCGAGACGCCCTCGATGGAGCGACCGGGCAGGAGGTTCTCGTCCAGCGCACGGCGGTAGATGACGCTCGCGGTCTCGCGGACGTTCTCCGGGAGGCCGACGGCGGAGGCCATCCGGTCGATCTCGCCCAGTGCCTGCTTGAGGTTGCGCTCCTTGGAGTCACGGGTGCGGAACCGCTCGTTCCACTTGCGCAGGCGCTGCATCTTCTGGCGTTGCTTGCCCGACAGGGAGTTGCCGTAGGCGTCCTTGTCGCGCCAGTCGATGTTGGTCGACAGCCCCTTGTCGTGCATCATGTTGGTCGTCGGTGCGCCGACGCGGGACTTCTCGTCTTTCTCGCTGGAGTCGAACGCTCGCCACTCCGGTCCGCGGTCGATCTCGTCGGTCTCGACGACGAGCCCGCAGTCCTCACAGACCGTCTCGCCGTGCTCGTCGTCGACGACCAGCGTGCCCGAACACTCCGGGCACGCGGTCGATGTCGTCTCGCTCTCTTCTTCTGTCTGTTCCTCGTCGGTCGTCGTGCGCGTTCTCGCTCGCGTTCTGGTGTTCGAATCGCTCATTGTACGAATGCGGGCGCTATCCGGGGTATCGGTGCCGAGAACGACTGGTGTCGTCCCATGCCAGGCGACGAACGGCGACGATTCCGGTCCGTCATCGACGATCCCGGACGCTCGATTGGTACCAACACAGTGCCTTCGAAACTCATTTAAATCTATCGAATCTCGGAAGTCGAAACCGGTGTGAACGGTGCGAGCGTGGTGTTTGAGAGAGTTTGACGCACCCGTTCAAATAGGGTCTGGCCAACAGTTGGTACGTACTAGTCGGCCTCCGGCTCGATTTCGCCGGACTGCTGGGACTCTTCGACCGCGGTCGTCAGCGAGACGTTGAGCCAGGCCATCGATCCCAGGCCGCCGACGATCGTGACGGCGTTTTTGACGGCGTGATCGACGATCGAGATCGCGAGTGCGACCGGCCCCGTAACGGTCGTCAGCCCGACGACGATGAGGGTAAAGGCACCCTCGTAGAGGCCGATCCCGCCCGGCGACAGCGGGAGGATCTTCGCGAGGTTACCGACGCTGACCGCGAAGAACGCGGCTGCCACCAGCGACGGCGAGAGCTCGATGCTGGGGAAGGCAGCGAAGACGACGACCGCCGTCAACACGTCGACGATCCAGATGACGAGGCTGCCGACACCGACCCGGAGGAAGGCCCCCCGGTCGGCGACGACGGTCTCGACGTCGCCGACGAACTGCTCGACGATCCCGGAGACGTACTGGGCGTAGGAGTCGTTGCTGAGCGCGGTGACCGCACGGTGGACGAGGTCGCTGTCCCGGCGGGCGCTGACGACGATCACGGCGACGCCGGCAATCGCTGCTGCTCCGACGACGGCGGCGACCCGGAGCGCCGTCCGCGCCGCCGCGGCGGGATCGAGCGTGTCGTCTCCGATCGTCACCGGGGGTACGTCGGCCGCGATCGCCTGGGCGACCTGATCGGTCCCGCCGGTGACGACGAGACCGACGAGGACGCTCCCGGCCAGGACCGTGATCGCGAGCAGGTCGAAGACGCGTTCGACGGCCAGCGAGGCGAACCCGGTCGGATACGGGATCTGCCGGCGGGCCTTGACGACGTACGCCCGGACGCCGTCGCCGAGTCTGGCGGGAAAGACGAGGTTCCCCGTCTGACTGATGAAGATCGCGCCCGTGAGGAACCACGTGTCGCTGTCGTGGCCCAGCCGAGCGAGGATGTCCCGATAGCGCTGTCCGCGCAGCGGCCACGACAGCAGGTACACCACGCCAGAGAACGCGACGACGACGCCGTCCGCCCCGCTAATCGCGTCCAGGACGGCCGCCGGATCGAAGACGACCGTCACCGCGAGCACGAGCGCGGCGATCACCAGCAGCGACCCGGCAGTCATGCTCACCTTCCGCGTGATCCGTGGGCTCACCGACAGCTGCCACCATGTTCGGACGATCTGGCTCCCCATCCCGAACACGTCCCGCACGAGATCGACCTTCGAGTCGCCCTTCGGCGTCCAGTCGACCGGGAACTCCTTGACGCGGTAGCCCTCGCGCTGGGCGCGGACCAGCAGCTCCGTGTCCCAGAACCAGTGTTCGTCTTCGACTTCGTCGAGGAGATCGAGCGCCGCCGCCCGATCGAACGCTTTGAAGCCACACTGGTGGTCCTGCAGATCCGATCGCAGGAACAGCCGCACGAGGGTGTTGTAGCCGAGACTCGGCACCCCTCGTTTCGCGGGGCGATCGGCCCGGTTCTCGGGGAGCCAGCGCGATCCCGTGGCCACGTCGTACTCGCCCGAACGGACCGACTCGACCAGCTCTTCGAGGTGGCGCATGTCCGTCGCCAGATCCGTATCGAAGTACACCAGCGTCTCGCCCTCCGCCTGCCGGAAAGCGTAGGACAGCGCCCCGCCTCGTCCGAGTCGCTCGTCGGAGTGGACGTGGCGTACGCGCTCGTCGGCGTCGGCCATCCGGGTCGCGATCTCCGGTGTGCGGTCCTCACAGCCGTCCTCCGCGACGATCACTTCGAAGCTCCCCGCTGGCAGGAAGGCTGCAAGCGTCGACAGCGTCGTCTCGACCGTCTCCTCGATGGTCGCGGCCTCGTTGTAGGCCGGCAGGACGACGCTGACTTCCACGTCGCTCATTGTGTCACCGTGCGCGAGCGACCGAAAAGTACCTTCTGTTCGGCCGACGAGCCCAGCCGGTCGTCACCTCGGGACGACCGTCGACACTCCATCCGTCGCGACACCCTCGACGCCGGCCGTCAGTCCGCTCCCTGTCGACGTTCGGCGGCGACGAACTGGGTCAGCGCGTCGTCGATCTCTTCGACGGAGTCGTAGGGCCTGTCGACGACGATGTCGCCGGCCGTCGAGCGCCCGATACCCGGAATCGCCCGCAGCTCGTCCATCGAGGCGGCGTTGGGGTCGAGCGGGTAGGGGACGCCGGTCACCGATCGATAGCCGTGGTCGGTGATCGCCACGTCGATGGTCCGGCCGAGCTCGCGTTCGCCGGGAATCCCAACCAACAGCGGATAGGTCCCCAGCTGGCGGCCGAAGGTCTTCCCGTCCTGGTGGTACTCCAGGGTCACGTTCGGGAGCACGGTCCCGACCGGCGCGACCCGCTTGAGCATCGGATTGTCGATCGTCTCGCGGACCTCCTGCTTGTACTGCTTGAACAGCTGCTTGTGGTCCTTGGCGATCTCCGCGCCGGTGTCGGCCATGTCGGTCCCCTCGAAGGCCATGACCTGCCGAATGTTGATCCGGCGCAGCATGTACCCCTCGTCGTAGACGCGCTGGAGGAACCGCTTGTTGTGTTCGAAGCTCTCCCGGCGTTCGCCCTTCAGTCCGTGGACGAGGTTGATCCCCGGCAGGAGTTTCGGGAGCCGGTTGGGAGCGTCACTGCCCGTACTGGGGCCGCTGCCGGGCTCCTCGCCCGGCCGGACGCCCGCGACCTCGTTGACGATCCGGACGGCCTGGAAACACTCTTCGGCGGAGACGTTGAGGTTGTTCTCCTCCTGGACGAGCGGATCGGCCGACTCCAGCCCGAACGCCGCCGTGTCGCCGGGCGTGTTGTGCTCGGCGATGACGCGGATCCCCTCGCGGGCCTTCTCGGGCCACTCGACGACCGTGATGGGGTTCATGTTGTCGAGGTGCAGCGTCTCCAGGTCCGGCGCGACCGACCTGATGCCGCCGTAGAGATCGCGGAGCGCGTCGGGGTTCGGTGACTTGCCGTCGCCGCCGTAGGCGAGGATGTCCGCCTGACGACCCAGTCGGAAGTTCGCCACGCCGCGATCGGAGAGCGCGTCGACCTCGTCGACGACGCTCTCGGGCGGCCGGAAGTCGGGGTCGCCGTACATCGGTTCCGTACAGAACGAACAGCGGTAGGGACACCCACGCGAGGTCTCTAACTCGGCGATGAGGTAGTCCGGATGGTTGGGGTGTTGCTCGACGACGAAGGCACCCTGGCGCGCCCAGCGGGTCTCTTCGGGGACGCCGCGGTAGCGGTCTTCGAACCCTTCGAGCCCGTTGTCGACGAGATCGTAGGCCGCCGCTTCCACGTCGGCCATCGCGAGGAAGTCGAAGTCCAGATCGTCGCGTGCGGTCTCGCTGGCCCCTTCGTTGGCCTCGCCGACGCCGAAGCGGACGGGCCCGCCCATCATCGACGTGCCTCCTGCAGTCCAGGCCAGCTTGCGGACCTCGTCGGGCTCTGCCGGCGTCCCGCCGACGTACTTGCCGGGGACGGTCATCCCGCCGACGTAGACCAGCAGGTCGGCCTGCTCTACGTCCTGCCAGCGGGCGCTGTCCTCGCGCAGCGCGTCGATCGTGTGGTACGTGATCTGTCGCCGAGGGACACCGGCGTCGACGAGCGCTCCGGCGGTGTAGCGCGGATACGTCGAGATGTACGGCGGGACCCCGAAGTGGGCCGGCTCGTCGACGTAGCCGTCGACGATCGTCACCGAGAGGTCGGCGGGGTCTGTAGTCATGTCCGTCGTTACCGGCTCGACGCCTAAAACGGTGTCTGGTCGGGATCGGAGTCGACCGCTCAGCCCGCGAACGGGATGTACTTCAGGAGCGTGGCCGGGAGCCCACCGGCGGTCTGTTGCAAAACCGTCTCGTGGCTCAACAGCCGGTCTATGTAGTCGTCGACGACCGGATTCGCGGACTCTTTCACGTCTGTGGGTTCGAGCTGTTCGTAGACCTGCCCGCGGGTGCCCCGGAGCTGGCCACCGAAACGCAACAGATCGTCCGTGATCTGGAGCGCCCGTGGGGTCAGTGGTTTCCGAGCGGCGGAAACGCTGTCGAGGTCGTCAAGGGTCGCACCGAGACGGTCCCGGATCCGCGTCAGGTGCTGGTCTTCCAGCAGCGCGAAATCGTACGCCAGGTAGAGGTTGTTGAGCAGCTGTAGTCGCTTCCAGCGGCGACTCCAGTGACGGTGTTCGTCGAACGCGCCGGTCTGGATCACCGCTCCCGGTCGGGCAACCGAGATCGCGTCCGTGTCGAAGCGGCCGATGTACGGCTTCGCGTGGCTGTTGAGCGTCTCTTCGTCCAGCGGCCGGTCGTCGCGGCGGATCAGCTGTCCCCGTTCTCGCTCGCTGAGCGCGTCGGCGTCGTAGAGAAACGAGATCGTGGCAACTGGCCGTTCGCCGATCCGGCCGACGTACGTGTCGGGCACGTTCGCTCCGAAGAGCCACCGATCGATCGGTCGGAATATCTCCTGGACGAGCGGGCCACTGTCGTCGGCCCACGAGGGAGGGGCTCCGTCGACGCGGAGCTCCTGGCGAACGGTCCGCTGGAACGCGATGAAATCAGTGAGATCGAGGGGCCGCGAACTCTCGAAGTACACTCGAAACCGGGCGACGGCCAGACCGAACGGGTAGTAGAGGACTCGGGCCGTCACGTCGAGGTTCACCAGATCGTACCGACCGAACGTCCAGCCGGGAAGCGTGAACTCGTAGCTGGGGACGCAAAACAGCGGCCGGAACTCGAAGTTGTTGCGTCGCTCCGGGTACTGGAGGTGATCCCAGAACGCCCACCCACCGTCGAAGGTGCCGACGGCGTCGACTGCGACCGTCTTCGCGTCGTGATCGCCGTCGGTGACGAGACTCTCCGACCTGTTCCGGACGGCCGGCCGTAGCTCGGACCGGTCGAACAGTCGCTCCAGATAGAACGCCTGTGTCGTCTCGGTGATCGTCCCCTCGTAGATCCCCATCGTCTCAAGCTTTATTTGCGAGCAGGGGTATTTTAAACCGTGGACTCTGTGGGCTGTACTGCCCTGTACAGAGCCGCCGTGAGGCGGCACATTCGTGGTTAGAAGTCGGAACGGGGGTTAGACTCCCGCGATAACCTCGTCGCTCGCGGCGTGGCTCGACGCCGCGCTGGGGGCGACTAGATCGGCGGGAAAAACCGCCGGTCGAACGTGCCGCCTCGCGTTCGCATTCATCCGTCGCCGTCACTCGTTTCTCGACCTCTGCGTTCGTGATCCTGCCGACTGGACGAAGCGTAGCCGCCAGCCGCGGTGGTGAAACACTTATACCGCCCTCCGACGTACCTGGCGTATGACCTACGATACCGTCGTGTTCGACAACGACGGTGTCCTCGTCGGTCGGACCGCCTTCGACGTTCTTCAGGACGCGACCCAGGAGACGTTCGAAGCGTTCGGTGTGACCGATCCGGACCCCAACCACGTCGAAAACATGACAGTGGGAGCGACCCCACACCAGGTAGCGACGATCTGTGGCCAGTACGACCTCCCACGAGAGGAGTTCTGGCGCGCTCGCGAAGAGAAGATGGTCGAGGCCCAGCAGGAAGAGGCCCGCGCCGGGCGCAAGCGCCCGTACGACGACATCGACACGCTCGACGGCTTAGACGCCGCGAAAGGTATCGTCAGCTCGAACCAGCAGGCGACGGTCGACTTCCTCCTGGATCACTTCTCGGTGCGCGATCACTTCGGCACCGCCTACGGCCGCGAGCCGACGATCCAGAGCCTCGACCGGCGCAAGCCAAACAGCCACTACCTCGACCGCGCGCTGGCCGACCTCGACGCCGACTCCGCGCTGTTCGTCGGCGACAACGAGTCAGACATCCGCGCCGCTGAGAACGCGGGCATCGACTCGGCGTTCATCCGCCGCCCACACCGCACGGACTGGGAGCTCAACGTCTGGCCGACGTGGGACATCGACTCGCTGTCGGACCTCCACGACATCTGCCGGACCTGAGACGGATCCTCGCCGTTTGCCCGGTCGACCGCACGACGGCGACAGCGACCGTCTGGTAGGACCGTCGTCGCCGTGTCACACTGTCGGCTGTCCGTCTGGTAGGACCGTCGTCGCCGTGTCACACTGTCGGCTGTCCGTCTGGGAACGATTTCGCCATCCCGAGGTGGCACGTCTCGTCGCGAAGGGACAGCCGACAGTCTCAGTAGTCGCCAAGCACCCCGAGCCGTCGGGCTCGCCGCGTCGCGGCCTCGAAGGCGGCGTAGCCGAGCACGACGTAGCCCACGGCGACGCCGACGAGGACCAGCAGGTCGACGGCGGGAAACTCCCACAGCCGCGTCCCGTCGATCATCGCCCGCTGGAGGAGCGCGCTGCCCTGTGCCAGCGGGAGGAACTTCGTCCACCCGAGGTCGAACGCCGGGGCCGAGATCAGCAGAATGAATCCGAACTGAAGGAGGTTCAGCCAGTTGCCGATGCGCTTGTAGAGGACGGCGACGCCGCCGGCCGCGAAGCCAAGTCCCAGCACGGAGGCGACCGCTAGCGCGGCGACGACCGTGATCGTGACGACCGGCAACTGGAGGGTGGTATCGGTGAGCAGGAGCATGACCGCGAGGATCACCGCCGACGTGAGGAAGGTCCGGACGACCTTCGCGACGCCTTTCAACAGCGCGACCGGCGCGAAACCGAAGGGCGTCATGATGTGGCGCTCCAGGGTCCCCCACTGGACCTCGCTGCCGATGTCGTTCGAGATCGAGGAGTAGGCACCGACCGCGAGCGTCCACAGGAAGTAGCCGACGACGATCCCCTCCAGCGAGTCGGTCAGCGCCTGTCCGGCGATCATCCGCCCGCCGTAGAACAGCAGCCCGAAGAAGAAAAGCGAGACGACGATCCCGCCGAGGGCGTTGGCCGGGTAGCGCACGAACAGCAGGAACTCACGGACGAGGACGGCCCTCGCGAGGTGGTAGTAGGAAGCCCGACGGGGCGTCTCCCCGCCGCTCGGCGTCTCACTGGCTGGCTGTCCCGTCATCGACGGCCCTCGCCCTCGTCGGTCAGCCCGAGGAACACGTCTTCGAGGTCGGGCCGGGCCGTGTTGACGCTGTCCAGCGCCACGTCGGCGGCCCGTAGCTGGTCCGCCAGGTCGTAGAACCCCTCGCTGTCGGTCGCCACCTCGACGCGCGTTCGCTCGCCGTCGGTCGTCACCTCGGTCACCTCGAAGCCGTCGCGGATGCGCGCGAGCAGCGCCTCGTCGATGTCCGAACTGGCGACGGCGAACCGCTGAGTGCCGTCGCCCGACAGGAGGCGCTCGACGGTGTCGTCCGCGATCACGCGCCCGTCGTTCATGATCACGACGCGGTCACAGACCGCTTCGATCACGTCCATGTCGTGGCTACAGAGCACGACGGTCAGCGCCCGCTCGTCGACGATCCGGCGCAGTTCGCGTCGCAGCGTCAGCGAACTCTCCACGTCCAGTCCGAGCGTCGGCTCGTCGAGAAAGACCACGTCGGCGTCGGTCGCCAGCACGCTGGCGAGGGACACCTTCTGTTTCATCCCCCGCGAGAGGTCTCGAACCGCCTCGTCGGCCTTCTCGGCGAGATCGAGCTGGTCGAGCAGGCGCTCGTGGCGATCCGCTACGGAGTCGGGATCGACGCCGCCGATCGTCGCGAAGTACCGGAGGTTCTCCCGGACGGTCAGCCGCCAGTAGTCGTTGCGCGCGCCCTCCAGCATCGCGTCGACGTTGGCGTAGGCGGCACTCGGCTGTTCGTACACGTCGATCCCGTCGATCCGAACCGAGCCGGCGTCGGGCAACACCATGCCGAGGATCGCTTTGATCGTCGTCGTCTTGCCCGCGCCGTTGGGACCGAGCAGCCCGACGACGGAGCCACGGCCGACGCTGAAGGACACGTCGTCGACGGCGGTGACCGCGGCGTCGCCGCTGGCGAACCGCTTGGAGAGCCCCTCGACGACGAGGGCGGCGTCGTCGGGCGGGTCGTCGGTCGCGGCCGCGTCGGCGCTCGTCTGCGGTCGCTCCTGGGTTTTCATTGCCCTCTATAGGTGATGGGAGAGTAAAAAGTCCCGCACGCGGTCGGTCTGTGGGGCTATCGGAACCGAACGCCTCCGAGGTAGAGCCCGTTGAAGACGGCAAACGAACCGACAGCTGTGTGCGCAATCACGGACCACAGTGGCGGCGAGCTCTCGATCACCCAGCTGACGATCGAGATGCCCACCAACGCGAGTCCGAGGCCGAGTAACTGGCGTGTGAGCGACCGTTCGAGTATCTGAACCGGGCCGAGTGAACGGGGGGCGTCCGGAGGGGCGGAATCGGGCGAGGACATCGTGCGATCACCGACGACCGCATCGACAAAGAAACCACCCCCGTCGAACGCCGATCCGGGTACTGCTGTGCGGTCGTGGCGCTCACACGTAGATGTGGCCTTCCTCGCGCGGGCCGTGGAGCGGCCGTCTCCCGTTCTCGGCGACCCGGCCGGCCGAGACCACCGCCGCGAGGCTGTCGAGCGCGTCGTGGTGTCGTTCGTACGCCTCGCGGAACCCCCCGAGGTCGACGCTGCAGGCCTCGATCCCGTCGACGTTGGTCGCGCGGCGGTCTCGTCGGTCGCTCTTGTACCCCTCGCGGTAGAGCCCGAGCCAGCCGAAGGTCGCGGCGGGGTACACCTCGACGACGCGGGTCGCGGGGTCGCCGTCCTGCATCGGCGCGACGGCGACATCGGGATCGTCGGCGAGGCCGGCAAGCACGTTCCGGATCCCGTAGAACGTCTGGTACTGGACCATCCGGTCGTAGGGACACAGCGCGGCGCGACGCAGGTCCGTCTCGCGACGCAGCGACGCGGTGCCGTCGCCCGTGTGCTCGCGAGCGGTCGAGCGACACGTCGAGGCGAACTCGTCGGGATCGGTCGGGCCGTCGAGCGTGAGCCACTCGACCAGCCCGGCCCACTCGCCGTCGCAGTGCTCGTCCAGTAGCGCCTGCGGGAGGCTGAACGGGAAGTCGAGCCCGACGACGTCGAAGGCCGTGAGCCGCGAGCGCAGGCCGGCGTGTGCGTCCTCGCGGTCCGGTCCCCACTCGTCGGCCGCGCGATAGCAGTCCTCGACCCGCAGTCCGTCCCCCGTCTCCCGCGCCTCCGTCAGCCACAGCGAGCGCCCCGCGTCGCTCGCACCGCTGAAGTCGACGCCCAAGACACGCGAACTCATGCCCCAGCCCACTCGCCGGGCCGACATGAAAGTTCTCGTTGTCGCCGTGTGTCCGGCGGGGTGCGTACTCCGGGCTCCGAAAGCTGTTTGTCCCGCGCGGTCCAACAGAATCGTATGCCAGCGACGCTCGAACTCGTCTGTACCGACGACGGCTGCGAACTCGACATGTTCGAACTCCACTACACCTACGACATGCCCGACAGCGTGGGCGTGACCGACTTCCAGTGTCCCTACTGCGGGGGTGTCGACTGCCTGTCGGAGGTCGAGCTGTGATGTTCGACTTCGCCCGCTCGCTCGGCGACGCGATCGTCGAGAACGTCGGCCGCGCAGCCGGCCGCGTCCAGGAACGGACGCCGCTGCCGGCCGATCTGCTGGAGAGCGACGACGCGTACCTCGTGGTGTTCGACGCGCCCGGCGTCGAGGCCGCTGACCTGCAGGTCCAGTACGTCGACGACCGTGTCGAGGTCCGCGTCGACCGATTCCGGCCGTTCCACGAGGGCTTCGAGATGCGCTATCCCGGCCGCGGACTCTCCCTCGACGGCAGCGTCACCCTGCCCGCCGACGCCGTGGTCGAGGCCGAGGCCGCGTCGGCGACCCTGAAAGACGACGGCACGCTGCACGTTTACGTCCCGAAAGCCGACGAAGCGGCCGACTGACCGCTCGTCTCAGCTCGGTGTCTCCTCGTCCTCGTCGATCGTCATGCCGTCGACCACGTCGATCGTCTCGTCGCCGGTAAAGCGGTCGGGATCGTAGGCGTCGACGCCCGGCCCGCCGAGGATCTGCTCGCCGATCCGCTCGCCCAGGGCCGGCGAGCGCATGAGGCCGTGGCCGTGCCACCCCGTCGCCACGTAGAGCCCGTCCCCGACGCCACCCAGCAGCGGCTCCCGATCCGGCGTCGCGGTACAGAGCCCCGCCCAGGACTGCGCTCGCGTCGCGTCGACGGTCGTCGCAGCCGCCAGCCGATCGAGCGCGCTCCGCTCGAAGCTCGCGTCGGCGTCGGGATCCCAGTCGTCGGGATCGACCTCGTGGGCACCGTCGCCGACGAGCAGTCCACCCTCACAGGGCCGCCAGTAGCACTGCTGGGTCGCGTCGTAGGCCATCGGGAGCGTCGCCCGTAGCGGCTCCGTCACGAGCGCCTGGGCGCGATAGGCCTGTAGCGGGAGCGCGACGCCAGCGTCGGCGACGATCGGCTTCGTCGCGGGTCCGGCGGCCACGAGCACGGCGTCGAACCCGACCGTCCCGTCGGGCTCGGCGACCGTCGTCGGCCCGGCCAGCGAGACGGGCGTCTCCGTCCGCACGCCGACCCCGCGTTCCAGCACGGTCTCCGTCAGCGCACTCGCGTACTCGGTCGGATCGACGAAGCCCGCCCGGTGCGCGATCGCGGCGACGGCGATCTCGTCGGTCCGAAGCTGTGGGTACCGCTCGCCCAGTCGCTCGGGCTCGACCAGCGCCACATCGCGCCCGTGGGCCTGCATTCGCGGGACCTGCTGGGCGATGGCGTCGGCGTTTGCCTCGTCGCCGTCGCGGGCGTACCACACGTACGGACACTCGGTGAGCACGCCCAGTTCGCGGAACCGCCGGAGCGAGTCGGCGGCCACCGCGGCGTCCCGGTCCTCGGCGAACGCGTCGTAGCACAGCCCCGCCGCGCGGCCGGTCGCACCGCTGGCGATCTCCCCGCGGTCGTACAGCACCACGTCGGTGCCGCGGTCGGCCAGCGTCCGTGCGGCGGTCAGGCCGACGGCCCCGGCACCGACGACGGCGACCCGCATCGTCACCGCACCGGCTCGATGCCCCTGGCCGGGTAGCCGACGATCGCGTCCGCGCCGGCCGCTCGAAGCTGCTCGATGCGTTCCGCGACCGTCTCGGGATCGCCCACGAGCGCGTAGTCGCCCACGGCCTGGGTGAGCACGTCGCGGGCTCGTCCGCTCGCGGTCGCGTCGGTCGCCGCGCCGTCGGGCAGGGCCGCACGGACCGGGCCGCGCCGGGCGGCGTAGTCCCCGACGGCGTCGAGGATTTCGCTCTCGTCGTCGGTCAACACCGTCGGCGCGTAGACGGCGATCTCCCCCTCGAAGCCGGCCGTTCGAAGCGCCCGGAGGTCCCGTCCCGTCGATCGAGAGAGCAACTCGAACTGGGTGCCGCCGATCGCCAGCGCGACGCGCTCGATGCCCTCGGTGCCGACCCAGGGATCGGTGGCCGTCGCCGCGGCGGCTTCGAGCCGAGGGACGACCGCCCGTTCGGCCTCGTCGTTCGTGAGATAGGCATCGTGGCCCGCGACCAGCACTCGCCCGACACCGTCGGGTAGCGTCGCGAGCGCGCTGTCGTCGCCCAGCGGGTCGAAGCCGTCGGCCCGGACCGGCGTCGTCAGCCTGACGCGCTTCTGGTCGGCCAGCGCGGCCAGCGTCGACCGGTCCGGCAGGTGGCCCGCCCCCTCGTAGTCGATCGTCACCGTCGACACGTCGAGGTCGCTGGCCGCCGTCACGTCGACCTCGGCGGGCTTGAGCGCTGCCGCGTCGATTCCGACATCGTCGAGCGTCACTCCTGTGAGCATGATTTGGGTGGGCGTCGTGCCCGTTCGATTGCTCACCCGTACCCGATCCGCTGGCAAATGCCTGTCGCTTGGGACCGGTCTCGAATCGACGGGGAGTCATCCCGGTGGCCGGGCAGAAACCGCCCGACTACACCTGATCGCGGACGCTGGGCGGATAGTCGTCGTCGGGGCCGGCCACGCGGTCCGGCTCGGTCGGCATCGTCCAGTCGGTCGCGAGTTCGAGCAACTGGACGAGCATCCGGGCGGTCGCTCCCCAGACGGTGTAGCCGTCGACGTGGAAGAAGTGTAGCCGGATGTCGCCGTAGTGTGGGTGGTCCCGGCGCTCGGACTCGTAGTTGTCCAGATCGACGAGATCGTCGACGGCGAGGACGACGACCTCGGCCACTTCCTCATCGCTCGGCTGGTACTCACGGTCGGGAATCCTGGCGACGAACGGTCGGACGGAGTACTCCGAGACGGTGCGGATGTCGTCCAGTCGCCCGATCACGTTGGCGGCACGGGGGTCGAGACCGACCTCCTCCTGTGCCTCTCTGAGGGCGGTCCGCAACAGCGAGTCGTCCGCCGGCTCGCGGCCGCCGCCGGGGAAACTCATCTGGCCGGGGTGGTCCGAGAGGTGGTCGGCCCGCTTGGTGAACAACACGGCGTGGTCGTCGCCGTCGCCCGCGTCGGTGACGACGGGGACGATCACGGCCGCCTCGCGTGGCTCTGCCGCGACCTCGATCGCCTCGTGGCTGGCCACCCGATCGAACTCCATGCGTCAGTGTGGGGCCGGGACGCTCTTAATTTGGGTGGAAACGCGCGGGCGACTCACTCGCCGGCCGCGTCGGCGAGACGCTCGCGGGCCGCGCTCACGTCGATCGGTCCCCAGACTTCGAGTTCGTAGCTCACGTCGAGCAGGCGCTCTACGAACGCCTCGTTGTCCGAGCGGACGGCGACGAGGCTCTCCTCGCGGAACCGCTCTTCGACGGCCGCCGCGAGTCGCTCCCTGTCGATCGATCGCTCGGGCACGTCCATGATGTGGGGCAGGTCCGTCGCGCCGTCGGGCAGTTCCGGAAACGCCGCCGGACCGGCCGCGAGCAGTTTCTCGCCGTCGCGTTCGACGACCGCGAGGTGATAGGCGGCGACGGCGTCGTCGATCGCCCCCGCTGGATCGTCCACGTCTTCGCCCCGCTTGAACGCCAGCTCGGAGAGCGCCTCGACCAGTTCGTCGCGAGTGAGCGCGCCGAACAGGTCGACGACCCCCGCGAGTTCGTCGGCCGTCGGTTCCATACCGGTCCTCGCGAGCGCGGCGGCTTGAGCGTTCTGGGTTTCGGGCTCCCGACACGGAACGGCGACGACCGCACCCCGGCGGCGTCTTGGCCCGGCGCTACTCGCTCGGCGGCGTGGCAGCCGTCGCGTCGCGCGCGCCCTCGACGGTCTCTCTGACGGCGTCGACGCCCTCGTCGTGGACCAGATCGCCGACGACGATCGTGTCGGCGTGGGTCGCCATCTGCCGGGCCGAGTCGTAGTCGTGGATGCCGCCGCCGTAGAACAGCGTCGCGTCGTCGAGGATCTCGTCCGCGGCGGCCACCTTCTCGGGATCGCCCAGCATCCCCGAGTACTCGACGTAGACGATCTCCTGTCCCAGGAGGTGTTCTGCAGCCTCCGCGTAGGCCGCGACCTCGTCGGCGTCGAGATCGCAGTTGGCCTGCGTGTAGCTGGCGACGGAGGCCTCGGGGTTCATCACGATGTAGGCCTCCGTGAACGTCCGCGACCAGTCGATGTCGTCGTCGATGCGGATCCACTCCTTGTGCGCGCCGGTGATCCAGGTCACGTCACCGGCGTTCATCACGACCGGGATGAGGTAGCCGTCGTGACGGTTGCTGTGGACGACCGACGCGGGATTCGACGGCTCGATGTAGACGGGGATGTCGTGTGCGCCACACGCCTCGACGACGCGGGCCATCTTCTCTTCGGTCATGCCGGTCGTGCCGCCGATCTCGATCGCGTCCGTTCCGGTCGCGGCCACGTCCTCGAAGGTCTCGCCCGCGACCAGGCTCTTGTCTGGGTCGATCTTGACGATGTGGTCCCAGTCCGCCCACGTGCTCATACGTGCACAGAGTCAACCGCGGGCGTATAACCGCTTCGGAAGTGGGCACGCCTGATTACTGTTGCCGATCGTCTCTCGGAGACTGCCGTTGTGGGTCGAATAGCGTCAGTCTGTTGCGAAAACGCGCTCGCACTGCCGTTCGGCCTGTCGATACACGTCGTCGAGGGAGTCCACTGTCGACCGACTGATTCGATCTGCCCGCCACTCACGGCCACAGCCTGTGAGACACTGACAGAAGACTTTCCAACACGTACTTTCTGCTTTCACCCCGTACCAGATGCGCTCTCCGCAGTGGCGACAGTCCGCTGTGGAGTGTCGTTGGAGTTCCATACCACGGGTTCGATTCCTCCCGACTGATGAACTATCGCCCTGCCGGTTCCCCCTACTTATATTGGCACTCACTGACTGGGAGACAGCATGACGTACGACGGGCCGGGTGTGTTTAGGGCCCCGATTGCAAACAGCGCTGCACAGGAGAACTTCCAGCGGACTGTTCGTGACGGTATCGCCGCAGAACGCATTGAGCGGTTCACCGATCGAACGCTCGATAACGATCCAGTACGCCTGTGGGGGACCAAACAATCTATCGAGGGCACCTGGAACAACATCGAAGCGGGCGACTTTCTCTTGTTCTACCGTGACGGCACGTACGAATACGCTGCCAAAGTTCTTGGCACGGAACGAAACGAACCGTTGGCAAAAGATGTCTGGCCGAACTACGAGGAGGGGAGCCCCTGGCTCTGTGTTATCTATCTCGACGAACCCGTCGAACTCGGCGTCGATTCGTCGGAAGTACACGGGTTAGCTGGCTACGACATCGACTACCCGATGGGATTCTCCCCGCTAAACGAGATGGGAATCGGCGGTCTCAGAGGGAAGTACGGATCGATCGAGTCCTTCGTCTACGGTGACCGAACGGAAGACGATAGTGCGGTAGAGCAAACGCGCTCCGATACAACCACCGCTCGGATCGACGTAGATAGCCAGCCGGAATTCGAACTGCCAGATTCGATTCTCGATGGACTGCACTTCCCATCAGGCGAGGACCACGAGGACCGAGTTACCGAACTTCTCGGAGAACTGGAAGATGCGTTGAACGCCGGAAAACACATTATTCTCACTGGTCCACCCGGCACCGGTAAAACAGAAATTGCTCGCCGTGTCGCTGGATACCTTGCTGAAGCAGAGACCGATTTTTACACTGGCTACCAGACGACTACGGCCACAGCAGACTGGTCGACGTTCGAGACCGTCGGCGGATACATGCCGAGCGAAGAGGGTGGTGACGATCTCTCGTTTGAACCAGGACAGGTGTTGCACTGTTTCAAACGTGATGAGCAACAGCGCAACGACCTGCTCGTTATCGACGAGATCAACCGCTCGGACATCGACAAGTCGTTCGGCCAACTATTCACGCTGCTATCGGGACAGGGTATCTCTCTTCCGTTCACGAGGGAAGGTTCACAGATCGATATCCGGCCCGGATCTGAAACCGAGAAGAGCGATCTTCCTCCGCACCAGTACCTGATGCCGTCGTCTTGGCGGATCTTTGCGACGATGAACAGCTACGACAAAACGTCGTTGTACGAGATGTCGTACGCGTTCATGCGCCGGTTCGCGTTCGTCTACGTCGACGCCCCGACCGTTCCCGAGGACGACGACGCGCGTCGCCAACTTGTTCGAACGTATGCCGACGTTTGGGACCTCGATGTCGCGGACGATCTCGTCGCTGCAATCGGAGATGTCTGGTTCGTCATGAACAACGCGGCGGACGAACGGAAGATCGGGCCGGCAATCGTCCGAGACATGCTCTCTCACGTACGAGGGACACCACCCGCTCAGCGTGATCGTGTCGTTACTCAGGCCGTTCTCAGCTACGTCTTCCCGCAGTTAGAGGGTGTCAGAAAGCGTGAGGCTGTCATCGCTCGGCTCGCCGAGATCGATGCAATCGACTCGTCTCGACTTCGATCTGTCGCGAGTGACGTGTTGCAGGTGAGACCTGATGGATAGGGACGCCCTGCTTGAGCAACTGTCCGAAGACATCCTCGCGTACGTGATGCACGGGTCGTTTCCCGAGCGCCATCTCGTCCAAGAGATTGCACCAGATGGGTTCGCAGACCGGTTCGACGACTACGAAACGCTCGTCCGACTTCACTTCGTGTTGAAGCCGGCAGTCGTCGACTTCGTGGAACGGCTACCAAAACGATTGCGAAGCATCAAAACACAGACCGAAAACGTCTCGACGACTACTCGCGGTGCCGTGGAAGGTCGGATCGACTGGGCGGGCACTGTGCGAGAGCGATACGCTCGAAATCCTCGTGATCGCTCGTTGTTCGTCTGTGAAAACCGGACCGAGAACTACGACATCGACGAGAACGTCGTTCTCAAACGACTACTCGCGCTCGTCCACGAGACGCTACAGGACTGCCAACCGTACTTCGAACGAGAGTACGACTGGGTAACAGAACGATGGAAAGAGAGTACAGATCTGGTCGAAACGATGCGTGAAGTCGTCGAGAGAAACGTACACGTCCGTCGAATCCGCCGGCCAGAAGTGTACGAGCCGACGGATCGAATGCTCCAGACGGCAGCCCAGTCCCGCAGCGAAATCTACCGTGAGGCTGCAGCACTGATCGAAGAATACCAGCGGACACTCGCTGGTGAGCCAGAGGCAATTACGAACCTTCTAGCCGACACAGCGATCACGCCTGACGACGACGAGACGCTGTTCGAACTATTCGTTCTCTTCCGTTACATCGCAGCCGTGGAGCGTATGACAGACGAGAATTTCGAGCTACAGACAATCACGTCTGGTTCACAAGAGGTCGCTCGCCTGTCGACGAACGGCGATGATATCGTCCTGTACCACGACAACTCCGCTCGTGACCGCGGTGTGTCGTTCGAATCGGACGTATCAGAGAAGCCATCAAAGGCGCTCTCACGGACAGAGCGGATCGAGCGGGAGGCACGAGCGGTCGCCGACAGCTACTTCCGAAACAGAACGTTCCGAAGTGCAACTGGCCGTCCAGACGTTATCGTACTGGAAGTTCAGTCGGAGAACTCGAACGAGTATCTCATCACGGAAGTCAAACACTCGAAACGCCCTGAGACGATCCAACGAGGGATCTCAGAGACACTGGAGTATCTCGCCTTTCTTCGCCAGAACGGAACGCTCGTCCACGACGACGAGAGTATGTTCGGAAACGGATCGAACGGCGTACTCGTGGTTCAGGACCTACCAGACGACGAGACGGCACCCATCGACGAGCAGCGGTCGATCAAGATTCTTCAGGCCTCCGAGGTCGACCAGAAAATCGAATATATCCTCAGAGAAATCCTCGACTGAGTCGGCCCTGGCGGCGTTGGCTTGCTGCCAGTCGACGCTCTCCGGTGGCATCCGTGGGCAATAGACACTTGCCCAACACCGATGAACGAAGCCCCGAGATGCTCGGAGCGCAAACTCACCACGGTCGACAGGGTCCACGACGGCGGGCCCTACACCTGCACCGTCCGCGACAACTACGACGAGCGCGCCGCAGAACTGGAGGCGAAGATCGAGAAGACGGACGATCTGATCGACGAGATCGTCTACGAACTGTACGGGCTCACCGACGAGGAAATCGAGATCATCGAGGAAGCGGTCGGCGAGTAGCCCGCAAGCGAAGCGAGCGGTTCACCGCAGCCGAGCGACGCGAGGGCGTTCGGTGTCTGCAACTCAGCCAGCGCAGTCGCTTCTCTGAACACCGCCGAGAAATCGGCCCCATCTCTTATCTGGGTGCGTACCACACGGTCTGCCGTGGAAGAATCACGCATCGATCGCTCCGGGGGGACGAATGAGTAGCACCACGGTGGCCCGTCAGCGCTGGGACCGGGACCCCGAGGGCCGTCAGTTCGTCCGCCCCCGGTCGGCTGGCGAGGGAAGCGGACCGGGAGGAGACGCGGGTCGTGCGCCGACGAGGGCCACCCGACACGCCGGGAGTCCGTCGGGATGATCGAGAAGACGGAGTTCGACCGATCGCGGGTGCTCTGGTGGACCCTCACTGCCGCTCTCGTCGGCACGCTCGGGCTGGTGGTGTACTCGTATATCGGGACGTTCGTCTTCGGGATATTCATCTACTACGCGGCCCGGCCTGTCTATCGTCGACTGCGACGCGTCGTCGACCGTCCCGGATTCGCTGCGGCGGGCGCGCTGTTCGCGTTCGAGATCCCGTTTCTCGCGGTGACCGGCTACCTCCTGTTTCTCGGCATCAAGGAACTCGAGCGGTCCGCCGGAGCAGGTGCGGAGGTCGTCGCCTGGTTCCTGCCGATCCCCGCCGCGGAACTGGAGCGGGCGGTCGCCGATCCCGCGACGTACGTGTCGTCGTTCGACGCGGCGTCGATCAACGAGATCGTCAGTACCGGCGGGGACGTTCTGGGGCCGGTGTCGACGTTCTTCCTGCATCTCGCGCTGGGGATCGCCATCGCGTTCTATCTGCTCCGGGACGGGGAGCACATTGCGACGTGGCTCCGCGAGGAGGTCGGCGAGGAGTCGGCCCTGTGGCTCTACGCGACGCTGGTCGATCGCGACTTCCAGGTGGTGTACTTCGGGAACGTCCGCACCGTGGTCGTCGTCGCGCTGCTCGCCCTGGGCGTCTACAACGGCCTCAACGTGATCGCCCCGCCGGGGCTGAAGATCCCCATCCCCAACGTCCTCGCGCTCCTGACGGGCGCGGCGACGCTCGTCCCCATCGTCGTGGGGAAGATCGTGTACGTCCCGGTGACGGTGTACCTCGGGCTGGCCGCGATCGAGTCGGACCCGGCGACGATCTGGTTCCCCGTCGCCGTGGCCGTCGTGGCGCTGCTCGTTCTCGATCTGTTCCCCATCATGATCGTTCGGCCGGTCTTCGCCGGGCAGAGTACCCACAGAGGGGCGATGATGTTTTCCTACATCTTCGGCGGGCTGCTGTTCAGCTGGTACGGCGTCTTCTTCGGTCCGCTGTTGCTGATCGCGGCCATCCATCTCGTCCGCGTGGGCCTCTCGGAGCTCGCCCACGGCGACCGCGTCACCGCAATGGTGACGACCGCGCACGGACTCGGCTCGATGCCACAGCCCGACGGGGACCCGCCCGACGAGGCGGCGACCGGGGAGGCTGACGCCCCCGTCGGAGAGTGATACGGACGGTTGTCGGAATGTTCCGGTGGGCGTCTCCCCCGTGGCGACGCTCGCCGGTACGCAACGACAACGTTCCGTATGACCCGTCACCGTCGCCGGATACGTCTCGCAGACATTTCACGTCCGCCGACAAACACGACTCGTAGATGCTCGGAGCGCGAACTCACCACCGTCGAGGCAGTCCACGACGACGGGTCCTACACCTGCACCGTCCGCGACAGCTACGGCGAGTGCGACGAGGTGATCGTCGTCCCCTGCGAGGACGATCGCCGACAGGTGACGGTCCCGTTACACGATGAGGTTCCGATCGGGACGCTCCGGGATATCGCCGGTGGTGCCGGTGCCAACGACTTCGAATCGTTCTGTGATACGGACGGTTGTAGGCGTTTACCCAGTCGACCGCACGACGGCGTGCGGTCGATCTGGTAAAGACCTACAACTTTCCGTATGAGTGGATCTAGCGGAACGCGTGACGAATTGCGGCTCCGCCGGATCTGGTAGCTGTGCGAAAACGAGACCCTTCGTGACTGCGTCCCCGTCGCCGTGCGCTCCTCAGTCCGCCAGTTCGGCCTGCCAGTCCTCGATCTGGCTGGCCGACACGCCCTGGACGTTGGCGGCGATCTCGTCGGGTTCGACCGCCCGGAGGTCGGCGGGCTCGTCGATGCCGACGGCGGCGAGCTTCTCGGCGGTCGCGCCGCCGATGCCGTTCAGATCTTCGAGGTCGTCGATCGCGTTGCGGGCCTGGTACTCGGCGTAGTTGCAGATCGGACAGCCAAGCTCCCAGGGATCGTCGTCGTCCTCGTCGTCGACGATCGAGATCTCGGGCAGATCGTGTTCCGCACAGCGGTCCTCGCCGACCACGATGTCGCCGTTTCGCGGCAGCGGCAGCGAGTACTCGCAGTCGGGATAGCGAGTACAGCCCACGAGTCGCGAGCCGGAGCGCAGGCGCTTGATCGCCAGCTTCCCGCCGTGCGCTTCGGCGGTTTCTTCTCGCGGGCTTTGCCCGCTCGAATGGTCCGAGGCGCTTTGCGCCTCGCTATCACCGCCTTCGCCTCGTTGCTCCTCCGGAGCAGCGCCCTCCCCACACTCGGGACAGGCTCCGATCACCTCGTCGTCGGTCTCGTCGGCCTTCTCGGCCTCGCAGCGGGGACAGCCGTGGACGAAGGTGTCGCGACCGGCCAGCATCTTCACGTGGTTGAGGCCGTGGTCCTCGCAGCTGTCGTCGAGGACCTGCGGCTCGCCGGTCGACGGCAGCGGGAGGGTAAAGCGACACTCGGGGAAGCCGTCACAGCCGACGAAGTACGACCCCTGTCGCGAGCGACGCACGAGCAGGTCCTCGCCACACTCCGGACAGGGACCGAGCGTCTTGTCGGCTTTCAGCGACTCCTGGAGGTAGTCGCCGACCTCCTCGCGGGAGTCGGCCAGCTCCTCGAACACCCGATCGAGCATCTCGCGGGACTCCGCGGTGACCTCGTCCAGCGTGGCCTCGCCGCTCGCGATCGCGGACATGTCGGCCTCCATCTGGGCGGTCATCTCCTCGCTGACGATCCGGTCGGCGAACTCCTCTGCGGCCTCGACGACGGCCTCGGCCAGGGTCGTCGGCCGCGGCGGGTCGCCCTCGATGTACCCCCGGTCGTACAGCTTCTCGATGGTGTTGTGTCGCGTGCTCTTCGTGCCCAGCCCGAAGTCTTCCATCTTCTTGATGAGGCGGGACTGCCCGTAGCGACGCGGTGGCTGGGTCTGTTTGGCGTCGAGGCTCACGTCGCTCATCGTCAGCGCGTCGCCCTCGGAGACGGCCGGGACGACGTTCTCGCTGGCCGAGGAGTAGGGGTAGACGGCGTGGTAGCCCGGTTCGAGCAGGCGCTTGCCGTTGGCCTTCAGCGAGTGGCCAGCAGCCTCGGCGACCACCCGGAGGTGGGCCCACTTCGCGGGCTCGGCGACCGTCGCGAAGAAGCGCCGGACGACGAGCTCGTAGATCTCCCACTCGTCGTCGTCCAGCTCGCCCCGCGGGGGGAGTTCCCCGGTCGGGTGGATCGGCGGGTGGTCGGTCGTCTCCTCGTCGCCCTCGGTGGGGACGATCTCGTCCTGTTCGAGCAGCGACTCGGCGTCCTCGCCGAAGGTCGAGCTGCCGACGAACTCGTCCAGCAGTTCGTCGGGCTCCAGGTCCTCGGGATAGACCGTGTTGTCCGTCCGGGGGTAGGTCATGTAGCCGGCGGTGTACAGCTCCTCTGCGAGGCTCATCGCCCGCTGGGCCGAGTAGCCAAGCGAGCCCGCGGCGGAGATGAAGGCGGTGGTGTTGAACGGCTCCGGTGGCGCGTCGGTGCGGGTCCGCTCGCGGACGGACGTGACCGTCGCGGCGTCGAGCGCGGCCAGGTCCTCGTAGACGGATTCGGCGGTCGCCTCGTCCCAGACGCGCTCGGCCTCGCTGCCGTCGTCGTCGTAGAAGTACTGAGCCTCGAAGGCGGCGTCGTCGCCCTGGAGGTCGCCGAATATCTCCCAGTAGTCCTCGGGATCGAACGCCTGGATCTCGCGCTCGCGGTCGACGATCAGCTTCAGCGTCGGGGACTGGACGCGGCCGACCGAGATGAAGTCGTCGCCGAGCTGTCGGGCCGACAGCGAGAGGAACCGAGTCAGCGCCGCGCCCCACACGAGGTCGATCACCTGTCGGGCCTCACCGGCGGCGGCGAGGTCGAAGTCGATCTCGTCGGGGTTGGCGAAGGCCTCCCGGACCTCGCGGTCGGTGATCGAGGAGAACCGCACGCGATCGACGGGCACGTCGGTCTCTTCGCGGATCAGTTCGTACGCCTCCTTGCCGATCAGCTCCCCCTCGCGGTCGTAGTCCGTCGCGATCGTCGCCTCGTCGGCCCTGCGGGCCAGCTTGCGCAGGGTCGCGACGATGTTCTCCTGGGTCGCGGACTTGACCACGTCTGCCGCGACCAGCTCCGCCGGCTCGACGTCGCGCCAGTCGGAGTACTCCGGCGGGAAGTCCACGCCGACGACGTGTCCCGACAGCCCCATGCAGCGTTTGGTCCCCCAGCGGTAGACGTTGACGCCGTTCTCGCGCTCGGCGGTCGCAGCGCCGTCGCTGAGAATCTCCGCGATGCGGCGGGCGGCGTTCTCCTTTTCGGTGATGATCAGTTCCACGCGCCATCACCAGACCGTTCGATCATATCTCCGGGTACGGCCGACTGTGTTCTAAAGGCTTTCGCCAGAATCTGGGCGATAGCGCGTGTGTGAGTGCGGTTGCGGACGCGTGGGCGGCCCCGTGCGTCGAGCGCGCGCCCGGACGCGAGTCTGCCCTCGAACGAAGCCGATCCGACGAACGCCCTCGCCGCTCGCAGGCCGGTGCTACAGATACTCGAAGTCGGCGGCTCCGGTCTCGAAGCCCACGCGATCGTGAGCCCAGTCGAAGGGCACGTCGTCGCGGCGGTCGTCGAGGAACGCGACGATCTGCTCGGCGGGGTTCTCGCCGTAGATGGTCTCGCCGGACTGGAGCCGTTCGCGCACGTCGTCGGTCTCGACGACGTACTCGACCATCTCGGTCATGTACTCGCCCGAAACCGGCGGTACGAGGAGGTTCGTCTCCGCGTCGAAGACCGTCTCGGGCCGGTCCGTGTTGAAGCGCGCGGTGAGACAGATCGTCTCGTCGATGACGTTGAGCTCTTCTTGCATACTCCCCGAGTCGGTCAGTTCCGCGAGGCACTGACCGGACTGGAGGAACTCGTAGACGTGGGCGTGCTTCTTCCAGAGCCCGGTAAAGAGGAAGTTCTCGCGCTCGGCTTCCAGCGCGAGCAGGCGCTCGCGGTAGCCGTACTCTTCGAGGGCCTTCCTGGTCGCGGTGAGTTCGAGGAAGTTGACGTTGTAGCCAGCTTCGACGAGGCCGATCACGGCCTCGACGATGGCGCTGAACCGCTCGGGCAGGAGGTTCGCCCGGCGGTGGATGTCCACCCGAATCCAGTCGTCGCGTTCCGCCAGGACCGGGTAGATGTCGAAGATGCTCTCTTCGAGGTCGGCGTCGGTCTTCTGGGCGATGGCGTCGACGACGGAGTTGCCGACGACGGGGATCCGCTCGCGGCCGTCGACCGCGGTGGGGTACCCCTCGCTTTCGAGGTGCTCGCGGTTCAGATCGACCGGTGCGAAGTGATAGTGTGAGGCCGCCGAACCGACGAAGGTGTCGTACTGCTCGGGGAAGGGTTCGGCGCGGTTGAGCGACCACTCGCCCTCCCACTGGGCCTCGACGGTCGCAGCGGGGTCGGCGTCGAAGTCGAAGTCCGGCGACATGCCGCGCAGTCCGGCCTCGTTGTGGGCGACCGCCTGGTTGGTGGCGAACTGCCAGGCCTGGGGGACGATGCCAGCGGCGTGGGTGTCGCCGTGGACCAGCGGCAACACGGTCGTGTCCTCCCACTGTTCGAGTCGGTCGGCCAGCTCGCTGATGCGCTCGTGGACCTGCGCGGTCTTCTCCGAGAGCCCGCCGCGGATGCCCAGGTCGACCGCGATCCGGTCTTCGAGGTCGTACTCCGCCAGCCCGTGGCCGAGCACGTCGTCGTAGTGCTGGCCGGTGTGGAGGACGAAACAGGGCAGGCCCCGCTCGCGGGCGGCGTCGACGACCGGCGCTTGCTTGTAGAAGTCTGGCTTCGTCGCCGTGACGACCGCGAGGACGAACTCCCCGCGGTCCATCTGGCGGGCGAGCCGATCCTCGTAGACTGTCATCTCACTCATTGGTCTCCGATTTAGCGGCGGGGGTGGTGTAGGCTTCGGTCTCGCCCGGAGTTCGCTTCGACGGACTCATTTCGGACGAGTGGCAACGTCGACCATGGACCGATCGGTCAGGATCGCCCGCGCCGTCGCCGCCGGGCTCGTGTTCGTCACTGCCGCCTACCACCTCTGGTGGGGGTTCCCGCGAATGCTCGTCTACCTCCAGGGACTCGGCTCGCTCGCGAGCCGCGGCCTGATCCCCGATCCACGCCCGTTTCTCTTCGTCGCCTTCGCGCTCGTGTTGCTGGCCGGCCCCTACCTCGTGACGCGGGACTACCTCACCGTCCGCCGGGGCTATCTCGCCGGAGCCGGACTGATGGTGCTTTCCTTCCTCGCCTGGGTCGCCTGGCACCAGACGGGCCACGGTGCCTTCCTCACCGGCTTGCCGGCACCCGAGACCGGCGGCCACACCCACGGCGGCGTCCTCTACACGATCTACGATCACTACGTCACGACGCCGATCGAGGGCGTCATCAAGAGCGTCGAACTGCTCGCTGCCGGCCTGTTCGCCTGGCTCCTCCGGCGCGATCCCGCAGCGAGCGCGTCGACGGACGACGGCGAAGTGCCGGTCGGCGGCGACCGCGCGACCCGAGAGTGATACGGATTATTGTCGCGATAGACCGGTGATCGTCTCCCCCCTGGCGACGGTCACCGGTACGCAACTACAATCATCCGTATGAGCGCCCGCTACTCCCGACGAACGTACTCGACGAAGGAGAGTTCCCCACGGTCGTCCCGAGACGCCTCTCGCCAGTCGTCCCACGCCACTTCGGGGAAGTACGTGTCGCCCTCGTACTGGTCGTGGACCTCCGTCAGGACGAGGCGGTCGGCGTCGGGCAGGAACTGCTCGTAGACGGTCGCGCCGCCGACGACGTAGGCGGTCTCGCTACCGGTCTCGCGGGCCGCGCCGACCGCCGCCGTGAGCGACCCCGCGCCGACGGCACCGTCCGGAAAGTCACGCCGCTGGCTCGTCAGGACGACGTTCGTTCGGCCGGGCAGCGGCTCGCCGAGGTCCGCGACGATCCCCTCGAAGGTCCGTCGCCCCATCACGACCGGGTGGCCCATCGTCGTCTCCTTGAAGTGTGCGAGGTCCTCTGAGTAGTGCCAGGGCAGCTCGCCGTCCGTTCCGATGACGCCGTTCTCGGCGACGGCGGCCACGAGCACGATCTCGATGTCGGTCTCGGCGTCGGTTCCCTCGGCCGCCATCACTCGGCCACCGAGAAGGAGATCCCCGGCGCGGGATCGTAGCCGTGCAGTTCGAAGTCGTCGTAGGTCAGGTCGTCGAGGGGCGTGTCGGCGATCTCCATGGTCGGGCGTTTACGGGGTTCGCGAGCGCACTGTTCGAGCAGGCCTGGCACGTGGTCGTACCCCTCGTGTCCGTCGTCCTCGGCCGGTGCGGTCGATTCGAGCCACTCCCGGACCGCGCGGTAGTCCTCCTTCGCGTCGACGTGCTGGAGTCGTTCCTGTAGCCCGTCGAGGTTGTCGGCGTACCACTCGCCCCGAGCGCCCGCCCCGCAGTAGACGTGGGCGTCGACGATGGTGTGGGCGAAAGAGCCCAGTTCGAAGTCGGTGCGCTGAGCGACGGCCTGGGCCAGCAACGAGTACGCGGCGACGTTGAAGGGGACTCCCAGCGCGATGTCGCCCGAGCGCTGGGTCAGGTGGACGTTCAGGCGACCGCCCTGGACGTTGAACACGAACGTGTAGTGACAGGGCGGCAGCGTCGAGACCGTCGCGTTCGCCGGGTGCCAGGCGTTGACGACGAGCCGGCGAGAGCGGGGGTTCTCTTCGAGCTGGTCTATCACGTAGGCGAGCTGGTCGAACGTCCCGTCGTCGTTGACCCAGCGGTGGGCGTCGTCGGGCCAGCTCTCGCCGGGGAGTCGGGCGTCGTCGTCTGGGATCGGGTAGCGCCGCCAGAACCGACCGTAGGCGGTGTCGAGGTGGCCCTCTTCGTCGGCCCAGGCGTCCCAGATCCCGGTCTCCTCTCGTAGCTCTCGGATGTGCTCCTCGCCCGAGAGGTACCACAGCAGCTCGTGGATCAGCGAGTTCCACCGAAAGCCAGAGAGGTCCTTGGTCGTCAGCAGGGGGAACCCCTCGGCGAGATCGACTTCGTAGTGCTGGCTGAACGACGCGACCGTGTCGACGCCCGTTCGATTGGGCTTGTAGGTCCCACCGCGAAGCGTCGAATCGACGAGATCGAGATACTGTTGCATGTGGTTGTTGTGTTCCTGTGGGGCTGGCGCTTAGTTACTCTGGCGACACAGTCGTTCGGATGTCATCGGTGTCGGGCCGAGGACACGGCTTCCGAAGCCGCCTAGCCATCTAACTCCGCCCGCAACAGCTGGTTCACGTCGCCCGGGTCGGCGCTGCCGCCGGTCTTGCCCATGACCTGGCCGACGAGGAAGTTGATCGCGCCGTCGTCGCCGTCCTCGTAGTCGGCGACGGCGTCGGGGTTCTCCTCGATGGCGGCCTCGACGGCCTGCTGGACCGCGTCGCCGCTGGTCTTGCCCAGCCCCTCGCTGTCGACGATCGCGTCGGGATCGTCGCCCTCGTCGAGCATCTCTCGGAGGACCGTCTCCTTTGCGTTCTTGGCGGTGATCTCGTCGTCGGCGACGAGTTCGACGAGGCGTTCGATCTCGTCGAAGCGGTCCTCGACGTCCGTGATCAGCATGTCGCGGTAGTTCAGTTCGCCCAGCAGCTCGTCAGCGACCCACGTCGCCGCCAGATCGGCGTCGAAGCGCTCGGCGACGGCCTCGAAGAAGTCGGCGACCTGCTTCGTCGATGTGAGCTTCGAGGCGGCCTCTTCGCTGAGGTCGTACTCCGAGACGAAGCGGTCCCGGCGGGCGTCGGGCAGCTCCGGAATGTCGATCTCTTCTTTCCAGTGGCTGACCCGGAGCGGCGGGAGATCGGCCTCGCGGAAGTAGCGGTAGTCTTTCTCCTCTTCCTTCGAGCGCATCCCGACGGTGTTGCCGTGGGTCTCGTTGAAGTGCCGGGTCTCCTGGGCGACCTCGCGGCCCGACTGGACGAGCTTCTTCTGGCGGGAGGCCTCGAAGGCCAGCGCCGTCTCCGCGCCCTTGTGACTGGAGATGTTCTTGACTTCGGTGCGGTTCGCCGCTTCGAGCACGGCCTCGTCGATGCTCCCGTCGTCGTTCACGTCCTCGGCGTCGATCAGCGAGAGGTTCGCGTCGATGCGTAGGCTGCCGTCGCGGGTGGCGTCGAACACGCCCAGGTATTCGAGGACCTCCTCCAGCTTTTCGAGGAAGGCCCGCACCTCGACGGGGTCCCGGAAGTCCGGCCGGGTGACGATCTCCATGAGCGGCGTCCCAGCGCGGTTGTAGTCGACGAGCGTGTAGTCCGCGCGGTCGATCCCGGTCGTCCGCGAGTCGAGCGGACCGGTGCCCTCGCGGACGTGCTTGATCGAGCCGGGGTCCTCTTCGAGGTGGGCACGCCGGATGCCGACGGTGCGACTGTCCCCCTCGTGAGAGAACTCCAGCTCGCCGTCCTGACAGATCGGCGAGTCGTACTGGGTGATCTGGAAGTTCTTCGGCAGGTCGGGGTAGTAGTAGTTCTTCCGGTGGAACGTCGTCTCTTCGGGGATCGAAGCGTCGATGGCCTTGCCGATCTTGACGGCAGATTCGACGGCCGCCTCGTTGAGCACCGGGAGCGCGCCGGGGAGCCCGAGACAGACGGGGCAGGTGTTGGTGTTTGGCTCCTCGCCGCTGTCGGTCGAACAGCCACAGAAGATCTTCGTGTCGGTCTCGAGTTGGACGTGCACCTCGAGCCCGATGACGGTCGCGAGCTCGCGCGATTCGGCAGCTTGCGCAGTCATTACCCGCGGTTCGGTGGCGGGCGGCTAAAGGCTAACGACCTCCGGGACGCCACCTCGCTCGGCGGCCCCAAACGCTATGAGGCTTCCCGACCGGACGATTAGTGGTCGTTCGTCGGCGGTCACGCCAGTCCATCGCCGACGAACAGCACTGCCGTAGTCGGTGAGAACCATGGACAGCACGTCTCGGGACGACGGGCCGCGGGCGGACAGCCAGCGCCGGGGCCGGCGCTTGGCTCCGACGGCGACCGCCAGCCATCCACGTCGTCCACGGACGAGAATCGGGCTGTCTGTCGTCGCGCTGACGGCCGCGGCGACCGGCGTCGCGGGTGGCGTCGATCCGGCCCTGGCGGTCCAGCAGGGAAACGACTCCCCCGCGTTGCTGGAGTACTTCACCTTCGTTCCACAGGCGCTCTTGCTGTTGCTCGCCGTCGGCGTCCGTCGCTACGTGCTCGCCGACTCGGACGTGCCGTGGTGGCTCGACGGGGCCGCGCTTCGAGGGCGGGCGAGCGCGCTGGTCCCACAGCCCAACTGGCGCGTCCGCGACGCCGTCTCCGGTTCGACAGCGAGCGACGACGAGGCGACCGCCCACCACCGGGCCGGATCGAGCGACGACACCGACCAGCCCGCAGACGGCGACGCCACTCCCTCGACCGGGAGCGGGTCGTCGCCGAGCGGCGGCACCCAGCAGTCGTCCGGGGCGACAGCGTCGACGACCACCACCGCCACCCGCGGGAACGGTCCCGTTCCGGGCCGGCTCGCGCTGGGGTACGGGAATCAGCGCGTCGTCGTCGGCGACGGAGACACCGTCGACGAGAAGCTCCGGGCGATGCTGCGCGGGGCCGACGAGGCCGAGCACGCGAAGTGGATCGACGACGGCCAGCTACGCTTCGTCCGGGACGAACACGGCTTCACGCTGATCGTCGGCGGGGACGGGCTGACCCGATGCAACGGCGAGCGGCTTCGACCCGGCGAGCGAACCCGGATCGGTCCCGGCGACGAGATCGACCTCTCCGGGGTCATGACGCTCTCTGTCGAGGTCCCGCGGCGGCCAGACTGATACTGCCGGCTGTAACTTCGTGATACTGCCGGCTGTAACTTCGTGAAGATCTTCGCCACCCCGGGGTGGCGAAATCGTTCACAGATTTACAGCCCGTAGTATGTTCGGCGACCTGTCACGCTCGTTGTCAATGTCTGACGTAGGTATAAGTGGACAGACCGGCAGGTGCTGGGTATGTGCGGCAACCGTGTCGAGGAACTCGAAGCGCGCGTCAAAGAACTGGAAGCCTCCGTCGAAGGACTCACCGACGAACTCGTCGAGTGCAAGGTCCGACTGCGGGAACTGGAGAGCGCGGTCGACGAGGACATCGGCCTCGCGCCGAAGGCGACCGACGCCGACGAGCAGCCAGACGACGCCGCGCCGGAACCTGACACCGAAGCGACGAGTGAGACGACCGTAGCCGACAGTACTAAGCAAGCGGACGGTAAGGACGAACACAACCGAGAGGAAAGCGAGGCCGAGTCTGACTCCGACATCATCGTCGCGTAAGGCTGGGCCACGAGCGACCCCATGCACATCAAAGAGCTCGTCCTTGACAACTTCAAGAGTTTCGGCCGGAAGACACGGATCCCCTTCTACGAGGACTTTACCGTCGTTACCGGCCCCAACGGCTCGGGCAAGTCCAACATCATCGACTCGATTCTGTTCGCGCTCGGACTCGCCCGCACCTCCGGCATCCGCGCCGAGAAACTGACGGATCTGATCTACAATCCGGGCCACGCCGACGAGGAGACCGACGGCAGCGGGGAGCGCGAGGCCAGCGTCGAGGTCATCCTCGCGAACGAGGACCGGACACTCGACCGCTCGCAGGTGATCAACGCGGCCGGCACCGAAGACGTGGGCGACGTCGACGAAATCTCGATCAAGCGCCGCGTCAAGGAGACCGAGGACAACTACTACTCGTACTACTACATCAACGGCCGCTCGGTCAACCTCGGCGACATCCAGGACCTGCTGGCCCAGGCCGGCGTCGCGCCGGAGGGGTACAACGTCGTCATGCAGGGCGACGTGACCGAGATCATCAACATGACGGCCGGCTCGCGCCGGGAGATCATCGACGAGATCGCCGGCGTCGCTCAGTTCGACGAGCAGAAAGCCGACGCCTTCGAGGAACTGGAGGTCGTCCAGGAGCGAATCGACGAGGCCGAGCTCCGCATCGAGGAGAAACGAGAGCGCCTCGACCAGCTGGCCGACGAACGCGAGACGGCCCTGCAGTACCAGGAACTCCGCGAGGAGAAAGCGGAGTACGAGGGGTATCGCAAGGCTGCGGAACTCGAAGACAAGCGCGAGGAGCGCGCGGAGATCCGCGAGGAGATCGGGGCGCTGGAAGACGAACTCGCGGACCTCCAGCGCGAACTCGACGAACGCCAGGGCGCGGTCGTCCGCCTCGAAGACGAACTCCAGTCGCTCAACACCGAGATCGAGCGCAAGGGCGAGGACGAACAGCTGGCGATCAAACGCGAGATAGAGGAGATCAAAGGCGACATCTCGCGGCTCGAAGACAGCGCCGCGACCGCCGAGGAGAAGGTCGAAGACGCCGAGAACGAGCGCCGGCAGGCGTTCGTCCAGATCGACCGCAAGCAAGAGACCATCGACGATCTGGAGAGCGAGATCCGACAGACGAAAGTCGAGAAGTCGAACGTCAAAGCCGAGATCAACGAGCGAGAGGCCGAACTCGCGGACGTACAGGCGAAGATCGACGCGGTCGGCGAGGAGTTCGAGGAGGTCAAGTCGGAGCTAGAGGCAAAGCGGACCGCGCTGGAAGCGGCCAAATCGGCGAAGAACGACCACCAGCGCGAGCAGGACCGCCTGCTCGACGACGCACGTCGCCGGTCGAACCAGCAGCGAGAGAAACGCGACGCGATCGAGGACGCGGAGGCCGAAATTCCCGACATCGAAGCCGACATCGAGGACCTCGAAACGGAACTGGAGAAAGCACAGAAGAACTCGGCGACGATCACCGAGGTCGTCGAGGACCTCACAGCGGAGAAACGGGAACTCCAGAGCGACGTCGACGAGCTGGAAGACGAGATCAGCGGGCTCCAACAGGAGTACGCGAACCTCGAAGCGAAGGCCGGGCAGGACGGTGACTCCTCGTACGGCCGGGCGGTGACGACGATCCTGAACGCCGGCATGGACGGCGTCCACGGCACCGTCGGCCAGCTCGGCGGCGTCGACCCCGACTACGCGACCGCCTGCGAGACCGCCGCCGGTGGCCGGCTCGCACACGTCGTCGTCGACGACGACACGGTCGGTCAACGGGGCATCGAGTACCTGAAGTCCCGCAACGCCGGCCGCGCGACCTTCCTGCCGATCACGGAGATGCACCAGCGGTCGTTGCCCAGCCTCCCCCAGCACGGCGGCGTCGTCGACTTCGCGTACAACCTCGTCGACTTCGATCCCGAGTACGCGGGCATCTTCTCCTACGTGCTGGGCGACACCGTCGTCGTCGCTGACATGGACACCGCCCGCGAGTTCATGGGCGAGTTCCGGATGGTCACGCTCGAAGGCGATCTCGTCGAGACCTCCGGCGCGATGACCGGTGGGTCCTCGTCGGGCACGCGATACTCCTTCTCGGGCGGCCAGGGCCAGCTCGAACGCGTCGCAGCGAAGATCAACGAGCTGGAAGACGAACGCCAGGAGCGCCGCGAGGAGCTTCGCGACGTGGAAGCGCGCCTCGACGACGCCCGCGACCGACAGACCGACGCGAACGATCAGGTCCGCGAGATCGAATCCGAGATCGAGCGCAAGCGGGCGGCCATCGAGGACGCCCACGACCGCGTCGAGCGCCTGGAGGCGGAACTGGCGGAGATCGAGGCCGAACGCGAGGACGTCTCCGACGAGATGGACGTACTGGAGGGGAAAATCGCCCGCCAGAACGAGGCCATCGCCATCATCGAGGCGGACATCGACGAGCTGGAGGCGGAGGTCGCCGACTCGCAGCTGCCGGCGCTCACCGACGAGGCCGACCGGATCAAACAGGCGATCGACGAACTGGAGAGCCGTGAGAGCGACCTCGACGCCGACCTCAACGAGCTCCAACTGGAGAAGCAGTACGCCGAAGACAACATCGAGGAGCTCCACGAGGACATCGAAGCCGCACAGAACCGCAAAGCCGAGGCCGAGGAACGGATCGCCGAACTCGAAGCCGAGATCGAGGAGAAACGCTCCCAGAAAGCCGCCAAAGAAGACGAGGTCGCGGAGCTGGAGGCCGAGCTGGCGGACCTCAAAAGCGAGCGCGAGGAGCTTCGCGAGGAGCTACAGGACGCCAAAGAGCGACGCGACGAACAGCAGTCGAAGGTCAGCGAACTCGAACGCGATCTCGACGACGCCACCGAGGAGCGCGAGCGCCTCGACTGGGAGATCGACGAGCTCGAAGCCGAGGTCGGCGACTACGATCCGGACGAGATCCCGGATCACCACGTCGTCGAATCCCAGATCGGTCGGCTCGAATCCCGGATGGAGGAACTGGAGCCGGTCAACATGCGCGCGATCGACGAGTACGACGCCGTCGAGGCGGACTTAGACGAGCTGGAAGACAAGAAAGAGACGCTCGTCGAGGAGGCCGACGGCATCCGCGACCGGATCGAGACCTACGAGCAGCGCAAGAAGGCGACGTTCATGGACGCCTTCGACGAGATCAACGAGCAGTTCGAGGACATTTTCGAACGGCTCTCGAACGGGACGGGCCACCTCCACCTCGAAGACGAGGCCGACCCCTTCGAGGGCGGCCTGACGATGAAGGCCCAGCCGGGCGACAAGCCGATCCAGCGGCTCAACGCCATGTCCGGGGGCGAGAAGTCCCTGACGGCGCTGGCCTTTATCTTCGCGATCCAGCGGCACAACCCCGCGCCGTTCTACGCGCTGGACGAGGTCGACGCCTTCCTCGACGCCGCCAACGCCGAACTGGTCGGCGAGATGGTCGACGAACTCGCCGGTGACGCCCAGTTCGTCGTCGTCTCCCACCGCTCGGCGCTGCTCGACCGCTCCGAGCGGGCCATCGGCGTGACGATGCAAGACGACAACGTGAGCGCGGTGACCGGAATCGATCTCACCGGGGAGATCGGGGAGGTGCCGGCGGATGACTAGCGAGTCGCCCGAGGACCGACGGGACGAGGGGGACTCGAAAACGTTGAGCGGGGAACGACGCGACCCGCGAGACAGCGAGGGGCGCGACGAACGAAGTGAGGAGCGGTCCTCGGATACGCGAACGGGGAGCGACGCGACCCGTGAGCGGAGTGGCGGTGACGACGACATTCCCCTGAACATCGCCGGACACGAAGATCGGGAGGCTCCGTCTGGGACCTCCGAAGACCCCTTCGACACGGGAGGCGACGACTCGGACGGCGAGTCGGGGGCGGCCGAAGCCGGCGAGGCCGACGACGAAGACGACGAGGAGGAAGTCGAGCCCGTCGAGGTGCTGGTCCAGCTCGCTGACGCGGGGGAAATCGACCCGTGGGACATCGACGTGGTGCGGGTGACCGACAAGTTCCTCGAAGTGATCGACGAGGCGGACTTGCGGACCTCCGGGCGGGCGCTGTTCTACGCGTCGGTGCTGATTCGCATGAAGAGCGACGCGATGCTGTCCGACGAGGACGAGGAAGAACCGCCGGCCGAGCCCTGGGAGGCGGCGATGGCCGGCGACGATCCCATCGACGAGCCGGACCCCTTCGCCTCGCTGGAGCAGGAGATGGACCGCCGACTGGAGCGCCGTCGGGCACGGGGGATGCCCCAGACGCTGGACGAACTGGTGCGAGACCTCCGGGAGGCCGAGCGCGATTCCTGGTGGAAAGAATCACGCAGCTACGACACGAGCGACTCGCCGTCGGGGTTCCAGCGCGGGACCCAGGAACTGGACTACCGCGGGGCCGAAGACGTGCGGATGGACGACGAGCCGACCGCCGACGAGGTGACGGCCAACACCCACGGCGAGGACATCGACGCGATCGTCGACGAGGTGTACGAGGCGGTGCGCGAGCAGTACGACGCCGGCCGCGAGGAGGTCCTGTTTCGGGAGGTTCACCAGATCGGCGGCTCCCGGGTCGAGACGTTCCTGGGACTGCTCTTTCTCTCTCATCGCGGGCAGGTCCGCCTCCAGCAAGACGAACTGTTCGGGGACCTCTGGATACAGGACCCGAGCGCCGTGACCGGCTCCGAAGAGGCACTGGCCGACTAGCGCTTCTCGCCCGCGTCGCGGCGTCGATCTCGTTCGACGAGTCCACCTCGCTATAGTAACAATTGAAACGATTTACACACCGACCGCACTGCCGTCGTGCGATCGGGTGTGCATTGATTTTCAATGGCTACTATAGCTGCGCGCTCGTGACTGGGCCCCGATCGAGAAGTCGGCGGCGCGGGAAGTGTTAAATAGCTGTATTGTGTATGGTGTTAACACGCATGACGCCGACGAAGCTCCGCGAACGCCTCCGAGAGCGCGAGGATCGCATCGACACCGAGCAGTTCCTCGACGCGCTCACCTACGTCCGCGACGACGGCCGGCACTGATCCTGCGGCGGGCCGTCGACGCCCGCTCCAGTGGCCACTCTGTCCACACGTGACGACTGCAGACGTTTCTCCGTCGACGGCACACGACCGCGCGGTCGGTCAGCCCCAGTCTCGGTCAGACGATCGCCCCGGACTGGAGGAGGGCCACCAGCAGCGTGACAGTCACGACGCTGCCCAGCGTCGTCACGAGCACGGACGTGCTGACGAACTGACCGGCCGACAGGCCGTCGCTCTCGCCGCTGAACGCTCCGACGAGGATGACGGGGGTCACCGCCGTCGGCGCGGCAGCGAGCAGGACGAACGTCCGCGCGACGACGGGATCGCGAAAGCCGACTGCGAGTGCGATCCCGACGCCGACGAGCGGCGCGAGGGCGAGTTTCGCCACGCTGGCGACGCCGACCCGCCGCACGGTCTCGTCGACGCGGACGTTCGACAGGCGGATTCCGAGGATGAGCAGCATGACCGGGATCGAGGCGTTGCCCAGCATCTCGATGGTCTGCATCGCGGCGCTTGACTCGGGCGGGACGACCCCGATCCACCGGGCCGCGAGCGTCCCGACGACGGCGTAGACCAGCGGGATCGAGAAGACGCGCTTCATGCTGCTCAGCGGGCTCCCGTCGTCGCCACGAGCGGCGATGTAGACGCCGACGGTGTACAGCAGGACGCCCTGCAGTGCCGTGACGAGAATCGCAGTGCTGCGACCGGTCGCGCCGAAGGCGAACTCCGAGAGCGGGATGCCGAAGTTGCCGACGTTGGGGAAGGCGACGACGAGGACGAACGCACCCAACAGCGGCTCGGTCTGGCCCTGGAGTCGGCCGACGGACTCGGCGACGGCGATCATCGCCGCCGAGAAGGCGGTGACTGCGACGACGACGCGTGCGAGCGTCGCAGCGGGGAACGGAGTCGTCGCGAAGCTGTAGACGACGAGTGCCGGCGCGAGCACGTAGACGGTGACCGTGTTGAGCGCGCCGGGATCCACGTCCCGAAACCGACCCAGCAGATAGCCAGCACCGGCGACGGCGACGACCGGCAGGATCGCCGTCGCGAAAATCGAGAGCAGCGACACGGTCGGGAGTCTGTCCAGCAGGGACACAACGCTGTCGGTCTCGTCGTCGAACGTCGGTTCGACTGCCGCCCCACGATCGGCGTCGGCGACTGGCGGGCCGTCGACCACCAAGCCTTACTGCCGGCGGCGAGTCTGAGCGGGCATGGACACGCGACAGGCGCTGCTCGTCGACGCCTTCACCGACGAGCCGATGGCGGGCAATCCGGCGGGCGTCGTGCCGGACGCGGACGGACTGGACGACGAGCAGTTCGGCAAGATCGCTTCGGAGCTGGGTGCCAGCGAGACGGCCTTCGTGCTGCCGGACGACGAGGCGGACCGGCGGCTGCGGTACTTCACGCCCGAACGTGAGGTCGACCTCTGTGGACACGCGACCGTCGCCGCCCACGCGCTCCTCTACGAGCACGACCGGCTCGACGCCGGGACCCACACGCTGGCGACGGCCGCGGGCACGTTCGAGATCGAGATCGACGACGACGGCACCGTCTGGATGGAACAGGCGACCGCCACGGTGAGACCCGCCGACGTGGCCGACGAGGACGTGGCCGACGCGCTGGGGATCGACGTGGCGACGCTGCGGGACGTTGGCGCGGACTTCCCGCTCTCGGTCGCTTCGAGCGGCCTCCCCTTCCTCGTCGCTCCGGTGAACTACTTCGAGCACCTGCGGGACGCTCAGCCGGACATGGCGGCGATCGAGTCGCTCTGTGAATCCGTCGGTGCCGAGGGGCTCTACGCTTTTACCTTCGACACGCTGGACGGCGACGCGACGATCCACGCGCGGGCGTTCGTCCCGCTGGCCGGCGTCCCCGAGGACCCCGTCACGGGGACCGCCGCCGGGGCCGCGTGTGCCTATCTGCGCCGGCACAACGCGCTGGACGGCGAGCGCGAGGAGATCGTCGTCGAACAGGGTCACTTCCTCGATCGGCCCGGCCGCGTCCGCGTCGTGACCGACGGCCACGACGTGCGTGTCGGCGGGCGGGCGGTGACGACGCTCGACGGGGAGCTGACCGTTCCCGACAGCGAGGACGACGACATCATCGAGGTCTGATCGCCGCTTGGGCGTCCAGAGACCCATTCTCGACGGGCTCGAAACCTTCCTTCGGATCCGAGTGACTCCCGCTGAAACGTGCCGGAACCGGCAATACCATAATGGTCGTTCATGATGGTACGAACGCGCACATGGCACTACGCTGGCTCGACGACATCACGGCCGACGACGTAGACAGCGTCGGCGGCAAGGCGGCATCTCTCGGTGAACTCGCGGGCGCTGGCCTCCCGGTTCCGCCCGCGTTCGTCGTTACGGCCGACACGTATCGCTCGTTCGTACAGGACACCGGTATCGAGGCGGCGCTGTCCGAGACTGTCGACGTGGACACGGACGACTCTCAGGCACTGGCGGCCGCAGCGGAGCACGCACAGGAGCTGATTCTGGAGACCCCCGTCCCAGACTCGGTCCGGGACGAGCTGCTGGTGGCGTTCGACGACCTCGGCCACGATGTCGTCGCGGTCCGCTCCTCGGCGACGGCGGAGGACCTCCCGGACGCCTCCTTCGCCGGCCAGCAGGAGACGTTTCTCAACGTCGGCCGGGCGGACCTGCTCGACCGTGTCCGGGAGTGCTGGGCGTCGCTGTTCACCCAGCGAGCGATCTACTACCGCCAGGAACAGGGCTTCTCTCACGACGCGGTCGACATCGCGGTCGTCGTCCAGGCGATGGTCGACGCCGACGAGAGCGGCGTGCTGTTCACGAGCCACCCCTCGACGGGAGCCGAGCGAGCCATCGTCGAGGCCGCGTGGGGACTCGGCGAGGCGGTCGTCTCCGGTGCGGTCTCGCCGGACAACTACGTCGTCGACCGCGAGAGCGGTCGGGTCGAGGAAGTCACCGTCGCCGAGAAGAAGGTGATGCACGTCCGGGACGGCGACGACACCGTCGAGCGAGCGGTCCCGGACGACAAGCGCGAGCAGCGCGTCCTGGGGACCGAGACGCTCGATCAGCTCGTCGAGATGGGCGAGCGGGTCGAAGACCACTACGGGACGCCCCAGGACGTCGAGTGGGCGATCGCCGACGACACGCTGTATCTCCTCCAGTCCCGGCCGATCACGACGATCGACGAGGGCGGGGCTGCCGACGGGACCGACGCCGGGGTCGCCGACGGCGGCGCGATGACCGGCCAGCAGGACGGCGTCCTCGTCTCCGGGCTGGGGGCGAGTCCGGGCCAGGTCGCCGGATCGGTCCGGCTGGTCTCCAAGCTCGACCAGCTGGACAAGGTCGAACCGGGCGACATCATCGTCACGGAGATGACGACGCCGGACATGGTGCCGGCGATGGAGCGGGCCGCCGGGATCGTCACGGACCAGGGCGGGATGACCAGCCACGCGGCGATCGTCTCGCGCGAGCTTGGCGTCCCCGCGGTGGTCGGTACCGACGCCGGGACCGACCGGCTACAGGACGGCCAGGACGTGACGATCGACGGCGACAAGGGGATCGTCGAGCCCGGCGCGACCGCTGCCGCCGACGAGCCCGAGCCGTCGTCGGTCGGCGACGGCACCGACGCCGGCCTCGCTGCCAAGCCGATGACGGGCACCGAGATCAAGGTCAACGTCTCGATCCCCGCGGCCGCAGAGCGGGCCGCCGCGACCGGTGCCGACGGCGTCGGCCTGTTGCGGATCGAGCACATGATCCTCTCGACGAGCAAGACGCCCGAACGCTACGTCGAAGACCACGGCGAACGGGCCTACGTCGACGAGATCGTCGACGGCGTTCGGACCGTCGCCGAGGCGTTCTACCCGCGTCCGGTCCGGGTCCGCACGCTGGACGCCCCGACCGACGAGTTCCGGCAGCTCGACGGCGGCGAGAACGAGCCCGCCGAGCACAATCCGATGCTCGGCTATCGGGGGATCCGCCGGAGCCTCGACCGGCCGGAGACGTTCCGGCTGGAGCTGGACGCGATCGCTCGCCTGTACGATCTGGGCTACGACAACGTCGAGGTCATGCTCCCGCTGGTCAACGACGCCGAGGACGTGTTGCAGGCCCGCCAGCTGCTCGAAGCGGCGGGTATCGACCCCGACAAGCGAACGTGGGGGGTGATGGTCGAGACGCCGGCCAGCGCGCTGGGCATCGAGCAACTGTGCGAGACGGGGATCGACTTCGCCTCGTTCGGGACGAACGATCTCACCCAGTACACGCTCGCGGTCGACCGGAACAACGAGGCCGTCGCGGGACGCTTCGACGAGCTTCACCCGGCGGTGCTCGAACTGATCGGCCGCACGATCGAGACCTGCCGCGAGCACGACGTGGCGACGAGCATCTGCGGGCAGGCCGGCTCCAAGCCCGAGATGGTCCGCTACCTCGTCAACGAGGGCGTCACCTCGATCAGCGCCAACGTCGACGCCGTCCGCGACGTGCAACAGGAGGTCAAGCGGGTCGAACAGCGCCTCCTGCTCGAGTCGGTCCGCGAGTCGTAGCGACCCGAGTCGGCTTTCCGACCGCGTTTCGGGGATACTGTTTTCAGCCGGCGCGGTGGAGTGGTCGTATGGACGACCTCTCGCCACCCGAGGCCAAGAGCGTCAGTGCGGGAGTCGAGTACGTCCCGTTCGGCATCCCGGGACTGGACGGTGCCGTCAGAGGTATCCCGACCGGTAGCGCAGTGCTGCTCGCGGGCGCACCCGACGCCGGCAGCCACGCCTTCCTGTACACGAGCCTCGCCTCGCTCGCGCTCGCGAAACACGAGCCGGCGCTGTACCCCCGACGGCTCGGCGACGCGCGCGAGGCGATCCCCGAGCGCGTCAGCTACGTCTCGTTGACTCACGACCGGGAACACATCTACAGCGAACTCGACGCCGTCCTCGACTCCGAGCAGTTCGAGATCCTGACCGACCACCTCACCGTCGCCGACTTCTCCCAGCAGTTCCTCTCGGCCGTCGACGTGCCCGCGTCGCTGTACGACCAGCGCCGCGAGGACGTGCCCGCGCCGACCGAAGACGACGACAGCGGGGTCGCCGGGCTGCTCGACGACGTGACGCTGCCGGACGAGCGCTCGACGGAGACCGACGACGCCGACGACGTGTCCGCCTTGCTCGACGAGATCAGCGAGTACGTCGCCGACAGCGGCGACGACGCGATCCTCGTGATCGACGGGCTCTCGGACCTCCTCCTGGCGACGAACTTCGGGCTCGATCGCAGCGCCGTGCTCGGCTTCCTGCTGGGGTTGCGCGAAGCGGTCGTCGGCTGGGACGGGATCGCCTACGTGGTCTACGAACGCCGGGCCGCCGACGTGCGGAGCGATCCCGACATCCACGGACTGCTCCACGGCTCGGTCTTCTTCTACTCGAACGACCAGGGTCACGACACGTATCGGACCATGCGCGTCGGCTCTTTCGGCGGCGCGCTGGACACCGAACGCCAGACGGTCTTCGAGAGTTCGGTCGGTCCGGCCGGCCTCCGGGCGAAGGCGACCAAGAAGATCGGCCCGTCGAACTGGTAGGAACACAACGCCTAAAGTCGTCAAGTCCGTGTCCGTAACTGATGCAGCGGGCCGAGCCCCAGTCGTTCGAACGTGTCCTCTCGTCGATGTGTACCGAACCTCATCCGACGGCTCGGAAGGCGGCCGAGCGGTTCCTCGCGACGAATCCCGGCGATCCGGGCACCTACGAGACGGTCGCCGACCTCGAACGCGAGGCCGTCGAGCGACTGGGAACGATCGCCGGCCTCGGCGATCCCGCGGGCTACGTCACCAGCGGCGGCACCGAGGCGAACGTGCAGGCGATCCGGATCGCGCGCAACCGCGGCGACACCGACGACCCCAACGTCGTCGCGCCGGAACACGCTCACTTCTCGTTTACCAAGGCCGCGGAGCTGCTCGGCGTCGAGCTTCGGACCGCGCCCGCGACCGACTACCGGGCGGACATGGACGCCATGACCCACCTCGCGGACGACGACACTGTCGCCGTCGTCGGCGTGGCCGGCACCACCGAGTACGGCTACGTCGATCCGATCCCGGCGGTCGCCGACCTCGCAGACGCGGTCGGCGCGCTCTGTCACGTCGACGCGGCGTGGGGCGGCTTCTACCTCCCCTTTACCGACCACGACTGGCACTTCGGACACGCCGACGTCGACACGCTGACGATCGACCCACACAAGGTGGGGCAGGCCGCAGTGCCGGCGGGCGGACTGCTCGCGCGCTCGCCCGATCTCCTCGACGAGCTGGCGATCGATACGCCGTATCTTGAATCGCGGAGTCAGGTCACGCTGACCGGGACGCGCTCCGGGGCCGGCGTCGCCAGCGCCGTCGCCGCCATGGACGCCCTCTGGCGGGATGGCTACCGCGAGACCTACGAGCGGGCGATGGGCAACGCCGAGTGGCTCGCCGAACAACTCGACGTGCGGGGCCACGACGTGATCGGTCCCGAACTGCCACTCGTCGCGGCGGACCTCTCGATCCCGATGACGACGGAGCTACGCGACCGCGGCTGGCGGGTCTCCAAGACCGGCAGCGGCGAGATGCGCGTCGTCTGTATGCCCCATGTCACCCGCTCGATGCTGCGCTCTTTCGTCGCCGATCTGGACTGGTACTGACACCGTCGACGGACATCTGTGACCGATTTCGCCACCCGAGTTGCGGATCTCGCCACGACGTTACAGCGTACGACGGCGACCGAGAGTATAGAGCGATACCGACGCGACATATCAACACTTACTACGCCCCTCACGTTAGGCCCTGTCAGTGGTGTTCGATGGGTTCGTACTGTTTCTGTCTGAATGCGGAACAGCGACAGATCCGACGGGACTCGAAGAGGCGGTCTGTACGGCGACCGGGCCGTTCGGACTGCTGATCATCGCCGTCTACTCGTTCCTGATCGCGTTCCTGTTGCCGTTCCCGAGCGAGGTCGTCCTGGCTCCCAGCGGGACGCTGCGCCTCGGCCTCTCGGAACCGGCGACGATCGCCGTCATCATCGTCGTCAGCGGGGCGGGCAAGGCGCTGGGTAGTATCTTTGCTTTCCACATCGGCCAAGAGACCAAAGAGTACGGGCCACTGCTCTCTCTGCTGGAGCGGTCCCGGTTCGACATTCTGGGCTGGTCCGAACGCAAGACGGTCTCGATCGCCAAGAAGTACGGCTACGCCGGCCTCGCGCTGGCGCTGTGTGTGCCTTTCTTCCCCGACACGATCTCGATCTACGCGTTCTCGATCCTCGAAGACGACTACCTCAAGTTCGCGACTGCCACCTTCTTCGGTAGCGCCGGTCGGCTGGTCGTGACGATCGGGCTCGCCGCGGGCTTTTTCACGATCTTCTGACACCGCCGGCCGCGGGGCGTTTTCCGCTGGCACCGACGGCGGCGAACGCGCGGCTGCAAATCGGCACACTTTCCACAGCCACGGCGGTATCGAACCGATATGAGCGACCAGCAGTTCCCCACCGACAATCCCGCAGTGGTGACGGTCGGGTTGCCCTACGCGAACGGCGACCTGCACGTCGGCCACCTGCGTGGCTACGTCAACGGCGACGTGTACGCTCGCGCGCTCCGGCGCGTCGGCCAACAGACCGCGTTCGTCTGTGGCTCGGACATGCACGGCACGCCGATCGTCGTCAACGCGGGCGAGGAGGGCGTCGATCCCGAGGCGTACGCGCTGGAGTACCACGAGACCTACGCCGAGACCTTCCCGCAGTTCAACGTCGAGTTCGACAACTACGGTCACACCCACGACGACACGAACCAGGAACTCACACAGGAGTTCGTCCGCTCGTGGGTCGAGCAGGACCACGTCTACGAGAAGGAGATCCAGGTGGGCTACGACCCCGAAGCCGACCAGTGGCTCCCGGACCGCCTCGTCGAGGGCACCTGCCCGTACTGCGGCGAACGGGCGCGTGGCGACGAGTGCGACGAGGGGTGTCAGCGCCACCTCGAACCCGGCGAGATCGAGGACCCCGTCTCGACGCGGACGGGCAACCCCGCCGAGTACCGCACCCGCGAACACAAGTTCCTGCGCCTGAACGACTTCCAGGAGTACCTCCAGGGCTTTCTCGACCGCCTCGACGGCACCGACAACGCACAGAACCAGCCCCGCGAGTGGGTCGAGGGCGACCTGCAGGACCTCTGTATCACGCGGGACATCGACTGGGGGGTCGACTATCCGACAGACGCAGACGACGAGGAGACCGAGGAGGACCTCGTGCTGTACGTCTGGGTCGACGCCCCGATCGAGTACGTCGCCTCCACGAAGCAGTACACCGAGCGGGTCGGCGAGGACACCTACGACTGGGAGTCCGTCTGGAAGCTCGGCGGCGAGGAACGTCACGGCACCGACTGGGACGACGACTGGACCGACGAGGCCGGCGAGATCGTCCACGTGATCGGCCGGGACATCATCCAGCACCATGCCGTCTTCTGGCCGGCCATGCTCCGGGGTGCGGGCTACAACGAACCCCGCGCGATCCTCGCGACCGGGTTCGTCAACATCGACGGCAACTCCCTCTCGACCTCCCGGAACCGCGCGGTGTGGGCCGACGAGTACCTCGACGCGGGCTTTCACCCCGACCTGTTCCGCTACTACATCGTCTCCGGGTCGGGCATCGAGACCGACGTGGACTTCTCGTGGGACCGCTTCGCCGAGCGAGTCAACGGCGAACTCGTCGGCAACGTCGGGAACTTCCTCTACCGGTCGCTGCTGTTCGCGAAGCGCAACTACGGCGGCACGCCCGACACCGAGATCAGCGACGACGTGCGCGAGCGCATCGAGGACGCCATCGAGACCTTCGAGGACGCGGTCGACGACTACGAACTGCGAGCCCTCGCCGACGTGGGCGTCGAACTCGCCGACTTCGGCAACGAGTACATCCAGCGCAACGAGCCCTGGAACCTCGTCGACGACGATCCGGAGCGGGCCCAGCAGGTGATCCGGGACTGCGTCCAGCTCTCGAAGGCCGTCGCAGTTCTGCTCCAGCCGGTGCTGCCGGAGAAGGCCGAACGCATCTGGGGACAGCTCGGCGAACAGGGCTCCGTGGCTGATGTCCCGCTCGACGCCGCACTGGCGACGCCGCCCGCCGACTTCGACGAGCCGACGGAGCTGTTCAGTCAGGTCGAGGACGACCACATCGAGGGGCTGAACGATCAGCTCCAGCGCCGCGTCGAGGCGGCCAGTGACGACGAGGGCGACGAGGACGACGAGGGCGACGAGACGGTCGAACTCGAACCGCTCGAAGACGAGCGCATCGGCTTCGAGGCGTTCGAGGGCGTCGACATGCGCGTCGGCCAGATCGTCGCCGCCGAGGACATCGCCGACTCCGACAACCTCCTCGAACTCGAGGTCGACATCGGGATCGAGACCCGCCAGGTCGTGGCCGGCCTGAAGGGGCTCCACGACGTGGACGAGCTCCCCGGAACGCGGGTCGTCCTCCTCGCCAACATGGAGAAAGCGGAGCTGTTCGGGCGCGAATCCAACGGGATGATCCTCGCGGCCGGCGACGACGCCGACCTGCTGACGACTCACGAGGACTCGCCACTGGGCACCCGTATCCACTGATCGGACGCAGGGAGCTTTTGTACCACCACCTGTAATGACGGCGTATGGCAAACGACGCCGACTCCGACGACTGGAAGTTCTCGGTCGACGAGGTCGGCCCCGACGCGGAGACCGCGACGAACGGCCACGACGAGGCGGTCGAGCTGTCGAGTGAGGACGTACCGGAACCGCTGGTCGACGAGAGCGAGTCCGACGCTGGCGGCAACGTCGCCGGGAGTCTGCTGTCGGCCGGGCCGATCGAACCCGAGGCGGCGAGCCGCGAGAACGCTCTCTTCGTCGTTCTCGGCGTCTACCTCGCGGTGTTCGGGTTCGCGGCCATGCTCTCACCCGGCTTCGTCTCGTCGCTCCAGAACGTGCTCGTACTCGGCGGCGGACTCCTCGCCGTCGCTCTGCTGTCTTTCGGCTTCTTCGGACTCCTGACCCCGGAGACTTAATCCGCCGGAGGCCGTAGGTCGCGTATGTCTCTGCTCAGCGAATCGCTCTCGACGCTCCTCTTCGTCGGAGGGGCCCTGTTGCTCGTCGCCGAAGCGGTCGCTCCGGGCGCACACTTCTTCGTTCTGGGCGTCGCGCTCCTGACGGCGGGCGTCGTCGGGCTCTTCTCGCCGGTCGGGGGGGCGCTCGGGATTCTCGTGCTCGCCGCCGCCGTCCTCGTGGCCACCGGTCTGACCCTGTGGGGGTACCGTCGCCTCGACATCTACGACGGCGAAGGCTCTGCACAGACGCTCGACTCGAACTCGCTGCGGGGCAAGTTCGGCCGCGTCACCGAGCGAGTCACCCAGACCGACGGGGAAGTGAAGCTTCAGGACGCCGGCTTCAACCCCTACTACCAGGCTCGCAGCGTCGACGGTGAGATCGAAGAGGGCGCGGAAGTGATGGTCGTCGATCCCGGCGGCGGCAACGTCGTCACCGTCGAGGCCGTCTCGGGCGGTGACGCGATCGACCGACAGCTCGAAACCGACCGCGAACAGTCAGTGACCGACGCCGAACCGGAACGCGAGTTCGACCCAGACGCCGAGTCCGACGCCGCCTGAACGGTCACCGTGTGCGATCTGTAAGCGGAAACTACCTGTCACGACGACCGAAGGCTTTTCTTTTAGCCACCCCGAGGTTGGGACGATATGCTTCCAAGTGTCGTCCTCCAAGGAGGGGGACTCCTGTTCGTCGCAGTGGTCTTCCTCCTGCTCGCCGTCGCACTGGTGTATTCGAGCATCGTCATCATCCGCCCGTACCAGCAGGGTGCGTACACGGTCCTCGGTTCGTATCGTGGCCTCCTCGATCAGGGGATCCACTTCATCTACCCGTTCGTGTCGGACGTGACGCGGTTCGACATGCGAACCCAGACACTCGACGTGCCCCGGCAGGAAGCGATCACCCGGGACAACTCCCCGGTGACCGCCGACGCCGTCGTCTACATCAAGGTGATGGACCCGAAGAAGGCGTTCCTCGAGGTCGAGAACTACGAGCGAGCCACGTCGAACCTCGCCCAGACGACGCTGCGGGCCGTACTGGGTGACATGGAACTGGACGACACGCTGAACAAGCGCGGCGAGATCAACTCCCGCATCCGCCAGGAACTGGACGAACCCACCGACGAGTGGGGGATCCGCGTCGAGTCTGTCGAGGTCCGCGAGGTCAACCCCTCGAAGGACGTCCAGCGGGCCATGGAGCAACAGACCTCCGCGGAGCGGAAACGCCGTGCCATGATCCTGGAAGCCCAGGGTGAACGGCGCTCCGCCGTCGAGACGGCGGAAGGTGACAAGCAGTCCAACATCATCCGCGCACAGGGTGAGAAGCAGAGCCAGATCCTCGAGGCGCAGGGTGACGCGATTTCGACGGTGCTACGCGCGAAATCCGCCGAGTCGATGGGCGAACGCGCGATTATCGACAAGGGCATGGAGACGCTGGAAGGGATCGGCGGCAGCGAGTCGACGACCTTCATCCTGCCCCAGGAGCTCACGTCACTGGTGGGCCGGTACGGCAAGCACCTCACCGGCTCGGACGTGAAGGAGAACGGCCACGTGCTGGAGGGTCTGGAGTTCGACGAGGAGGCCCGCGAGATGCTCGGCCTCGACGACATCGAGAAGATCCTCGGTCAGATCGACGCGGAGGCCGACGTCGACGTCGAGGAGATGGAACAGCAGGCCCAGAAGATCAAACACGGCGAAGACTCGGGTATCGTCGACGCCAACGAGGCTATCGAGGAGATGGACCAGGAGTTCGGTGACGGTGGCAACGCCCCTGGCGACGGTAGCACCGACGAAGACGACCTGTAGGCCAGGTATAGTAGCCATTGAAAATCAATGCACACCCGATCGCACGACGGAAGCGCGATCGGTGTGTAAATCGTTTCAATTGTTACTATAGTCACTACAGTCGAAGCCGTTTTATTACTGGTGTGCGTAGCTGAACCAGACATGGGTGGGGATGGTCCGGTCGACGAATCGAAGCGTGCGACGCTGCGCCGGTTCGCCGCGCTCGGTGCGGCGGGTCCGCTGGCGCGCTTCTCTGACAGCGACGGGGACTCCGAGAGCGACGCCCGTGAAGCGATCGCGGGCTACGTTTCGACGACGCCCGGCGCGCACTTCTCGAAGATCAGAGACGACCTCCAGCTCGGGACCGGCGAGAGCCAGCATCACCTCCGGCAACTGGCCGAGGACGGACGGATCGACAGCTACCGCGACGGCGACTACCGGCGGTTTTTCGCGGCCGGACAGTTCTCCGAGCGGGAGATGGTCGTGTTGAGCTATCTCCGCCGCGAGACGCCGCGTGGGATGCTCGTCGCGCTGCTGAGAGATCCGTCGGCCACGGGCGGGGACCTGGCGGCGACGCTGGACGTGTCTCGGCCGACCGTCAGCAAGTACGCGAGCGAACTGGAGAGTGTGGGACTGCTCTCGCGAGACGACGGCTACGCGGTCGAAGAGCCAGAGACCGTCCTGACGCTGCTCGTTCGCTACGCGGACTCCTTCGGTGAGCACGCGGCCACGCTCGCCACCGAGGCGGCGGATCTCGTCTCGTACGATCCGGAGTGACGGAGGACTGTCGTCGCTTTTCCGGTCGAGCACAGGTCGCTGCTGGGGGGCGTGACCGACGGTCGGCCGTCGCTTCGGGCACTGCTGCCGGTACTACGAGAAGCGACGAGAGAGTTCGACGAGCGGTCAGCAGGTGACCTTCCACGTCGTCGCCGAGGAGTAGCCCCACTTCTCGATGTCGATGTCGAACTCGCCGTCTTCGATGGCCGTCATGTTCGTCCCGACTTCTTTCGCGGAGAGACCGAGTTCGTTGCCGATGAGCCGGGACTTGAAGTACGTCTGTGTGTCGGCGTTGTCTCGCAGGAACTCGAGGATGCGGCGCTGTTTCTCCGAGAGGCGCGTGTCGGCCGTCGTCGCTGTCGTGCTCATACACCACCGTTCGGATCAGATACTCTTAGGGGGTTTGGTACGGTCGGTTAAACCGCTGCCGTCCTGCGGTTTTTGCGTCGGCTCGGTCGGCCGGTCCGTGCTCACTCCGCTCTAAGTGGGGCGGTTGGTACGGGTGGGTAACACCCACATACCGGCCCGTGGCGAGTGGCCGGTGTGGGCACGCTGCCAGCCGTCCGCCAGTCGTGTGGTCGACACGCTTGGCGGCGACGCCCGTCAATCAGTGACGGCAGTTAGTCCTCGATCTCGGCGATCGTCTCGGCCACGTCGTCCCAGTGGCTCCCTCGCCAGAAGTGCTGTCCGCAGGCTCGACAGCGCCACACGTCCGTCTCGTCGGGCTTCGGTGCGTAGTCGGGCGTCGAGCGGTCGGCGTCGACGGCGTCCAGTCGGCCGTTGCAGTCGCCACAGTACGCGGGTTCGTCGTCGACGGCGAGTTCGAAGCCCGCGTCCGACAGCTCCGAGAGCTGTGTCTCGATCGCCCGGCCGTCGAGCAAGATCGCGTCGGGACTCCGGCTCGCGAGGTCGCGATCCCTGGTGACGATCCGTCGCCCTTCGCGTCGGGCCAGGACGAGGAGCGCCTCGTCCGGCGCGTCCGGGGCGATGTCCCGGTCGAGCGCGTAGGCGGCGTCGTAGCCACACATGCGCAGGTACGTCGCGAGCGTCCCGCACATCACGTCGAGCAGGAGGTCGGTCATCGGTCAGTGGAGGAACGACCGCACGTCGTCGACGTTCCAGGCGTTGAGTACGTCAACGGGCTCGGCCCAGCCCCGCCGGCCGGTGTGGACGCCGTACCTGAGGCTGTCGAAGCCGGCCGGCGAGTGTGCGTCGGTGTCGATAGCGATGGTCGCGCCGACTTCGATCGCCGTCTTGACGGCGCTGCCAGCGAGGTCCAGTCGCGCCGGGTCGGCGTTGATCTCCAGTGCCGTGCCGTGGTCGGCGGCGACCGTCGCCAGCCGGGATACGTCCACGTCGAGGCCCGGACGGCGGTTGAGGTAGCGACCGGTCGGGTGGCCGACGATGTCGACGGCTGGGTGTTTTGCCGCCGCGATCAACCGCTCGGTGCCGTCGCCGTCGAGCGCGGCGTGGGGCGAGGCAACCACGAGGTCGAGGTCGGACAGCAGGTCGTCGGCGACCGACACCTGGCCGTCGGCCGCGACGTTGGCCTCGACGCCCGCGAACACGTCGATCCCCGCCTCGTCGGCCGCCGCCCGGATCTCGGCGAGCTGGTCGCGCAGTTGCTCGTCGTCGAGGCCGACGCCGCCGACCATCCCCGGCCCGGTGGCGTGGTCCGTGATCGCGAGGTAGTCGTGGCCGAAGGCGGCCGCCCCCTCGATCATCTCCACGATGGTGGCGCGGCCGTCCGACCAGGACGTGTGCGTGTGGAGGTCCCCGCGAATATCGCTCGTCTCGACGAGGTCCGGCAGGTCCCCTTCGACGGCGGCCTCGATCTCGCCGCGGTTCTCTCGCAGTTCCGGGGGAACCCAGTCCATCTCCAGCGGCTCGTACACCGACGCCTCGGTCTCGCCGCCGATCCGCTCGCCGGCCCGCTGGTCGTCGTCTTCGACGCCGGCCACGTCGAAGATGCCGTACTCGTTGACCTTCAGGTCCCGTTCGATCGCGCGGTTCCGGACGGCGACGTTGTGGGCCTTGCTCCCGGTGAAATACTGGAGGGCGGCCCCGAACTCCTCGGGGACGACGACGCGCAGATCGATCCGGACGCCGTCGGCCCGCAGGCTGGCCTTCGTGTCGCCGGCCTCGATGACGCTGTCGGCCTCGGGCCAGTCGGCGAACGCCGCGACGACCCGCTCGGCGTCGTCGCTGCCGACCAGCACGTCCACGTCGCCGATCGTCGCCCGCCAGCGTCGCAGCGAGCCCGCGAGCTCGACCGACGCGATTGCGTCGACGGTGTCGAGGTACTCGACGACGCGCTCGCCGTTGGGGCGGGCGTCCCCGAGCAACTGCCGTTCGTGGGCCTCGCGGGCGAAGTCGATCCCGTCGAGGATGTTCTGCTCGGTCTTGGCTCCGAACCCCTTCACCGTCTGGATGTCGCCGGCCTCGGCGGCCGATTCGAGGTCGTCGAGCGTCTCGATCCCCAGTTCCTCGTACAGCGTCCCGGCGGTCTTGGGGCCGACGCCCTCGACGCTGGTGATCGCCGCCATGTCGAGGGGGTACTCCTCGCGCAGCGCCTCCAGTTCCTCGATGTGGCCGGTGTCGACGTACTCGACGACCTTGCTCGCGATGGCGTCGCCGACGCCGTCGATCTCGCCGACGGCGTCCTCGCCCTCTTGGGCGAGGCCCTCCACTGCCTGTGGGTACTCGCGGATGTTCTCCGCGGCGCGGCGGTACGCGCGTGGCTTGTAGTCGACGCCCTTCGCGTCCAGCAGGTCGGCGAAGGCCTCGAACTGCCGGGCGATCTCGTCGTTACGACTCATCGTCCGCGACTCGCCCTCCCGGTACCGGAGTCGGCGTCCTCGTGGCCCAGCGCCTTCTTGAGGAACGTCATCCAGCGTTTCTTGTCGGCGGCTTCCTTGGCCTGGGCCTCCTGCTCGATGTCGGCCGGGCCGAGCTGTTCGAGGGCGTTCAGCGCCCGGTCGATCCCGATGATCGAGTTCGCGAGGCGCTCTCCCTGCGCGAACGTGATGTCGTCGTCCTCGATGCGCTGCTTGCGCTGGCGGCGTTCGCGTCGGAGGTTGCGCTTGGCGTTCTCGACGCGGTCGCGTTCGCCGGAGGGGATCGTGTCCCGGCGCTTGATCTCGAAGACGAACGACTGGAGTTCGATCGTCTCGCCTTGCACCTCGATCTCCTCGGGGATGTCCACGCCGATCGTCGCGCTCTCCCGGCCGATGCGTTCGAGCAACTGCTCGCGCTCGAAGTCTTTCACGTGATCGTCTTCGGTCGGGAGGGTCTTACTCGCTTCGCCCGCCGCTACGCGGACCGCCCTCGTGCCGGGCTCGGGCACCGGCGGCGGAATCGACGGCCTCCGGGAGCAGCGGGCTCAGCTCACCGGCATAGAGGATAAATCAAACGACTTGAGGCATACTGTAGCATACTGTGGACAAATTTTTGTGGCAGCTTCCGGCTACAGTCGAGTTCGGCGTGGATATCTGACCGCTTACGTCGAGCCCTCGAACCCCAGTTCGACGGCGCGCGCACGCTCGACGAGGTCGCCGTCGTAGCGGTCGGCCGTCTGCTCGGGGTGGGCCTCGTCGATGGCACGGACCGTCGCGACCGTGTTGGCGAAGTTCTTGTACGTGGCCTCGTCGACCATCTGGCCGTCCAGCACGACCGCGCCCGACCCCTCTGCCTTGGCTTCGACGAAGCGCTCGATCTTGCCCACGTCGCGCTCCAGTTCCTCGGCGGTCGGCATGTGAATGCGGTTGGCCTGGACGGTCTGTTTGGGATGGAGCGACCACGAGCCGTCGATGCCGATGGTCGCCTCGCGGGTCACCTGGTCGGCGTAGCCCGGTGCGTTGTAGTAGGTCACCCCTGCCCGCTCGTGAAAGAGCTGGTCGAAGGGGCCGCCGACGGCGAGGAGACCGGCGGCGCTGGCCTCGTTCGAGAGCCGTTCGAGCATCGCGGCCCACTGGGGGCGCTCGCCGTCCATCGCGCGCCCGCCCAGCTCTGCGGTGTAGTCCACCGGTCCGAAGATCAGGCCGGTCAGACGCGAGTCCTCGCCCAGCCGCGCGATCTCTCGCAGGTCCGAGAACGCCCGCGCCGTCTCGACGATCACGGAGAGACCGATCGAGCCGTCGTCGTACCCGTGCTCGCGTTCGGCCTCCGCGACGGCCGAGCGGGCCCGCTCGACATCTGTTCGCCGGCCGACCTTCGGGACGACGACGCCGTCGAGGTGGTCGCCGGCCTCGCCGACGAGGCGGTCGATCTGGTCGACGCCTCGCTCCCGGAAGCTCGGGTCGGCGTAACTCCACTCGACGCGGGGCCAGATCTCCCCGCCGAAGTCGGGGCCGTATTCGGGGAGCCGGTCGATCGTGTTTTCGAGCGCCTCGGCTTTCATCGACGGCGCGGTGCCGTCCTCGATGTCGGGCGCGAGCCAGTCCGGTGCCTCGAACCCCTCGGCGGTGAGCCCGGAGTCGAGGTACTTCGCCGAGTTCTCGCGCGGGACGGCGGCCGGTGCGGTCTGGAAGGTGCGACAGAGTCGTGTCATTGGTCGGGGTGTCGGCTGTCGACGAGTGCGGTTCGCCGGCCGGAGTAGACCGGACGGCGGTCCTGGTCGAACGCGACGTGTTCGAAGGTCACTTCGCCGGCTCGCGGCGGGCCGGGGTCGGGATCGGCTTCGAGGACGCGCGTGAAGCCGTAGATCGTGTCGCCCAGCGTCACGAAGTCGTGGAACGATTCGTCGTGATAGGCGCGTTCCCGGTACGTCGCCTCGTCCGATCGGGCGTGGGCCAGCGCGACCGAGCGGGTCACGTCGCCGTAGGCCACGATGTCTCCGGACGGCGAGTCGGCCATCGCGTCGCGGTTGTGGTGCTGGCGCGCCGTGTTCAGCGTCGCCAGGGGGAGCCCGGCCACGAGCTGGTCGTCCATCGTCCGACCGCGCTCGTGGCGGTAGGCGACGGCCGCGTCCGGATCGTCCCCGACGCGATCGAGCGCCGCCCGAAAGTCCTCGAAGTGGGGGCCGTCGGGGGCGATCAGCGTGTCCGGCAGGGTGCGGGTGGACGCTCCCTCCTCGGCCGTCTGTTCGTCGTCGGTCACCTGCCCACCGTCGGCCGCTGTCGCGGTCCGCCGCGGGACCATGTTCGTCCGCTCGTAGCTGACCAGCACCGAGTCCGTCTCGGCGTCGTAGCCCGCCGTCTGCCAGGTGACGATCCCGTAGTCGGGCCGGGAGTTCGAGGTGGCCGTCGACTCGACGGTCGACCGGGCTCTGATCTCGGTCCCCGGCAGGACGGGCTCGTGGAACCGGAGGTCGGTCCGGCCGAGGAAGTACCCGCCCTTCTCCGAGAGGTCCTCGACGGTCGCGCCCATGACGCAGGCGAGCAGGTAGTCCGGGTGGATCGGTGGCTCGGGGAAGTCCCGCTCGCGGGCGGTGTCGGTCCGCCAGTAGGCGGGATCGTGGTTCAGCGTCTGGCCCATCCACCGCTCGTTGCCGGGCCGATCGAGCGCCAGGCCGGGCTCGTGCTCGATGGTCTCGCCGACCGCGAAGCGCTCGAAGTAGTGGCCCTTCTCTCGGGTCTCCGCGCGATCGAGCGCCGAGGCGAAGGCGTCCGGGTCGGTCCAGTCGCTCATCGCCGACCACCGCCCGCCCGGCCGGGGTCTGGATCGCGACGCACGGCGTCCCGTCGCTCGGCGGCGTCGGCCCCGGTCGCTCGCCCGTCCATCCGTGCCACCGTCCGGCGCATCTCGTTGGTGACGATCATGTACCCCTCGTCGAAGCCCATGCCGGGCTTTGCCAGCACCTGCGCGGCGTCGGTCGCCAGCGCGACGTGGGCACAGGCCCGCGCGGAGGTCGCCGTCTCGTTGCAGGTGCCACCGAGGTACGCCCGGGTGTCGGTGCCCTCGCAGTAGCGGACCGCGCGGGCCGACCGCTGGACGCCGCCCAGGTCCGGCGTCTTGATCTGGACCACGTCAGCGGCCTCGTGGTCGACGAAGCGGCGAACGTCGTCGAACGTGTTGCACCACTCGTCGGCGACGACGTCCACGGCGACGCCCGCGTCGGCGAGCGCCTCGCGGAGTTCGGCCATCGCGTGGATCTGGTCGGCCCGCCCAGCGGCGTCCATCGGTCCCTCGACCTGCAGCGGGTAGGGGGCCGCCGCCCGTTCGAGCGCCGCGAAGTAGTCGGTGACTTCGGGGCGGTCGTAGGGCGGCCCGAAGAGTTCGCCGACCATGCCGTACACGTCGACGTGAAACCGGGGCTCGTACTCCGGGCGTCCGAGGTCGTCGGTGCGTGTCGACAGCCAGTCGAGGTAGTCGAGCAGGCCGTCGCCGTCCGCGCCCATCGCGTCCGCGGAGTTGAACAGTCCGTGGGGCAGGACTGGGACGCCCTTGACGAGCATCTTCTCGGCGTTGGTGTATCGCTCGTCGCCGGACTGGCCGAACACCGGGACGGGCTCCGTGGCCGGTTCCGTTCCCAGCGCCGTCGCGAGCACGTCGGTGGGCGTGCCCCGAGTCGCGTGGGCGGCGGCGTTCAGCAGCGCCTGCGAGACGCCGTAGCGGACGGCCGTGTGGAGTCGTCCCCCCTCGCGCGAGGGCAGCGCTTCGATGGCCGTGACGTTCTCGTCGAAGTGGGTCGCGTCCCGTCCGCGCAGCACGTCGGCGACCTGCCCCTCGAGGACCGACACGAACTCGTCGGCCCGAAACCGGGGGTCGCGACCGCCGGCCCCGGAGTACTGGACGGCGGCACAGTCTCCCCGCACCCACCGGCCGTCGCCGAGCCGGAGTTCGACCAGCAGGCTCTCGCCGGCCTCTCGGATCCGGTCGAAGCCGTCGGTCACCGGCTCGCCCTCGTAGGTGAACCCGTCGCGGCTGGCCCCCTGCTTGATCGCCCGCTGGTCGTCGAAGAAAAAGCCCGCGACGCCGGGGGTCGCCCGGACGGCCTCAATCCGCATCCGTCTCACCCCGGCGGCCGATGAGCTTGCCGTCGCTGATGGCGTCCACGTCGTCGGCGACCATCTGGAACGACTGGGCTCGGCCCTCTCGCTCGGCGCGCTTGCCGAGCTTGTTCTCGTGAATCTCGCGGATCTCGTCGGGCACTGCGAGATCGCCGAACTCGAACATCCGGACGCGGCCGTCGTCGTCGCGGGCCGGCAACACCGCGCCCGCCGCGGCGTCGCTGGGGGCGAAGGGAACGTCCATCGCGCCCGACTCGAAGGCACGGATCACCCCCTGGGCCACGTCGCCGTCGCCGTGGCGGTCGATCGCGTCCATCAGCGCGCGTGTCGTCTGTTCGATCAGTCGCTGTTCCTCGTCGATACCGGCGAGGTCGATGTCCTGTTCGATGGTCATATCTATGAGCTGTCTCGTCGTCCGCAGGCCGGCGGCGTTGGCCTCCTTGGTCGGGACGCCCTGGAACTCCTGTGGGGACTTGGTGATGACCTTGTCGGGCCTGGCGACCGCCGCCGTGACGCCGCCGAGGCCGATGACGCCGCTGGCACGGGCCTCGTCGGGTGGGAACCCGCCCATCCACTCGTGGAAGACGGTGGTGACCGTCACGTCGTCGGGCAGGTACTCCTCGCCCAGCGCGCCCAGCGCGCGCAGCGCGGCCACGTCCTGGACGACGTTGCCGACCTGGCCGTAGCCAAGCGTCAGCGAGCGCACGCCCTGCGTGGCCGCGAGCAGCCCCTCGACCAGCATCACGGCGATGGCGATGGCCGGCGGGACCAGCGTCCCGGTCAGCGGGCCGAACGGCTCGCGGTTGACGACGACGCCTCGCTCCGCGTAGGCCCCACAGAGCCGGTCGACGAACTGCCAGTGTGTGATCGTCTCCTCTAGGCTGTGGCCTTTCGTGTAGGGGATGTTGTACGAGATGGGGCCGCCCTCGAAGCTCTGAAAGCCACCCGCCAGCGTCACCATCGCCAGCAGGCGCGCGTCGGGCGTGCCGTGGCGCACCTCGATGGGCGTGTCCAGCGCCCGCACGAGTCGGCGGCAGTCCTCGACGCCGTGGTTGACCGCTGGGAACCCGTTCAGCGCGTCCTCGTCGCTGTTGCGCGAGGCCGCCAGCCCTTCCTCTGCCTTCTCGTACTCGTTGTCGCGGGTGTAGGAGTCGATCGTCGTCGGGAGCAGGTCCGCCCCGCCCTGCTGTTCGAGATACCGGAGCAGATCGATCTGCGCTTCGAGGCAGGGGACGCCCGCGCGTGGCTGGAGCAGGGGTCGATCGGCCGACTCCAGAACCGGGGCGAACTGTTTGCCGGGCGGGAGCGACTCGTGGAAGGCGATCGCCTCCTCGAAGTCGACCTCGCGGCCGGTGTGCCACTCGTCGCGGAGTCCGTTGGCGAGTCGCTGTAGCTCCTCGCCAGCGAGCCGCTGGTCGCGGGGCATGGTCAGCTGTCGACCCTCGCTCGCTCGGCCTCGCGGGCCGTCAGCTGGAGGTCCTGGCGCAGCGCCGCGATCGCCTCCTGTGGGTCGGTCTCCGCGTCGAAGACGCGGTCGAAACCCATCTCGCGGAAGCGCTCGCGGGTCTGCTCGAACTCGTCTTGACCGACCGCGAGGTTGCCGCCGACGTAGGTGCACACGTCGAGGCCGGCGTCTGCGATCCGGTCGTGAAAGCCCTCACAGTCCTGCCGGGCGTGGCCGTACAGGGACGAGACCAGTACCGCCTCGGCGTCGTGGGACTGTGCCGCGTCGACGAAGTCCGCCTGCGAGGTCTTGACGCCGAGATTGACGACGTCGAAGCCTGCGGCCGACAGCGCCTGTTCGAGAATCGTGATACCGACGACGTGAGCGTCGGAGCCGATGACGCCGAGGATGACCGTCCGGGGCATGTGATAGTGCAGACGAGGCTCCCCACAATAAATGTAATGATCTTTCATGATAATACGTCCTTAAGGAATACATAATGATTAATCACAAAGATTCATGGCCGTGCCGACCGAGCCACGACGCATGGGTGCCCTCTCGGACCTTCGGGTCCTGGACCTGACACAGGTGTTGGCCGGCCCGTACTGCACGATGTTGCTCGCGGACATGGGCGCGGACGTGGTAAAGATCGAGCGCCCCGGCGGGGACCTGATCCGGTCGAACCCCCCGTACCTCGAAAGCGAGGACGAGCCCTACGGCGGCTACTTCCAGAGCGTCAACCGCGGCAAGCGATCGCTGGAACTGGACTTCGGCGACGAGGCCGACCGCGAGGCGTTTCTCTCGCTGGTCGAGCGCGCGGACGTCGTCGTCGAGAACTTCAAGGCCGGAACGATGGAACGGTTCGATCTGGGCTACGAGCGGCTCCGCGAGCGCAATCCGTCGCTGGTCTACTCTTCGATTCGTGGCTTCGGCGACCCGCGGACCGGCGAGACGCACCGCCAGGGCCAGCCATCGTTCGACCTCATCGCCCAGGCGCTGGGCGGGGTCATGGAGATCACCGGCCCCGAAGACGGACCGCCGACGAAGGTCGGCCCCGGCGTCGGCGACCTCTTTACCGCGGCGCTCAACGCCGTCGGCATCCTCGCGGCCGTCCACCACCGCGAGCGAACCGGCGAGGGACAGTACGTCGACACGGCGATGTACGACGCCATGCTCTCGCTGTGTGAGCGGACGATCTACCAGTACTCCTACGACGGCCACGCGCCCACTCGACGGGGCAACTCACACCCCACGCTGTTCCCCTACGACGCCTTCGAAGCGGCCGACGGCCACGTCGTGATCGCCGCCTTCTCGGACGGGCACTGGCGGACGCTCTGTGAGACGATGGACCGCCCGGATCTGGCGGCCGACTATCCCGACGCCGCCAGCCGACGCGACGCACGGGACGCGCTTCGGGCCGCTATCGCCGACTGGACGCGCGACCGCGAGACGAGCGCCGTCGTCGACGCCCTCGACGGCCGCGTCCCCGCCGCGCCGGTCCAGAACACTGCAGACGTCTTCGAAGACCCACACGTCGCGGCCCGCGAGATGCTGGCGACGGTCGACCAGCCCGGCACCGACGAGCGGGTGACGATCGCCGGCAGCCCGATCAAGATGACCGAGACCGATCCGCGACCGCGTGGCCGCGCGCCACTGCTCGACGAACACCGCGACGAGATACTCGAAACCGCCGGCAGCGAGTCAGAAGACGGTCGGCGAGCCGGGAGCGACGATTGACCGGCGTCACGTCCTCGCCGACCGCCAGCGTCACGAGAACGCTCCGGTGAGCAACATTCCGGTGTTCCAGGCGGTGACGACGACGCCCACCAGCGCGAGCGTCGCGGGGACGGTCGTCGAGTACGGGTGGGGCAACGCTCGCCACACGAGGTAGGTCCCGACGAAGAACGCCGCTTTGATCGGGAGCAAGACGGCGACGCCGTACCGTTCGACGAGCGGTGCGACGACGGGATTGGCCTCGGTCGAGGTGCCAAGCGTCAGGCCGACCCCGGTCGTGAGGAGGTCGCCGACTCCGAAGAAGACCAGTGCCAGCAGCCACAGGCCGGCGGGCGGTTCGAGTACGTCGAGGGGGGGACTGCCGGTCGCGGTGTCCATCTCGACGGCAGAGAGACGCCGATCCCGGATAGTTACGTGTCAGTTACCTGTCCGAAGCGGTCGGTTACCCGACGACGAGTTGCCTGCGAGGTCACGCCGGGGGCGTCCAGTGGTACCGGTAGGCGACGCCGAGCACGGAATCGGGAACGACCAGTTCGACGCCGTCCTCGCGCCCGCTCGCCGACAGCAGGGACGGCATCCAGAGGTCGCCCCGGCCGCGGTCACCGCCGAAGGCCTGCATCGCGTCCACGAACGCCAGCGCTTCGTCCTCGTCTGCGTCGGTCTCGCTGTAGGCCTTGATCGCGCGATCGACCAGATCGACGACGAAGACGTATCCGTCGGCGGCGGCGACGCTCTGGGGTAACAGGAATCGATCGCCGTCGGTGCCGTAGCCGGCCCCGCCGTAGACGTGCCACCCGTCGTCGTCGCGGTACTGGAGTCGGTTGTTGTTCCGGTCGGTGACGTAGGTCGCGCGCTCGCCGACGGCCACGTCGCTGGGGTTCCAGAACTCGCCGGGGTCGTGCCCGAAGCGACCGTCGTCGGCCTCGTAGTCGAGTTCACCGGTCGTCCGGTCGAAGGTCCACCGGAGCAGCCGGCCGTTGAAGGAGTCGACCGCGAGCAGGCGGGTCCGGTCGCCGTCGATCTCGTCGGTCGCCAGCCCTCGGGGCAGCTTGCAGTTGTTCCCCCAGATGCCCCAGGTGGCGGCCGACGTGACGTGTTCGATCCGAACTCCTTCCCGGCAGTCGAGCCGGTAGACGGCGATCTGTGGCTCGTCGTTGTCCGTGTCGTAGGTCAGCGAGTAGTCGGCCGCGAAGAGATATCCCCGGCCGGGCTCGACCGACCAGAACGCCGTTCCGACCGGGAAACGGTTGTGCGAGAGCGGTCGCTGGACCAGTGGTCCGCCGCCGTCGGCGTCGGTCACCTGGAGCCGAGCGTTGTCGGCGTCGACGACGAGCAGTCGCTCGCCGCCCACCGTGGGGACGCCGACGGCCGCGCTGGCGAAGGACAGCCGCTCGGGCGCGGTGTGGTCGCCGCCGACGCCGGCCAGCCGTCGCTTCGACTCGGAGATGGTCCCCAGCTCGTAGGCGGCGACGGTGTGGTCCATCGCCTCGGTGATCAGGACCCGCTCGGTCGTGTCGTCGGTCGCGGTGCCGTCCGGCGAGTCGTAGGGGGCGACCTGCATCGGCGACCCGAACCGCCGGTCGTCTAAGCTCGGCGCGATCGTCGAGGGGACTTCGCTCGTGTGCCCCCGCGCGGTGTCGTACATGTGGACGAAGCCACCGCCTACGTCCGGCACGGCGACGCGCTCGTCGTCCCCGCTGCCAAGCACGGAGACGCCCCGCGGCGTGACGTACGACTGCGGAACGATCGGCAGCCCCGTCTCCTCGAAGGGGACGCCAACGCCGGCCCGGTCACAGCGAAGGACCGTCGCGAAGTACGAGGGGAACGCGCCGGTCCGGCGCAACACGCCCTCTCCCGTGTTCGCGATCAGGAGGTTCCCCGCGGTGTCGACGGCCAACCCCTGTGGCCAGTACAGCGGGAGCGCACCGGCGAACTCGGAGTCGACCGACCGGATCGTGTCGACGAGCGCCCCCTCGTCGTCGAAGACCGCGATCCGCGAACGGAGGTCGTCGCCGTCGTGGTAGAACTCGTCGGCGACGAACACCCGGAGCCCGTCGTCGTACTCGTAGACTGCGATGCCGTTGGGGTGAAAGCGCTCCCCGTCGTCCGGCCGGAAGGTGTCGACGGCGACGACCGCCGGCCGTCGACCGTCGTACTCGTAGGACAACCGCTGGACCCGGCCGTTGGCCAGATCCGTCACGAACAGCGCCCGATCGCTCGGGTGGTGGGCGAGCCGGAAGGGCAGTTCGAACGATCCCGGTTCCGATCCCGGTTCGCCGACGGCCGTCAGATGCTGTTCCAGGGCGCTGTCGAGGACGACGAGCCGACTGTTCGCGGTGTCCGCGACCCACACGTTCCCGCGCGGGTCCTGGCACACGCCGACCGGCGTGGTCAGCTGCGGCGAGTCGTCTGCCCGGTCCCCGTTCGTCTCGTACGCGCCGACGGTCGCCTGGTGGCGGAACGGCATTCGTATTAGTACAATGGAGAATACCGGTTGTACTTAGTGTTGCTGAATCAATCTGACAACCGTCCGTATCAGTCGGGGCCGCTCTCGGCGTCGCCGTCTAGCTCGATCCTCACGGTCGTCCGGCCGTCGGTGTGGTCGAAGCCCAGCGCCCCACCGGAGCGCTCGACGATCCAGTTGACCAGCCACAGGCCCAGTCCGCTCCCGTGTTCCAGTGGCGTCTCGGATTCCTGATTCAGTGCCTTGCGCTCACACTCCGGCAGACCCGGTCCGCCGTCGACCACCGACAGCGAGACGCCGTCCCGGTCGCGTTCGACCTCGACGCGGGCATCACACGTCGCCAGCGCCTCGCCGTGCTCGACGGCGTTGTCCACGAGGTTCTCGACGGCGACGACCAGGTTCGGGTGGGCACGCACCGACAGTGACGACGACCCGTCGGTCTCGATAACTGCGTCGGGGTGCTCGTCTCGGACGGCCGTGACGGCGCGGTCGACGACCTGCTCGACGCACTGGGTCGTCCGGACCGCCTCGCTGTCGAGCACCGACTCGATCGCTCTGGCCTTCCTCGCGGTTTCTTCGAGTCGCCTGCCGCGTTCCAGCACTGTGCCGGCCAGCTCCCGGCTCGGTCCGTCCAGTTCCTCCATCACGACCTCGGTGTTGCCCATGATGATCGACAGCTCCGAGCGGAGGTTGTGTCGCAACACGCGAGCGAAGACCTGTCGCAGGAGATCCAGCTCCTCGCGGCGACGCTCGCGTTCGGTGATGTCTCGGAGCGTGCCGACCGAGCCGACGAACTCCCCGTCGTCTTCGATCACGCCGACGGTCACCTCGTAGAGACGCTGGGTCCCGTTGGCGTCGGCCAGCCAGCTCTCGAAGCTCTCGAAGGTCCGGCTCTCGTCCCCGAGAATCGACTTGAGCGCCCTGTCGCCGCGCTCGCCGCCGGCCTCCGGGAGCAGTTCGTTGATCCGCTCGCCGACGACGGCGTCCTTCTCTCGGCCGAAGAACGACGCCATCGGTTCGTTGAGCAGTTCGATCCGGCCCTCGTCGTCGAGGACGTACATCGGATCACCGGCGCTCTCGACGAGCGTCTGGTACTGTTCCAGTGCCCGCTCGCGCTCCTTGCGTTCCGTGATGTCCCGGACGACACCCATCAGCCCGGCGTAACTCCCGTCTTCGGACGGCAACAGCGTGTAGTGGATCGACACCTCCAGACGGTTGCCTTCCCGGTCGAGGAAAGTCATGTCGACGGTGGCGCTCTCCTCGTCGGTGCGTTCGAGGTGGCGCAGCGTCTGCTGGCCCTTCTCTAGCTCGCCCTCCGCCAGCGTCTTCGAGGCGTGCCGGCCGATGATCTCGGTCCGCTCGTAGCCCAGCATCTCGGCGAACGACTCGTTGCAGAAGTCGATCACGCCGTTCTCGTCCAGCGTGTAGAGCCCGTCCTGTGCCTGCTCGACCAGCAGGTCCAGCAGCTCCAGTCGCGCCTCGCGCTGTACCTGTGGAGTCACGTCGCGAAACACTTCGAGGCGCAACGAGCCGACGCTGTCTGGCAGCTCGTGTGCAGAGTGGCTGAAGTGGCGTGTCTCGTCGTCTGCCGGCACTTCCACGACGGTCTCGCTCGTCGCGTCGACCCCTCGCTGGGCTCTGGTCACGGTCCGTATGGCGCTCGGTCTGTCGCCCAGCAGCGCCACGAGTCGCTCGTAGAAGCCACCCGAGTCCGCCGCGGCGTCGACGGGGAAGACCGTCTCGAACGGATCGCTGGCCCAGCAGATCGTCCCGTCGGGCTCGACGAGGAACTGGTGTCCCTCGCAGGCGGCGTCGTCGTCGACCCGCGCGAGCGCCTGTGCCAGGGCGTACTCGCTCTTCTCTTCTCGCTCGCTGACGAGGCCGACGACCTTCTCGATCAGGAACGGGGCGGTGTCGTCCGGATCGCCTCTGTCGACCAGCGTGTCGACGACGGCGAGCAGTTCGTCGGACACGTTCGCCGGGTCCGTCTCGGTGTAGAGGACGACGGGTAACGCCTCGATCTGGCGCACCTGTTCGTGGGTGTGCTCGCTCAGCGAGCCGTCGATCACGACGCAGTCGATGGTCCTGGCTTCGGCCACCGTCCGGATCCGTCGGTGGTCGGTCGTCCACGCGACCGAGATCGGGGCGTCGACGTCCTTGGCCGCTTCGCTGATCGCCCCGGACGACGATCTGTCTCCGATACACAGCACGTCGATCCGTCCGTCGAGCGTTTCCCCACCCTCGCTTCGCGTCGACCGCTCGTGCCCCATTCTTTCTGTCACCCTCGCATCCCTAAGTACTACCGTAGCGTCCTTGCAACAGTATAAAGATTCGTGTACTACTGGAAATCTGTCACACGAACGAAACCGGCGGGTCCTCCTCGGCGCGGGAAGATCCGGACGTTCAAACGGAGGGGCGACGAAGGCCGACGTGATGGGTGACTCGGCGGTCGACGGACGTGGCTGGGAGGAGTACTTCGCGTTCGACGAGCCGTACGCGAACCAGGGCGACGCCATCGAGCGCGCGATCGAGGCCGGCGAGGCGCGGGGATACCTCGCGATGGAGGGCCCCTGTGGCACTGGCAAGACGATGGCGGCCCTGACGGCCGGCGCACAGCTGCTCGACGCCGGCCACTACGAGCGGATCGTCGTCGTGACGCCGGTCAAGCAGCAACTCCAGCAGTTCGTCACGGACCTCCGCGCGATGAACGCCGGACTGGACGAGCCACTGAACGGCATCTCACTGGTCGGCAAGCGCGACCTCTGTCCGTACGGGCGCGAAGATATCTTTCCCGACGACAGCTCCGTCCACGACCGCTGTGAAGACCTGCGAGAGAACACGGCACGGCTCGTCGAGGCCGAGGGCGACGGCACCGACCACGCGCCGGCCAGCGCCGCCGTCGAGGCGGAACTCGGCGACGACGAGCAGTGGTGGGACCCACAGATCGCCAGCGACCTCGCGGCGGCGGCCCGACCGGACGCCCGCGACCAGCAGCGCTTGGGCGAGGGGACGCTGGGGACCGCCGGTGCCGACTCCCCGTATCGACCGAGCCAGCCCGCTGCCCCGGAATCGATCGCCGACGGCGACGATCCGCCGCTGTACTGTCCGTTCGAGGCCGACTGGTACGCTCGCAACACCGGCTCGCCGATCGACTTCGGCGTCGGGGAACACAACGTCGTCACGGCCGAGGAGTACCTCCCCGCGTCGGTGGAGTACGGCACCTGTCCACATCGCGCGATGAGCGTCCTGCTGGAGGCTGCCGACGTGGTGATCGGCAACTACAACCACCTGTTCGACCCACAGACCCGTCCGCTCCTCGCCTCGATCCTCGACGAGGACACGTTCGTGGTCGTCGACGAGGCCCACCGGCTCGAAGAGCGCGTCCGCGACCTCCTCTCGGATCGCGTCGGGAGACAGACGCTCACACAGGCCAGAAACGACCTCAACTTCCTGCTCCAGCGGGCTCGTCAGACCGACGACCACCGACAGCAGGTCGAGGAGGTGCTCGCCGCACGCGAGGTCCCGCTGGCGGCCGTCGAGCAGGCCCAGCAGCTCTACGACGACGTACTCGACTGGCTCGACGACCGGGTTCGGACCTACCTCGACGGCGAGTTCGAGGGGTGGCGCACCGACCCCGACCAGCTCCCCCAGCGCGACCACGAGATTCCGCTGCGAGACCCGGAGACCGTCGAACCGGACGCCCTGACCGAGTGGGCCGAACGCGAGGGGTACGACGGCGGCCTGTGGCGCTCGCTCCCGAAGATCGGCGCGGCGGTCGAGGAGGCCATCGACACGCTCGGCCTCTCGCGGACCCCGGTCTGTGCCGCCGTCGGGACGATCGCGGGCCAGTGGTGGGAACGCGACCACGCCGGCTTCCTCAGAGAGATCGAACTGGAACACGCACCCGCCGACGAGCGCCACGTCGACGCCGACTACGAGGTCGCGTACACCGCCGGGCTCCTGTGTTACAACTGTATGCCATCGACGGCGCTTCGCAACGTCTTCGACGACCTGGGCGGGGGCGTCCTGATGAGTGCGACGCTCGAACCGCTGGACGTGTTCCAGCACGTCTCCGGACTCTCATTTCTCCGCGACGGCGGCCCGGACCGGGACCCTCGCTTCGTCACGGCCGCGACCTACGGACTGACCTTTCCCGCGGACAATCGCGCGTCGTATCTCGTGGACTGTCGCCCCTTCACGGCCCGCAACCGCGGCGATCCCGAGACGATGCGACCGCTGGGCGAGGCCTGGAACCCGACCCGCGACGAGTACGCCCACGCCCTCCGATCGCTGGCGCGCTCGCCCGGCAACGTCCTCGTGGCGATGCCGAACTACCGGGAGGCCGCGTGGGCCGGCGCGTACCTCGACGACGCCGTCGACAAGCCGGTCCTCGTCGACGAGTCGTCCAGCAACGACGCGACGAACCGCCTCAAGCAACGCTTCTACGACGGGCCGGGCAAGGTGCTCGTCACCAGCGCACGGGGCACGCTCACCGAGGGCGTCGACTACGACGGCGAGAAGCTCTCGACCTGCGCGGTCGTCGGCATCCCGCTGGTCAACATCGGCTCGCCGCGGGTTCGGGGGGTCAAGCGGGCCTACGGCGACGCCTTCGGCGACGACGTGGCCTTCGAGTACGCCCTGACCGTGCCCGCAGTCCGGCGCGCCCGCCAGGCCATCGGGCGGGTGATCCGCGGGGCCGAGGAGGTCGGCGTTCGGGCGTTCGTCGGCCGGCGCTACTGTCCCGAGGCACGCCACTCCGTCTACGAGTTCCTGCCGGAGAACGAACGCGCGGAGTTCACGCAGTTGACCCCGGAGTTCCTGGCCGACCAGCTCGATCGGTTCTGGGAGCAGGCGTAGCCGCGGGCGAACGGCTTTGTGCTGTCGGCGAGAGAGTGTCGCCATGAGCGATTCGTGTGCGGACCGGCTGGAGGCCGCGTTCTGGCGTCGCCACGCGAACCCCAGGAGCGGCTGGTCGCGCGTTCCCACTGGCCCCGTGATCGTCTACGCGATCTATCGGCGCGACTGGCGGCTGCTCGCGGCGGCGCTGGTCTGGACGGCCGTCAACCCGATCCTGTTCTCGCCGCCCGAGACCGACGACGCCTGGATGACCCGTGCGGTCCTCGCCGAACGGTGGTGGATCGACGACGAGCAGCGCTCGACGATCGGGCTGGACTACCCGAACGTCTGCAACGCCGTCGGTGCCTCGGCGTTCGGGTACGCGCTGTACGCCGCGTGGCGACGCCGCGCGCGGGGAGCCGCGATCGGAACCGCGGTCGGTGTCGCGCTGAAGCTCTGGTGGCTGCGCGTGCTGGTAGCGCGTTACGACGCGCGAGCCCGGCGGAGCTGACGCGGCGATCCCCAAACTACCTCAGATGTCGATCGGACAGCCGTTGATCTGCCCGCCGCGCATCCCGTCGGCCAGCCAGTACGTCGACAGGACGACGACGGCGAGGGCCAGCACGGCGAATTCGAGGCCGTCGAGCGGGAGCCAGAGCAGCGATGTCGAGACGCCGACCAGCGACAGCAGTCCCAGCAGGATCGCCGAGCCACAGGCCGCACAGCCCGCCCCGAGCGCGCCCAACACCGCCCCGAGGACGCTCGTTCCGCCCTGCTGGAGCGAGAGGCCGTGTTCTCGGAAGTGGTAGGCCACCATCGCGACGTTGACGCCCAGCGTGGCCGCGACGACCACGAGCAGGCCGCCCTGCAGCGGCGTGAAGGCGGTGCCGACGAAGGGATAGAGGCTCGCGAGAAGCTCGACTTTCGACACCGTAGAGATGGGCAGCGAGAGCGTGTCGACGACGAGCGAGACGTTCAGCGACAGCGAGAAGGCAGTGAGTCCCGCCACGGCGGCCACGGCAGCGATCGCGGCGTAGGCGGGGATCGTCACGACGAGCCGGGCAGTGCGTCCCATCAGTCGCCAGTCGGCCCGGCGCGTCGGTAGCGAGACCATCATCCCAGAAGGACGTTCTCGAAGACCGTGAAGTCCTGGGCTCCGCTGACCGTCGTCTGGTACTCGCCGTCTCGGAACAGGTAGAACGTCGGCGTCCCCGACGCGCCAGCGGCCTGTCCGGCGTCGTAGTCGGTCTGGACCGCCTGGGCGGCGGCGTCTTCGCTCACCGCTGTGACGACCGCCGATCCGTCCACGTTGGTCGCGTCGTCGAGGTACGAACGGGTGCGATCGAGGACGTTGTCCGTCGAGAACTGCCCCTGCTGGTCGAAGTAGTGAGCCTTTAGATCCCAGACGGCCGCCGGGTCGCGAGCGAACGTCGCCTCCAGCGCCCGCGTCGCCGGGCCGCCCCACTCGTAGACGACGGGATACCCCCGGAAGACGTAGGCCACGTCGCCAGGCGCGAGCAGTTCGGACTCGATCTGTGGAAACGTGTTCCGGTGGAACCGCCGGCAGGTCGGACAGGAGGGGTCCTCGAAGGCGACGATGACGCCCTGCCGGCCCCGGTCACCGAGCGTCGGCTGGTCGTTGATCCCCGTCGCCGACGGGTGATCGAAGTCCACGTCGCTGCTCCCGCTGGTCATCAGCTCCCGGTCGGTCGGAGTGGCGTCGGCGTCAGTGTTGGCGTCACCGCCGACACAGCCCGCCGTCCCGGCCACCAGCCCGGCGGTCCCACCGAGTAGCCGCCGTCGCGTCAGATCGTCCATGGACGGGCGTCGGAGCCGTGGCCTATATCTCTTGGCCGGACGTCCGCTCGGCGCGCACACGGCCTGGCGACTGCCGGCAACAGTGTGGCGATGCGGAAAACATATATGCAATCGTGTGAGTGAAATAATAGATGCCCGAGTGCCAGAACTGCGGAGAGTTCGTAACAGAGCAGTACGTTCGGGTCTTCACGCCCGAAGGACACGACGGGCCACGGGTCTGCCCCTACTGCGAGGACAAGCTTCGTGACGGCGCAGACGTGCGCGAAGCACGCTCCTCTCGGCAGTAGCCCGGTCCGTTTTTCCAGGTCCCCGCGAGTCACAGCCGTCGTTCGAGTCACTACCCAGTCGACAGTCTCAAGGACGGAACGGCGTACCTCCACGTATGAGCGAACTCGACGTCGAGACGGTCGAAGAGATCGACGCGCCGACCGGTGTCGACGCGCCGGACTACGTCCTCTACGGCGGCAAGGGCGGCGTCGGCAAGACCACCTGTGCCGCGGCAACGGCGCTTGCGAGCGCCCGCGACGGCACGGCGACGCTGGTCGTCTCGACCGACCCGGCACACTCCCTGTCAGACACGCTCGGGACCGAGATCCCCGCCGAGCCCGCGCGGATCCGCGAGGACCTCCCGCTGTACGCCGCCGAGATCGACCCGGAGGCCGCCGTCGGGGAGGGACCGCTGGGGATGGACGGCGACCTCGGCGGTCTCGAACAGCTGCTCGGCGGCGAGGACGCGAACCCGCTCGCGGGATCGATGCCGGGATCGGACGAGGCCGCGGCCATGCGACTGCTCTTGCAGTACATGGACGACGACCGCTTCGAGCGCGTGGTCGTCGACACAGCGCCGACCGGCCACACGCTCCGACTGCTGGAACTGCCCGAGGCGATGGACTCGATGCTCGGAAAGCTGCTGACGCTCAAAGATCGCATGTCGGGCATGCTTGAGGGGCTCGGCGGGATGTTCGGCGACGACGCGGACCAAGAGGAGATGGAGCGCGACCTCCAGGCGATGCGCGAGCAGATCGAACAGCTCCGGGCGGTCCTGCGCGACCCCGAGAAGACCGACTTCCGGGTCGTGATGGTGCCCGAAGAGCTCTCGGTGATGGAGTCCGAGCGGCTGCTGGACCGGCTAGAGGCCTTCGGTATCCCGGCCGGAACCCTCGTCGTCAACCGCGTGTTACAGGACCTCGACAGCGTCGTCGACGCGGAACTACCGGGCGACTACGTCGGTCCGAACCACGACGACTGCGAGTTCTGTGCCCGTCGGTGGTCCGTCCAGCAGGACGCGCTGGCCCGCTCTCAGGACCTCTTCCGGGGGCACGAGGTCCGGCGCGTGCCGCTGCTGGCCGAGGAGGTCCAGGGCGAGGAGCTGCTGGAAGTCGTCGCGGCCTGCCTGGACTAGACGCTCTCGCTCCGGTAGATGTCGTCCGAACGGTCGTATTCGAGCGTCGTTCGCACGCGTTCGGCGACGCCCGTGCCCCACTCGCGTTCGACGAGCCACAGCGCGAGATCGATGCCGGCGGTGACGCCGCCGGCAGTGAGCACGTCGCCGTCGTCGACGACGCGCGCGTCGACGACCGTCGCGTCCGTGGCGGCGAGGTCCGACAGCGCGCTGGCGTGGGTCACTGCCGGGCGGCCGTCGAGGAGTCCGGCGCGGGCGAGTACCATCGCACCGGTACAGACTGCGGCGACCGTCGAGCCGGCGGCGTGACAGTCCGCGACGAGGTCCGGGACGACGCCGCGTTCGACGGCCGCTCTGACGCCCCCGTCGGTCCCGCTGGCCCAGCGCCCGCCCGGCACGAGCAGGTAGTCGGGCGGGTCCTCGGCGTCGAGCGTACCGTGTGGCACGATCTCGGTTCCCTTGCTCGCGGTCACGCTCTCGGTCGGCGTCGCGGTCACGAGCGCCACGTCGGCGAGGGCTCCGTCGCTCTCTATCGCTCTCGCCAGCACGTCGTACGGGCCGACGGCGTCGAGCGATTCGACCCCGTCGAACAGGAGTACGGCAGCGTCGGGCATACCGACACGACGTGCCCGAGTCGCAAAAACGCCGGGCCGGTCAGACGAGCTTCCGCAGGACGGCGACCGCCAGGTCCCGCCAGCGACCCGGGAGGTGGCTGGCGAGGGTGGCGACGCGAGCGAACTGGCCGACGGGGTATCGCGGCCGTGGATCGGTGGTCACGGCGGCGTCACGGATCGCGTGTGCGACCGCTTCTGGCGAGACCGACACCGCGTTCTCGCTGACCAGCGCGGTGTCCTCGTAGAGCTCGTAGAGCCACCCGTACGCGCCGGAGGCGTCCGTGTCGGCCATCGCCTCGCCCGCCCGGTCGACGAAGTTCGTCTCCACGGGACCGGGCTCGACCAGGACCACGTCGACGCCGAAGTCGGCGACCTCGGCTCGCAGCGAGTCGCTCATCGCTTCGAGGGCGAACTTCGAGCCGGCGTAGGCTCCGGCCCCCGGCGTCGCGATCCGGCCGTTGACGCTGGAGACGTTGACGATCGTGCCGTCCTCGCGGTCCCGCATGTGAGGCAGGACCGCCCGCGTGAGTCGGTGGGGGCCGTAGACGTTCACGTCGAACTGCTCGTGGAGCTGTGCCGTCGTCACGTCTTCGAGGGGGCCGTACTGGCCGTAGCCCGCGTTGTTGACCAGACAGTCGATGCGTCCCTCGGCCCCGACGACCGTCTCGACGACCCGCTCGCACTCGCGAGCGTTGGTCACGTCGAGTTCGGCCGTCTTCGCACCCGAGTCGGCGAGACCGGCCACGTCGGCCTCGTTCCGGGCCGTCGCCCACACCTGCCAGTCGTCCGCGAGAAACGCCTCGGCCGTCGCCCGCCCGATGCCAGAGGAGGCACCCGTTATCAGCGCCGTCTTCGTCATGTCGGCAGCCTCGCCCCCCTGATAGTTAACCTTCCCGTCACCGGTCGGCCGATCCGTCGGTCGCCGCCGACTCGCGTTCCTCGTGGAGCTGGAGCGCCCGGACGATCACGTACATGAGGACGACGGCGACCCCGACTGCGAGGACGAACTGACCGACGAGAAAGAACAGTACGCTAAGTTCCGGACCCACCAACAGTCCGAGCACGAATGCAGGCAGCGAGACTGCAGCGAACAGGAGGATCAGGTTGGCGATGGGGACCACTTCGGTGACGATCCGATCGTAGTCGAGGCCGCCGTCGGCGGCGAGAAACACTGGTTGGAGGGACACGCCCGGCCCTTCACCAGACCGGTACATTAGTCACGTGGATTCGGTGAAGACTGTCAGGCCCGATCGTCTCGCACTGCGGCCTTCGCCTCGTCGGCGTCGCTGTCGGCCAGCCGCGTCGGCTCCGGGAGCTTGTAGCCGGCCGTGGTCGCGAGCACGAGCTCGGGGACAGTCTCGGCCCCGACGCGGTGGCCGGGGCTGACGTACAGCGGATTGACGTGGCGCTTGGGCGAGTCGTACTGTCGGGTCTGGACGGCGTGGCCGATCAGCGCCCCCGGCGTGGCCGTCTCGACGCTGTCGTCGGCCTCGATTCCGACGGTCGTTCCGACCGAGAGTTTCCCGTCGAGCGACTCTCGGGGCCGGCCACAGAGGAGGCTCTTGGCGACGCCGATCGCGGGCACGTCGAACAGGACGCCGACGTGGGTCGCCAGCCCGGCTTCCCGAAAGTGGATGCGGCCGCTGCCGTCGACGACCAGCAGGTCCGGCGTCCGTCGTAGTTCCCCGAGCGCCGCGAGGATCGCCCCGCCCTCGCGAAAGGAGAGCAGCCCCGGAATGTAGGGGATTTCCGTCTCGACGGCGGCGTGGACGCGTTCGACGACCTCGTCGCCGCGGCTGACGACGACCGCCGAGACCGCCACGTCGTCGACGAAGGCCTGGTCGACGCCCGCGACCAGCGGCTGCGCTGGCGCGCTGTCAGAGCCGTCCCCGACATCCTCGCCCAGTCTGTGCTGCTCGGGGTCGGACCGGAGCGCCGCCGGATCGAAGCCGAGGTCGTCCGCGAACGTCGCCTCGGCGGCGATCTCTCGCTGGAGCGACTCCATCTCGCCGCGCGAGAGCGCCGGATCGGGGACGAACTCGGGTCGAGCGGGCTCCATCAGAACCGACCGCGGCCGGGACCGCCCGGTCCGCCGGGACCGCCGGGTCCGCGACCGCCGCCGCCGAACTGCAACTGATCGGGCGTTCGCCGCTGGCCTTTGACCTGACTGCCGTACCACAGCCCGATCACGAGGCCGACGAGGTGGGCCATGTCGGCGACGTTGCCGCCGGTGAAGGGGCCGCCGACGCCGAGAATGCCGGCGACGCTGACGATCACGTAGAAGCCGGTGATCGCCCAGATCGGCACCGGAATCAGGAAGTAGAGGTAGACCCGGAGGCCGGGGTTGAGGACCGTCAGGACGCCCATGATCGCCAGTCCGGCACCGCTGGCCCCCAGAACGCCGGCACCGAGGCCGGGCTGGTAACCGAGGAAGACGAGCAGGTGCGAGAGCCCGATCTGACCGAGGCCGGCCAGCGCACCGGAGACGAGAAACAGGATCGTGAACTTCTTCGATCCGACGTAGTCCTCGACGATCCGGCCGAAGAAGAAGATCACGATGCTGTTCAGCGCGATGTGGCCGAGGCTCAGCGGCGCGTGAGAGAACACGGAGGTGAACCAGGTCCAGACGTACTCTGGGTGCTGGGGCTGGAGTGTGAAGATCGCGCTCCAGGTCGGCCCGCCGATCGGGATGCCCACGAGGACCACCAGATGCTGCAAGAGGAACGTGACCCACATCAGGCCCAGCATGGTGTAGGTCGCGTTCCCGCGGAAGTACCCGAGGATGCTGCCCGGCCCGGTGTCGACCGAGAGCCGGTCGCCGAGTCCGCGGCCTCCGCCGTCGTCGACACTGTCGTCGAATCCGCTGTCGAACACGCCGTCGGGGTCACCCCAGTCGTCCAGCCCCGGACAGTCGTGTGCCTCCGGCAGCCGGTGCTCCGAGCAGTAGGTCCCCCCGCAGTGGTGACACCGGTACGGCATGTTCTCGGTCTTACCACACGCGTCGCACTTCGACATTGGCGATTGCTTGGGCTGGCCGGTGCAAAGGGGTTGTGCTTGTGTGACTGGACGCGACCGTGCGGCCAACGCTCTTTAGGACTCGCCGCGAACGGCCAGCTATGCAGAGTGGCGTCGTCGTCGCTGGCGGGCGCTCGACGCGCTTTGGCGACGGAGACAAGGCGCTGGCCGACCTCGCGGGGACACCGATGGTTCGACGGGTCGCCGACCGTCTCGCGCGGGTCGTCGACGAGCTGGTGGTCAACTGCCGCGCGGACCAGCGTCGGGACGTGGCGGCGGCCCTCGACGGCCTCGACGTGCCGGTCTCGTTCGCGCTGGATCCCGTCCCGGATCGCGGCCCGCTGGCCGGGATCGAGACGGGACTCGACGCGGTCGCGGGAGAGTACGCCGCCGTCGTCGCCTGCGATATGCCGTTCGTCGAGCCCGCTCTGGTCGCACACCTCTTCGAACGGGCGGCGGGCCACGACGGTGCCGTCCCACAGCCCGACGAGTGGCTCCAGACGACACAGGCGGTCTATCACGCCGACGCGATGGCCGACGCCTGCCGGCGGGCGCTCGACGACGGCCAGCGTCGCGTGGCCGTCACACTGGACGCGCTCGACGTCGCAGTGATCGACCGCGACGAGATCGAACGCCACGCGACGATGGCGACCTTCGAGAACCTCAACACGCGCGAGGCGTTCGAAGCCGCGCGGGACCGCCTCTGAGAGTGCCGGCGGCGGTGGCTTTTTTCTGGCCGGGCTCTTGGAGCGAGTATGCCGACAACACTTCCGGCGAGCGAGTTCCGCGATCGCCTCGCGAACGTCCGCGACCGGCTGGCGGCGGCCGACGCCGACGGTGCCGTCTGGTTCGACGCGACGAGCATCGAGTATCTGACCGGCTTTCATCACATCCAGACCGAGCGCCCGGTCGCGCTGGTCGTCACCGACGGGCGCGTCGAGATCACCGTGCCCCGACTCGAAGTCGAGCGCGTCGAGCCCAACCCCCGGATCGACGCCGTCCACAGCTACTTCGACTACCCCGGCGGCGAGCCGATCGCGACGGTCGCCGAGGCGATCGCGGAACTCGGCGTCGAGACGGTCCTTACAGACAGCGACGGCGCGCCGGGCGTGATGGGCTACGAGGGGCCGGCGCTGAGCGAGTTCCTCGACGTGACCGAACACGACGGCTGGGTGGCCGGGATGCGCGAGGCAAAGAGCGACGCCGAAGTCGCCCTCATCGAGGAGTCCGCGCGGTGGGCGAACCTCGGGCACCGCCACCTCGCAGACCTCACCGAGCCGGGGGCGCATCCGGCGACGGTCAGCCAGCGGGCGTCGCTTCAGGCGTCACGGGCCATGCTGGACACGCTCGGCTCCGAGTACGCCGTCCGAACCAGGGCCGACGGTCCGGTCCACGCCGGCTACATCAGCGGCTCGGAGACGGCGCTCCCGCACGGCCACACGCCCAACGAGCGGCTCGCGACCGGAGACGTGCTCGTCACGGGCGCGACGGCCAACGTCGACGGCTACTACGCCGAACTCGAACGGACGATGTTCGTCGGCGAAGTCGGCGACGAGCAGACCCACTACTTCGAACTGATGGTCGAAGCCCAGGACGTGGCCTTCGAGGCGATGGGCCCCGGCGTCTCGGTCAGCCACGTCGACCAGGCGGTGTGGGACTACTTCGAGGAGCAGGGCGTCGCCGACCTCGCGCGCCACCACGTGGGTCACAACATCGGGATGGACGGCCACGAACCGCCCTACATCGATCGGGGCAACGACGCCGAGATGCGGCCGGGCCACGTCTACACGATCGAGCCGGGCCTCTACACCGACGAGGCCGGCTACCGCCACTCGGACACCGTCGCGATCACGGCAGACGGGATCGAGCGACTCACCTACTACCCGCGGGACCTCGAATCGAACGTCGTCAGGGAGTGATACTACCGGCTGTACGTCTGTGACGAATTTCGCGACTCCGTATCGCGACTCTCTTGCAACAGTTACAGCCGGCAGTATGAGACGGACCGTCGTCGTTGCGCACCACGGGGAAGACGCTCGTCGGGACAGTCCGACGAGGAGGGCGACGACGCCGCGTCCGGTGACAGTGCCGTCGCTACTCGACGCTCACGGTCGGTGTATCAGACGCTGACTGTCGGTCAGCTATCGGGAGAAAAACGCCGCGAGTCGGTCGGCCGCCTCGTCGACGCGGGGTGTCATCAGCGCGAAGCGGAACCACTCGCTGCGCGAGTCGCCGAAGGCCTGGCCGGGCATTCCCGCGACGCCGGCCTCGTCGATCAGTTCGTAGGCGTGGTCGAAGCTTCCGTCGTAGTCCTCGAAGCGGGCCATCACGTAGAACCCGCCCTCGGGGCGGTCGTACTCCGCTCCGGCAGCTTCCAGTGTCTCACAGAACGTGTCGATCCGCTCGCGGAGCCGATCTCGGATGTCGGCGTAGTACTCGGGCCCAGTCGTCTTGAGCGCCCGCAGGACGGCGTACTGTGCCGGGCGCGAGCCGGTGACGTTCGTGAGCATGTGTCGCGTTCGCGCTCGTTCGAGCAGGTCGCCGGTCGGCCCGTCCTCTGGCGGGAAGATGGCGTACCCGACCCGCAGGCCGGTAATCGCCATCGCCTTCGAGAAGGAGTTGGTGGCGACGACGTTGGGCGAGTCGATTTCGACGGCCGAACTGAACCGGCCGGTGTAGTCGAAGTGGTCGTACACCTCGTCCGAGACCAGCAGGGCGTCGTTCACTTCGGCGATCTCGACGAGCCGTTCCATCACGTCGGCGTCGTACACCGCACCCGTCGGGTTGTTGGGCGTGTTGACGACGATCACCGCCGTCTCCTCGCTGGCCCGTTCTCGGACGCGCTCGGGATCGAGGTGGCCTCGATCCTCGACCGGTACGAACCCGACATCGGCGTCGAGGAAGTGCGCTCGCCCGGCGTAGTAGGGAAAGACCGGATCGGTCAGCAGTATCTCGTTGCCGCCGAACCGTTCGAGACCGCCGAACATCGCGAGGTGGTTGGCTTCGCCGGCTCCGTTGGTGACGATGACGCGGTCGCGGTCGACTCCGCGCCGGGCGGCGACGTGCTCGCGTAGCTCCGGGAGCCCGTCGCTCGGCAGGTACTGGAAGTCGTCGGCCGGGAAGTCGGCGTACTCCCGAAGGCCGTCGCGAATACCTGCGGGCGGGTCCCAGTCCGGGCTTCCGGACACCATGTCGATCACGTCTCGATCGGCGCGCCGCGCGTACTGGACCACCCGGAAGAACCGGGGCGTTTGATAGTCCATGATCGACAGTGTACGTCGACTCCCCTTTCTCTTTCTGTCTGCGGTCGTCACATCTGGCGGACCAGGAGGGCGGCGACGCCGACCACGAGCAGGGCGATCCCCCAGAAGAGGTCGCTGCCGGGGAGAAAGCCGAGGACGAGCGTGACGAGTCCGGAAGTGAGAAGTGACCAGCCGATCGTCGTTCTGTAGGACATAATGAAATTATGACTGACTAACTACTCTACACAATTAAAATTTGTAGTTGGCTGGTTTATGTGAGATATACATCAGCTCCGTGGCGGAAATCCTATACAGAGTCTTCTTCTCTGCCGATGAGAAATGATTGGCCCACTCTCCAAATAAAAACCAGTATTACAACACAGAAAGCCATCATCCCTCCATAAAATAGTCCCAATACAGCCGAGTCTAGTATCCCTGTATTCGTATTGAGAGTTATAATGGCTGAATACATGAACGAGACAAGTAGTCCGAATGTGATCCATCCTTCTTTTGAGTTCGGTGCCGATATCATATGAAAATCCAGGCGTCCGACCAATAAATTCTTTCTGCAAATCATAATCAGGGTGTTATATTCCAAAACTAATGGTGATTAAAGAGCAAGCATCAACAGACACAATAGTGTAATTTATACTTTATGACTTAGGTAATTACTTCTTTTTTAATTAGATCTATTATAATAAGAAATAATTTTGTGAGTGTGTTCAAAAATGAACTCCAACATTTCCAAACGAGAGTTCCTGAAACAGAGTGGTACTGCCATTGCTGGTGTCAGTTTGGCGTCAACGGTATCGCAGTCTGCCTTGGGATCTCGTAGAGAAGGGACTCGCAATCAAACTGGTAGCAAAGAGGATTCTACCCAAGGCGGTCAGGTGAGTCCTCAGGTGGCAAATAATGTTGACCTCTCAGCTGATGACTACACTATTTATTATGGTGAAGATACCACGATCAGTGCCAGCTGGGAAGTGTCAACCCCTCTTTTCGCTGCCAAGCATAGTTTCGTTGTTTTAGTAGAAGCGGAGAATGCAGAACAGCCGACACTGAGAGCATCTGACTTCACTGCCAGCGATATTAAAAAGAACTTCGAGTACACCCACTCATCAAGCCTGCCAGTTGACTATGACGCGTATAAATTTAAGGCTGTCAAGCAGTTCTTGCAACCTGAAGACGAAGACGTCAACGTAGAGCTGGACGCGACGTTTGAGGGCGACGGCTTTGGAGACGTTCAGATTCAGGCTGGGTTCCCAAACGACGCGCAGCAGCCAATTGGTAGCATTTGGGCTGGTGCTGTAGTCACTGTTGAGTAGCACTGCGGTCCGTACCAATCGCAGAGTATATTTCAATTAGTTCGCATCGTATATTTAAACCCACTATCCACCGGTCTGCCGACCGTGCGATCTGGCTGGAACCGTTATACCGGAGTGCGCCCAACGATCAGATATGCCAGACGACACTGACGGCGGGATCGAGGCCCGCGTCGGCGAGACACTGCGCGAGACCGACGCGACCGTCGCCGTCGCGGAGTCCTGCACCGGCGGCCTGATCGGCTCGCTGCTGACCGACGTGCCGGGGTCGAGTGACTACTTCGATCGCTCGGTCGTCACGTACTCCTACGACGCCAAGCGGGACCTGCTGGCGGTCGACCGCGAGGTCCTCGACGCGGCCGGCGCGGTCAGCGAGCCGGTCGCCCGCCAGATGGCTCGCGGCGTCAGAGACACCGCCGACACGACGTGGGGCGTCGCGACCACCGGCGTCGCCGGTCCATCGGGCGGGACCGAGGAGACCCCGGTCGGCACCGCCTACGTCGGCGTCGCCTACGCCGCACCGTGGGGGACGGGGGACTCGTCGACAGCGGTCGAGCGCTACGAGTTCGACGGCGATCGGACGACGGTCAAACGCGAGATCGCCAGACAGGCCCTCTCGGACCTCAGGGACGCGGTCCAGAGACGAGCCTGACGGTCTCGTCCACGCCGACCGGCACCGACGCGGGACGCCGGTGGAAATCGCCGACCATTATACCGGTCGCCAGCTAGCCACCACTGCATGAACAAACGCGGGCACGTGTTGAACGCGGCCCTGTTGAGTATCGGTCTGGGCTACGTCCTCGAACCCTCCGGCGACGTAGAGACGTTCGTGACGATCGCCGAGGTGTCCGTGCCGATCGTCCTCGGCGCGCTCTTTCCCGACGTGGACACCGCCTTCGGCCGCCACCGCAAGACGCTGCACAACCTCCCGGTGCTCGCGGTCTTCCTCGCGTACCCGATCTACTTCTCGAACCTCCAGTGGGTCTGGCTCGGCGTCGTCACCCACTACGCGCTGGACTACTTCGGCTCTCGGCGGGGGATCGCGCTGTTCTATCCGCTGTCGGACCAGGAGTACGGATCGCCCACCGGCGTCACCACCTCCAGCGACCGCGCCGAGATCGTCACCGTCGTGGTGACCGCCTTCGAGGTCGTCGTCGCGATCGTCCTCGTCCACGTCCTCCCGCAGTACGTACCGACCGAGGCGATGCAGATCGTCGGCCTGGCGGCCGCTTAGTACACCTTCACGTCGTCGAACCGACCGCCGTAGGCGACGTGGTTCGGGTGAGTCGGCTCCGTCCCCTGCAACAGGAGGCGATCGACTTTCGACCAGCTGTTCTCGTAGCCGAGGTGGCAAAACTCCACGCCACAGCGGAGCCGATGCGCGAGCCCGTCTCGATGGAACACCCGTCTGGGAGCCTCCGCTCTGAGCGCGCGGACGAGCGCCGCGCCGTCGTCGATATCGCGGTCGAATTCGACCCAGGCCTCGCCGACGGTGCCCCTGACGTGGGCGTACGACGACGTGAACGGCTCGATACCGAAGTCACTCGCCAGGGCCTTCGCCCGGCGGTTGTGGTGGGGCCAGTGTTTCGGGTTGTACACCTCGACGGCGTCGATCCGGTCGCGGTGTGCCCTGATCTCCTCGCGCGTGAGACTGACGTTGAGAAAGCCGGGATGGGGAACGAGCGCGGCGGCATCCTGACGCTTCAGTTCCTCCATCGTCCCCTCTAGCGTGAGAAAGTCGGGCACCGGATCGGAGAGCCCGACGGCGAGGACGTGGCGGCGCTGTTGCCAGTTGCCGGTGAATAGCTCTCTTGCCGGGACGACCGTCAGCTCGTCGTCGGAGTACTGCGCCGCTCGGGATTCGATCTCGGGGAGTCGTGTGAAGTGCGGTGCGTAGACGAGTACGTCCAGTCCGCGCGCTTTCGCCCGCTCGACGACGCGTTCGTCGAGCACTTTCACGTGCATGTCCACCCTGGAACCGCTCACGAGCGATGGTAGTCGAACGCGCTTGATAGTGATTTCCTTTCTGGACGGTCTCACCCGGACGCTCTGACTCCTACTGCGTGAGCTAACAGATCCGACCGCCCGACCGGACGCCTCCCTTGCCCGCTCTGACACTCAATAGATAATTGGGTATTGTTACCACTATTTATCGATCACGGCCGAACGTGTGGTCGCACTCGGTCAGAGGGACACGGTCCGCGTGGATGACACTCTGACTCGAACAGTCCCGTCTTCAGTTCTCTCGACCCATGATCGGTAACGACGCATTTTGTCCAGACACCGGAGCACCGCTAACTGACTCAGAGCACTACGACGAGCGCGGGCGCCGGTACCGGGCCGTAACGGACGGTTCGTTGGCCGGCAACCGTGGCGGTCTCCTGACGAACGGCCGAGTCGAGTCCTCCTACGAGGGTTTGCTCGCCCACTTCAGGCGGTGTCACCAACGACACCACGAGGACGACGACGTGTTGTACCGGCGTGGGGCACTGGCGCTCCGTCGCCTGAAACGGGCCGCGGATGGGAGACAGACCGCAGATCGCCACGTCTGGCTGGCACTCGCACATCGCCTCCGCGAGTACGACCACGAGGTCGCGTGGATGTACGACCACGTGACGATCCGATGTCCGGACTGTCACGGTCGCCTCGCGTTCGTGGCGATTCGAGACGGCCCGGTTCTTGGGCGCTGTGGGACGAATTGCGACGGACTGGGCGGTGATCGCCTCGAGGCGATCAGGTCGTTGCTCGCGTCGCTGTATGCAGCTGCGTTCGACGAAGAAACACCTTCGCCAGAGCAGTTCCTGCAGATCTGACACGGTCAATCGTCCGTATCGACCGGCGCGAACGGCTGGCACAGTCGACGGTACGAGTGGTCACACAGCAGTGTCCCAGCTCACAGCTACCGATTATCATGAGACAACAAACACGAACAGACCGACGAGCGTGGAGCGACGCCCGGCCAGGTGACCAGTGATGGCCCGAGAGGATTTGCGAGTCGTCCGGGTTCTCACCCTGACGGACAACGCCCGCCACCGCGTCACCGAGGTACTGGAAGAGAACGAACTCGACTACGTGCTGACCGAGGAGGTCGACGCCGGAACGGAGACCGCAGCCATCGAGTTCCCACTCCCGACACAGACGGTCGAACACATCCAGACCAAGCTCAGGGAACTCGACATCGACGACGAGCTGTACACCGTCGTGATCGAGCCCGAGGCAGTGGTCTCAGACCGACTCGGGCGGGGCGAGAACCCGTACCACGAGGTCAAGGGGCTCGGCTATCAGGGAGTCGCGCGGGGGGAACTCGTCTCGAAGGCCTCGAACATGGTCCCGGATCAGGTAATCTACCTGTTGATGACTGCGATCAGCGCCATCGTCGCGACGGCCGGTGTGTTGCTGAACTCCCTGCCGGTGCTCGTCGGCGCGATGGTCATCGCCCCGCTGATCGGCCCGGTGATGGCGACGAGTGTTGCGACGGTCCTCGATGCACCCCGACTCTACACGAAGAGTGTCAGGTACCAGCTGACCGGTGCCGTCGTCGCGCTCATCAGTGCCGTTGGCTTTGCCTTCTTGGTCCGGTACTCGTCGATCGTCTCCGACTTCCCGGAGGTCCGGACGCTGCTGGAAGTGAGTAGCCACACGGCCCCCAACTTCCTCTTGATCGTCGTGGCCCTGGGAGCCGGTTTCGCGGGCGCGCTGAGTCTCTCGACGAGCGGGACGATGGACCTCGTCGGCGTGATGATCGCTGCGGCCGTGATGCCACCGATCGGCGTGATCGGTGTCGGCGTGGCCTGGGCTCGCCCCGCAGCGATCGTCGGCGAAGTGGCCGTCGTGCTGGTCAACATCCTCTCGATGACCCTGGCTTCTATTATCAGCCTCTGGTACCTCGGCTACCACCCCGAGAGCATGGCCGACATGCGCCGTGCACGGAGTATGATGCTCCGTCGACTGGCAGTACTCTGTGCCGCGGTCGTGGCGCTCGCACTGGTGTTGGCGCAGGTGGAGATGGGCAACGTTCAGGGGGTGCCGGTGATATGAGCGACGAGTCACGGCGTGAGTGGGTGCGCCGCGCGATTACCGTCGCCGGGACGCTGAGTGTACGGGCGACTTCTCTGGGGGCACACTACCTCTACGTCGTCGCTCGCCTAGTCGTCGTCACGGGCGTACTCGTGGTCGTGTCCCTGCTAGACGATCACAGCTGGGGGTCGGTCCGGCGGTGGTTCCTGCTGGACGGGAACCGGTGGTCGATCGCGGTGTTGCTGACCGGTGTCGTCTACGCGACGCTCGTCGCCTTGATCGGACTCGATGTCGTAGGGATGAGCAACGCCGGGTTCGTCACCGGGCTGTTCACCGCGATCATCTCCGGGCTATTCTCGTTCGTGCCGATCGTCGTCTCCGTGAACCAGTTGACGGTGGCCCGCGTCGTGGGATCGCTCGACGAGATCCGAGAACAGATGAACAGTGTCCGTCAGTTCCGCGCCGAGATCGAAGCGGTCGACCCGGCCGCCGGTGTCAGCTCGAACGATCCGGGACCGTTTCTGGCCGCCCTCGTCGCGGTGGTCGACGAACGAGTCGAACGACTGGCCGACGAACTCGACGCGACGACGGGGCCAGCCCACGACACCGGGGCGACGTTCGTCGCCGTCCTCCGCTCGCAGGTCGCTCACATCCAGTCTCGGGTCACCGGCCAGCGCCAGCCGATCGAGGAACTGCTCGTCCCGATGATGGGCGACAACTACCCGTACAACGTCCAGACGGCCCGGAAGCTCCTCGAAGACCACGGTGACGACCTCTCGCCGCCGGCCCGGACTCTGATCGAAGAGCTGAAACAGCTCTCGATTGCGCTCGACCTGCTCAGACAGTACTACAAGGCGCTGTACATCAAGCAGGCGCTCTCGCGGCTCTCCCGGATCGTCGGCTACACCGGGCTGGGGGCGTTCCTGATCGCTGGCCTGACGATTCTGGTCTTCGCGAACGGACGACCGCTGGTGGCACACCCGTTCGTCCTCGAATTGCTCGTCGGTCTCGCGGTCGCCGCCGTAGTCTTCCCGTTCACGGTGTTGCTCTCGTTCGTCGTCCGGATCGCAACGATAGGCGAGCGGACGGCCGCTCCAGGTCCGTTCACACCCGTTCGAGAGACACCGAGCTACGCTCGACATAGCCGTGACTGACCCAGACGCTCCCGAACCACCCCGCCAGTGTGATCGGCCGCCGCCGAGGATTCACCGCTCCACAGATGTCGGCCTCGCTCCGTACCACCCGCCTCGACAACACTGCAACCTATGACCAGAACAATCACCGAGTTCCTGTCACGTATCGACGACGATCAACGCCACGCCACGACCGGCGCGCTCGCGGCCGCAGTCGCCCTGTGGGTCGCCCTGTTCGCCGGGTGGGTGCCGATGCCGACACCGCCCTCGACCCGTGGCATGACCGACCCGGGCGCACTCGAAGCGGGTGCGCTGGCCGACGGGGCGATCGGTGTCGCCACGTACCTGCTCTCGTGGGGCGTGATGATGGCGGCGATGATGTATCCCGCGATGGTGCCGGCGATCAGGCACTACGACCGTCAACTGACCGAGCGGCCGACGATTGCACTCTCGGGCTTCCTCTTGAGCTACAGCGTGGTGTGGACGGTCATCGGGACTGTTCCGCTGCTGTTCGAGGCGCTGGTCGGGATCGCCACCGTCGTCACTGGAGCTCCGAACCTCGTCGTGGGGGGTACCCTGCTGTTGATCGGTGGGTACCAGTTTACCGACGCCAAGCGGCGCGCTCTCGGGAACTGCTGTGCTCCGGCCCAGATGGGTTCAAAAGAGCCACAACAGGCGATTCGTGACGGATTCGTGGCCGGACGCGACTGTGCCACGACGACCTGGCCGTTTTTCCTGCTCCTGGTGCTGGTCGGGACGATGGACCCGTTCTGGATGGTCACGGTGACGGGATTCGTCGTGGTCGAACGGTTGCCCCCGTGGAACGAGGAACTGATCGCGGCGATCGGCACGCTCTCGGCGGTTGCTGGCGTCCTCGTGTTGTTGCCGATCGGACTCCCCTTCCCATGATCGACGAGCACAACGTCGGCCGACGACAGTTTCTGGTCGGCCTCGGAGCTGCCGGCACGACACTGGCTGGGTGTCAGACGACCCAACAGACACCACACGGGTGGATCGACGTCGACACACCGACGCGGATGGGGCTCACGGACGCTGTGATGAGCGTCGACGGTCCTTTCGCCGTCGGTGAGAGCGGACTCGTCCTGACGCGGAACGGCGACGCGTGGGAGGCGGTCGTCTCAGACGGGCCGACTGGCGGCGAAAACCCACTCGCTGCCGTCGACGCGACCGACGACGGTCGGTATCTCTGGCTCTGTGGTTCCAGCGGCGTGGTCGGCCGGTACGACGTTCGTGGCGGCAGTGTGACCGACCTCAGTGCGCCGAGACAAAAGACCAGTAGCTGGACGGACGTAGCCGTCAGCGGTCGCGCCAACGGCGAGACCGTCTATCTCATAAACAGTTCGGGCGAGCTGCTCACCGGCCACTGGTCGAACGGACGGGTCCGCTGGCGCGAGACGGTCACGAAGCCGACCGGTGGCGAGAGTGCGTCGGCGGTAGACGTAGCTGACGGGACCGTCTACGTCGTCGACACCGGTGGCACGGTCGTCCGCAACAGCGGCAGTCGCTGGACACCGATCGGCATTCGTGGTGCGGAAGGTGGATTGACTGATATTGCCGCCATCGACGGGAACCACGCCGACGCGACTGCGGACGACGGTTCCATCTTCGTCTACAACGGCTACAACTGGCTCCAGTTACACGCGAGCGAGAAGACACTCCACGCCGTCGATCGGATGGGCGGTCGCGGCCTCGCCGTGGGCAACAGCGGCGACATCTTCGCGCTCGAAGAGAACAACTGGACCAAAGAGCCCACGGACACTCCCAAGACCTTACAGGGTTGTGCGCTGGGTCGTGACACTTACTCCGACGTGGCCGTCGGAAGCGACGGGACGATCCTCGAACGGTTCGGCTGAACAGCCAATAAATATAATCAAAGTTACATTTTTAGGGTGCCACGGATCGAATGGACAGTCGATGTCGAAGTTCATCATCGACGTCGACGGAATGGTCTGTCGGAACTGTGAGGAAATGGTCGAGGAAGAGATCGCTAACCAGTGCTGTATCGAGACGGTCGCGGCCGACGCACCGGCCGACGAGGTGGCCGTCGCGGGGCCGGTCAGTGCCATCGAATCGGTCGTCGAGACGATCGAGTCACTCGGCTACACTGTCGAGGACTGACACGGTCCTTTTTCGGCCATCGTAGTATCGGCGCTATCGGGGACCGATGTGCCCCGACCGCACGACCGCAGTGCGGTCGGTTTGGCTCGGTCCGATCGCAACTCTCGCTTGACAAAGATGTACATCGACACACTACGGACGGCGGTTGCACTCACGGCCGAGATGGCCTGGGACTCCTGGTGGGCTCTCGTCCTCGGATTGACGCTGTCGGGCGCTGTCGAGGTGTTCGTCGACAGACAGACGATGACGGCAGTCCTCGGCGGTGACGGCGTTCGCGAGGTGTCGCTGGGGGCACTGTTCGGAGCGGCGTCGTCGAGTTGCTCGTATTCGGCGGTCGGGACCACAAAGACCCTGTTCAAGAAGGGCGCTTCGGCACCGGCCTCGCTCGGCGCGTTCATGTTCGCCAGCACGGATCTGGTGATCGAACTCGGCCTCGCCATGTGGGTCCTGCTGGGCTGGCAGTTCGTCGTCGGCGAGTACCTCGGCGGCGTCGTTGCCGTGGTCGTGATGGTGCTGGCGTTTACGCACGTCGTCCCGGAGGCGTGGATCGAGCGCGCACGAGCCCACGTTCGGCGCAACGACGAGGAGACCTGTCCGACCTGTGATGCGACGATCACCGATCCCGAAAACGCAACGAGAGAGCGTGTCGGTGGCGATCTCGGGACCTACTGCTGTGGCGGCTGCCTCCAAGTCGCTCGGGCACAGAGCGACGACGAGGGCGGGGCGGTCCTGACCGTACAGAGTCTGCGCAGCGTCGCGCGAGCTACGATCAAAGATTGGGAGATGATTGGCCGCGATCTCGTTTTGGGGTTCGTGATCGCCGGCGTCGTCGGTGCGGCGGTGCCCCAGGCGTGGTGGACGGCGCTGTTTGGCAGTCAGTCGACGTTCGTCGGTGTCCTCACTAACACCGTCGTCGCGGTCCTGATCGGTATCCTGACGTTCATGTGTTCGGTCGGCAACGTCCCGTTCGCACTGGTCCTGTGGCGCAACGGCCTCCCCTTCGGCGGTGTCTTGTCGTTCATCTACGCCGACCTCCTGATCCCGCCGCTGCTCAGTCTCTACCGGCGATACTACGGCTGGCGTATGGCTGCGACACTGTTCGTGACACTGGCGACCGCCGCGATCGTCGCTGGAGTCGTTAGTCACTACGTGCTGAACGGTCTCGGAATCGTCCCACGGCAAGGGACCGTCGGCGGGACCCTCTCGGGCGAGTATACGACGATACTGAACCTCGTGTTCACGCCGATCTTTCTGGCCGAAGTCGTCGGTGCCTACGGGCGAGAGACTGTCGCCGATCGTCTCTCTGACGGCGTCAGCGCGATCCGATCTGTCGTCCAGTTCGCCACGGTCGCACTTTCCGTGGCATACCTCGCCTTCGTCTTCGGACTGTTCGCGATCGGCGGGTGGCTCTCGGCCGCGAGGACACGAGTCCGGACACACACCGACACTGCAGACACCGCCGGCCTCGAGACGCTTCCGACCCCACTCCACGACGACGACCGCTGGACGCGACTGTCCGCCTACCTCGAACGAGGCTGGGCACTCCTCCGGCGTGCGATCGTCCCACTCACGGTGGTCGCCCGCCGGCTGTGGCTGCTCGTCGTCTCCGCCGCCGCACGTCTCGGTCGCTGGTGGCGGTGGCTCACACACCGATTCCGGAACGCCCTCGAACGGAGGTCCTGAAGATGGACGACCCGCCAGTCGCCGAGTCGGAGCGACACCGTCCCGAGACCGACCAGCAGTTCGAGATCGTCGACGGTGTGCGCGTCGACCGCACGCTGACGGATCTCTTCGCGGCCGTCGCATCGGTGGCGACCTTCGACGGAGCACTGTACGTCGTTGTTCGATTTCTCCCGGAGTACCTCAGCGTGCGTGGCGTCGGTCCGGTCGCGATCGGTGCGTTCGGCACGTTCTGGCTCGCGATCACTGCGTTGGATCGCCGAGACACCGGTAGGCTTCCAGTGCTCGTGGCTGGTGCGACCGCCGGAGTGCTGGCCTGGCTGGTCGCTCCGACGGTCACGGACAGTACGCTAGCTCTCTGGGTGGCCGTCACAGCCGGTGGGCTCGGTCCGGCGGCCTGGTACTGGTCTCGCACCGCGATCGGAGTCCCGCTCGCGGACGCCTGGCCACCTGCGTCGAGATCGACTCGTCGACCCGGCGGACCCGTCTGGGTGCTCGGCCCACTCGTGCTCTCGATCATCGTGTTAGTGCTCTCGGCGTCGTTTTCCGCGGGCTTTCGCATCGTCCTCGCACTGACTGTCGCGCTGGGTGGGACGGCGGGCGCGCTCTGGCTGTCGCTCGACGACACCGGATCGCAGCCCTCGTCACGGCGTGTCCGCACTGTCCCCCACCTCGGGGATTCCCTGCTGGAGGTGGCGATGGGCGTGGTCTCCGTGTTCGTCGTCTTGGTCGTCACGAGGGTTCTCGACGTCGAGCTGGCCGTTCTCGGCATCCAGTTGGGATCGGCGGCGACCTTCGGGCTCCTCTTGCTCGTCGAGATCGTCGCCGGAGCACTGGCCCGCACCGCTGGCCCCCGACTCGTCGGTTCCATCGGGTCGAGACCACTCCTCGTCTACGGGAGCCTCGTCGTCGCGGCGTTCCCCCTCGTCCTCGTGAGTGTGCCACCGACCCCGCTGGCCGTGGGCGGTCTCTTCGCGATCTACGGCACTCGCTCCCTCGCGGGCGTCGCCCGTCGTGCCGGTGGTGCCATTTGCCGACCGGCCAGCGACCGTCGTCGAACCGTCGTCGTCGCCGCTGGACCGCTACTTGGTGGCGTCCTCTTCGCCGTCGACCCCGTCCTCGCGTTCGGGTCCGCGACTGCGATCGGTGCCGTCGGTGTCTGGGAACTCGCGCGGACACACGTCACGGGAGCCGGGTGGCGAGACCGATGACCGACCGACGGCCCGGTGTCCTCTCTCCGTGGCTGACGACGCTCGATCACCGCGACATCGGGCGGTACTATCTGCTGTTCGGTGCCCTCTCTGGCGTCTGGGGTGGGACGGACGCGCTCGCAGTGCGGACGGAGTTGCTCTCGCCGGCCGTCGACCTCTGGCCGCCCGGGACATACGACGCCTTCTTCACGACACACGGTGTGACGATGCTGTTCTTCTTCGCGACGCCGGTCGCGTTCGGTTTCGCCAACTACCTCGTCCCGCTGTTGATCGGTGCCGACGACATGGCCTTCCCGCGAGTCAACGCGACGGCGTTCTGGCTCTTGCCGCCGGCTCTCGTACTGGCTCGGGCGGGGACGGTCGGGCACTTGCTGGGGGTCGGCTGGCTCGCCCCACCGGCGACCGGCTGGACCATGTACCCACCGCTGTCGGTCGAGGGTCCAGGACTCGGCTTCGACTTCCTCTTGCTCGGTCTCCATCTGGCCGGCGTCAGCACGATCCTCAGCGCGGTTAACCTGATCGTCACCATCGTGATGGAACGGGAGTCGGTGACCTGGGCGACTCTCGACATCTACAGCTGGTCGATGCTGACGACCGCCGGCCTGGTGCTGTTCGCGTTCCCGGTACTCGGGAGCACGCTGTTGATGTTGCTCCTCGATCGCCACGTCGGCACGGTGTTCTTCGCGACGGACGGCGGTGGACCGATCCTCTTTCAGCACCTGTTCTGGTTCTTCGGCCACCCCGAGGTGTACATCCTCATCCTCCCAGCGATGGGACTCATCAGTCACATTCTCCCCCGGTTCGCCGGTCGCCGGCTGTTCGGGTTCCGGTACGTGGTCTACTCGACACTGGCCATCGGCGTGCTCTCGTTTGGCGTCTGGGCCCACCACATGTTCACGACGGGCATCGATCCACGGTTGCAGGCGAGTTTTATGGCTGTCTCGCTGGCGATTGCCGTCCCGAGCGCCGTCAAGACGTTCAACTGGATCACGACCCTCTGGAACGGCAGGGTCCGCCTGACTGCGCCGATGCTGTTTTGCCTCGCCGCGGTCTCGTTGTTCGTCCTCGGTGGTGTCACTGGTGTGTTCCTCGCCTCGATCCCCGTCGACCTCGTCTTGCACGGCACCGCCTTCGTCGTCGGCCACTTCCACCTCCTGCTGGTCGGCACAATCACGACGGCACTGTTCGCCGCGAGCTACTACTGGTTCCCGCTGATCGTCGGTCGGTGGTACGATCCCGGCCTCGCACGAGCACACTTCTGGCTCACTGCGGTCGGAACCGTCCTCGCGTTCTGTCCGCTCCTCGTGGCCGGCGCGCTCGGACTACCCCGTCGGATGGCTACCTATCCGGCCGACTTTGCTGTATGGCATACAATAGCGACTGTCGGGGCGTACATAATCGCGACCGGCCAGCTCCTCTGGCTGTTGAACGTCGTCACGGCCGTTCGGAACGGCGAGCTGGTCGAGAACTGTCCTGTTCCTCGGTCGATCGACCACGAGTGGCGGACACGAGACGACACGTCTCGGGACTGATCGGTCGATCCCTCGACGTCGTGGCTGCGTCCGTTGATCGCGCCCGGTACTCAGGCCAGGTGTCGGGTTCGACTCCCGGCCGCGATCGTGGCGGGACAGTCCCGCCAGTATCGAAGATGACCAGAGATAAATCTGAACGCCACGGACAAACGGCGACTGAGAGCGACGTGACTCACCGTCTCGAATCAGTCCTCGACTTGACCGGGTTCCAGCGCGACGTGTTGCTTGTCATCGTCGACAGCGACGAGACCTGGCCAAGTGGCGCGGCGATCACGCGCTCTTTCGAGCGAATCTGGCACACGGAGATCAACAGGAGCCGTGTCTACCAGAACCTGGACAAGCTCCAGGAGCAGGGGTTCGTCACGACCTACCCGATCGACGGACGAACCAAGGGGTACAGTCTGACCGACCACGGCGAGAACGCGATGCTCGCCTACCGCCGCTGGATGCTGTCGTGTCTGTCGAACGACCACGCCGACGCCACTGCCAGCGGCACCTGACAGCCAGTGGCGGGCGACGCGACACTGCGGTGCTGTGGATGTCGGGTCCTCCCTGGCACCGTCGTCGCTTCTACGGACACACGAGGCCGACCACGCAACGTTTCTTCGACCGACCGTGTCCGGGCCGTCCGAGGTGGCCGGCCGGACACAGACGCTACCGACACAGTACATGATCCACGAAAAACATGACACCGACACGGACGCACAGCTCGACCTGACCGAACTGACCGAACTACTTCGCTCGCTCGCTGGACCGACCCCTCGCAGCGAGCGCTATCAGATTGCGGATCCAGACCGACCCGTCGTCTACGTGTTCGAACGGCAGCCCGGACAGCCCCTCGAACACGTCGCTACGGAACCAGCCGACCGCAACGACAGCGCTCGGCCGGAGCGAGGTGCCAGATGAATGAGTCTCGTCCATGCGGTCGTCGGACTGTTCGCGGGATTTTTCCTGTTCGGCCCGGCGATCTACGCCGGCCTCGAGGTGATCCCCGAAGCGGAAGCGGTCACCTACCCCGAAGCGACGGCGACGGCACTCGTCGGCCTCCTGCTCGCCGGTACGGTCGACTTCCTGCTCGGCTGGATTCCGGTCCTCGGGGTCGTCCTCTCCCCGCTGGTCTGGAGTGCAGTCGTCCGACGGTTCTGCCACACCACCTGGCCCGCGAGTCTGGCCGTCGGGTTCGGGACGTGGGCGCTCTCGACACTCCTGTTTGCGGCCGTCTGAACGGCCTTGCTGCCGTCTGTCGACCTCGAGCGGGACACACACGAGGTGTCGAGCCGTGACGACGGAGTCGTCGACCCAGCCACGCTGGCGTACCGTCAGCTCCCCGACGAGCAAGACGCTGACGAGTGCCGTCTGGACGGCAGCCGGTCCCCTCGCCGTCGGAGAGGCAGGGACTGTCGTCGGACGACCGCCGGACGGCGACTGGCGGGTCGTCATCGACAGTGGCCCCAACGCACGGTCGGCGACGCTGAACGCCGCGACCGTCTCCGACGACGGCGAACGGAGCTGGTTCGCTGGCTCTAGCGGTGTCCTCGGTCTGTGGGACACCGCTTCCGAACGCAAGTCTGACTTCTCCGCGCCCGACGAGAAGACGAGTTCCTGGTGTGCTATTACGATCTCCGGCGAGCCCGGTGAGGAGCGACTCGTCGTCGCCAACAGCTCGGGTGAAGTGGTTCGGGCGGACCTCGACGCCGATCAGTGCCCGACGTTCGGTGGCGTCGTCAAACCCGGCTCGGGATCGACGCTGTCGGCACTCGACGCCGCCGACAGCATCGTCTACGGCACCGACACAAGCGGCAACGTCTACGCTCTGCGCGACGACGAGTGGACGCGTATCGGGATCAGGAACGCACAGGTCAACTTCACAGACCTCACGGCCGCCCAGACGGGACTATTCGTCAGCGGCGACGGCGGTCTCGTCTACCGGTACGATGTCCCGTGTCGCAACTGGACGCCGGTCAGAGCAGCGCCACAGACGCTCCGCGGCATCGACGCCGAGACGGACCGGATCGTCGCCGTCGGCGACGGCGGTGGGATCACGCGCTGTACCAGCGACCAGCGATGGACGCTCGAAGCCACCGAGACCGAGCGGGTGCTTCGCTCGGTCGCGCTCGGCCCGACCGACGTGGCCGTCGGCGACGGTGGTACCATCGTTGAGCGCCGAGCGGAGGGTGAGCGATGACCGACCTCGATGTCGCACTGGCGCTGTTCCAGCTCGTCGCACTCGTGATCCCGCCGATCGCCGTCCTGATCCAGATGCTCCGCAAGTCCCAGAACCTCCCTTGGCAACTCCGCAAGTGGAGTTTCGGGCTGGTCATCCTCAGCGTCCTGTCTTTCATCGCCTCCGGCGCTGTCGTCACACTCTGGGTCGTCCAATCGCTGACACCGCCGCCGCTGCTCGCAGCAGGTCTCGGTCTGACACTCGTCGGATTGCTCCCGTTCGCCCTCTTTACCGCCGTCCTCTACCGGGAACACCGGCTCGAACACGGGCCGTGATCGGCGAGGCAGATCCGTCTGGAGCCCCGCTCGACGCCGTCCGTGACGAACGTTTTTATGCTCGGCTCGCATCCCCTCGGATAATGCCACGCTGGGAGTGTGCGATCGACGCCGACGGCGAAGTTTTCGAACGCGTGGAGGACCTCATCGTCCACCAGTCTATCGAACACGAGCGGATCGCGTGCAAGGTCTGTGGGGCGGTGCTTCCCGACGGCTACTTCGCGATCCGTCACGCGTTCGACGAACACAGCCGCGCCGAGTACGTCCGAGCCTACGACGCCGACGCCTCCGAGGTCCGCCGCCGTGAGAACGTCAAGGAGAGCATCGAGGAGAGCGCCGACATCAGAGAAGTCATCGACCGCCTCGAAGGCGACGAGAGTGCGCCGTAGCTGCGTCTCGCTGCTCTCGCAGTTCGTGACTGATACGGACGGTTGTAGGCGTTTACCCAGTCGACCGCACGACGGCGTGCGGTCGATCTTGTAAAGACCTACAACTTTCCGTATGATAGGTAGTATTATCAGATGGCGAGACAGACCCCATCGTATGGCCCTCCCGCGATGGTTTCCGATCGCTCGCAACGAGGCGTCCGCGCTTCTCACCGCCAAAGGTCCCTGGTTATTGGCCCTCCTCCTCGTCGGCTGGGCGTACCGCCCGCAGTACCTCGCCTGGGACGAACTCGGACAGAACATGACGGTCGCCTTCCTCCAGTCGGCTGGGAGCGTTCTCCTCCCACTCGGCGTGTTGCTGCTGAGCTACCGCGCGATCGTCGAGGAACGAGACACCGGCAGCCTGAAGTTCCTGTTGGGGCTCCCGGTGACCCGCACCGACATCCTCGTCGGGAAGGTTGTCGGCCGGAGCGTCGGCCTCGCGGTCCCGGTCACCGTGGCCGCGATCGTCCTGGGGCTGCTCGGAGCCGTTCGCTTCGGGCTCTTTTCGCCGCTGCTCTTTCTCGGAGTCACGCTCGTCACGCTGCTGTACGTCCTCACACTCGTCTCCGTCGCCACGGCGGTGTCGGCGGTGACGACCAGCACGGTCCGCGCGACAGCGCTGGTCTTCGGCGGCTTCTATCTCCTGCTCACGGTCTTCTGGCAGCGCCTCGCGAGTGGCCCCGTCTACGGGGCACTCACCGGCAGCGCCGCCGATCCGTACGCCGCGCCGGCCGACGGACTCCTGTTCGTCTTGCTCCGTCTCACTCCGGAACGCGCCTACGGCGTCGTGACGAACTGGCTCCTCGGTGTCGGAAACTCCGGGGCGGGCTACAGCGTGGTCCTGACCAAGCTCCAGCCGGGAACGAACGTGAACGCGTTCGTCGTCGACGCGGCGTTCGGCCAGACCACGGCACCGGCTTACCTCCACGAAGCGCTCGGGCTCGTCGTGCTGGTGGCCTGGTGTATCCTGCCGTTGGCACTGGCTCGCTATCGCTTCGAACGGGGTGATCTCGCGTGACGCCGTCCGCCATCGAAACGGACGGCCTCACGAAGCAGTACGGCGACTCGACGGCGCTCTCAGAGCTGGACCTGACCGTCGAGCGAGGCGAGGTGTACGGCTTCCTCGGGCCCAACGGTGCCGGCAAGTCGACGACGATCAACCTCCTGTTGAACTACATCAAGCCCACCGCCGGCACGGCGCGAGTCCTCGGCCACGATCCGTGGAACGACGTGGTCGCCTGTCACCAGCGGGTCGGCATCTGCCCTGACCGGTTCGACACTTACGACGATCTCTCGGCGCGACGCCACCTCGAACTCGTCATCGACACGAAGCGCGCCGACGACACGCCGCGATCGCTGCTCGAACGCGTCGGGCTGGTCGACGCGATCGACAAGCCCGCCGGTGAGTTCTCACAGGGGATGGAACAGCGGCTGGCCCTCGCGATGAGTCTCGTCGGTGACCCCGACCTCCTCGTACTCGACGAACCCTTTACCGGGCTCGATCCCCACGGGGCGTCCCTCGTTCGAGCGGTCGTCGAAGTCGAATCCGAACGCGGTGCGACGGTGTTTTTCTCCAGTCACGTGCTCGGACAGGTCGAACTGGTCTGTGATCGCGTCGGCATTCTCCACCGGGGCCGACTCGTCGCCGAGGGCTCGCTGGCCGAACTCCGGGACCGATGTGATCTGTCGGCCGACGCGACCATCGAAGCGGTGTTTATGCAACTCACCGGCGACTCCGTTCGTACGGAGGAGGTGGACCGATGAACCGACGCCGCTATCTGGGCCTCGCCACCGCGGCTATGAGCGGGCTCGCGGGCTGTCTGGCCGACACGGAGTATACCGTGAGCGCCGTCGCTGTCGACGACATCGCTGCCCCACTCGCACTCGATGTAACTCCCGTCGACCGGAACGTGACGGTCGACAGCCCCGGCACGCTCGCGCTCACGCTCCGGAACACCGGCGAGAAGCCAATCGAGATCCGGACGACGGGCGTCTGGCCGTTCGGCATGCTCGGCTTGTCCCCACCCGGCGAACGCGGACCCGACGCGATCCTCCTGCTGTCGGACCAGTACGAGGAGACCGATCGGGTCGAAGTCACGACCAACAGCGCCCACCTCGACAACACCCCGCTCACGAACACGCTGGAGGGCGGCGAGTCGGTCGGCGCACAGTACGAGATCCACGGCCAGCGAGTCGTCGACACCGGAACCTACACGCTCCGTGGCCATTTCGACGCCGTGCCCCTCTCTTACCGCGAGCCCGACGCCGACGGATGGACTCAGTACCATCTCGACGTGACCGTCGACCTCTCGAAGCGGTCGCTGCTACCGTAACACTCCTGATCGGGACCTTCGGGCCTCCACCTTTTTCCCACTCGGGTCAGCACAGCTGACCACTCGTGGCAAAAACGTGGGAGAAAAAGGATTTCGAGGCCCGCCTCCGGCGCGCCTCGCACTCTGTGGACTACGTTACCGCTCTTCGCTGTCCAGCACGCGAATCTGGTCGCCACGGACGGTGACCGGGATCGGCACCGTCGGGCCTCCACCTTTTTTCCACTCGGGTCAGCACAGCTGACCACTCGTGGCAAAAACGTGGGAGAAAAAGGATTTCGAGGCCCGCCTCCGGCGCGCCTCGCACTCTGTGGACTACGTTACCGCTCTTCGCTGTCCAGCACGCGAATCTGGTCGCCACGGACGGTGACCGGGATCGGCACCGTCGGGCCTCCACCTTTTTTCCACTCGGGTCAGCACAGCTGACCACTCGTGGCAAAAACGTGGGCGAAAAAGGATTTCGAGGCCCGCCTCCGGCGCGCCTCGCACTCTGTGGACTACGTTACCGCTCTTCGCTGTCCAGCACGCGAATCTGGTCGCCACGGACGGTGACCGGGATCGGCACCGTCGCCTCGTACAGCTCGACGGTGACCTGGTCTTTGCCCTCGTCGATGCGCTGGACCTGTGCCTTCTCGCCTTTGAACGGGCCGGCGATGAGTTCGACGATGTCGCCCTCGGCGATCCCTTCCACGTCGGGTTTCGGCGAGAGGAAGTGCTCGACCTCCGACATCGAGGACTCGCCGGGGACGACGCCGTTGGCGTGGGGGATCTCGTCTAAGATCCGCTCGAAGACGCTGGCGTCGTCGGCCTCGACCATGACGTAGCTGGTCAGCGAGTCCGGCGCGAGGGCGGCGTGGATCGACTCCTCCTCGCGGCTGATGATCATGTCTGCGACGGTGCGCTCCTGACTGGCCGTGGTTTTGACTGCGTAGATTCCCATAGTATCACGCTGGCGTAGAGCCGGGGACGACCGACATCAACACGAAGATGACGAATCCGATGAGTCCGACGAGTACGATGCCAGCCCCCGCGATGAGGGCGACCCTGGAGAACTCCTCCCAGGAGGGCGTGCTGGCGAGTTTGAGCACCCGCACGTACGAGGTGAGATCGTAGGGTACGTCCATGCCGACCGGTAGCCACCGGGGGCTTTTCTATATTGTGGTCGGCATCTTGCCGCGGCGTCGCCCGCGTGACGGACGACGCCTCCGGTCCGCCGTCGTTCCCGTTTGTCTATGCGACGCTCTGGCGGTAGAGCAGATCTGGGAGCCCACGCCAGAGGACGACCAGCAGCGCGACAGATACGGCCATAGATAGCCCGTAGAACGCGCCCAGTACGAGACTGTCGACCAGATTTATCGTCGAACTCGGCAGGAGAATCGCCGCGTACAGCACCATCATCGAACCGGCGAAGGCCACCCAGCCGCTCCGTGTCGTCGGTGCAGACACCATACTGTCGTCTTTACGAGCGGTCGAAGTAGTACTTTTCGCCGATCTGGAAGCGAAACGACCGACAGCGGGCGAGTCGTTCGTCGGCGACTACTCGACGTAGTCGATATCTTCGCCGAGTTGCTGGGCGGCCTTCTCGCGTTCGGCCTCGCTCTGGCCGTAGATCTGCGGGCTCTCGACGCCGGTGACGACGATCATGGTCTCCATCTTCCCCTCGAACTCCTGGTTGACGCTCGCGCCCCAGATGATGCGAGCGTCGGGGTCGATCCGGTCGTAGATCTCCTCGACGACGCCTTCTGCCTCCTCGATGGACATGTCGGGGCCACCGACGACGTTGACCAGCGCGCTGTTGGCACCGTCGAACTCCACGTCGAGCAGCGGCGAGCGCAGGGCCGAGCGGATCGAGTCCTGGGCCTTGTTCTCGCTGTCGGACTCCCCGAGGCCGATCATCGCGACGCCGCCGTTCTCCATGATGGTGCGAACGTCGGCGAAGTCGACGTTGACGAGGCCGGGCTTGGTGATCAGTTCGGTCATCCCCTTGACCGAACGCATCAGCACGCGGTCACAGATCTTGAACGCGTCCTGCAGCGGCATGGAGGGCGCGTAGTCGAGCAGGCGGTCGTTGGGGACGACGATGACGGTGTCGGAGACGGCACGGAGGCGTTCGAGGCCGGCGTCGGCGTTGGCGCGGCGTCGCTCGCCCTCTGCGGTGAACGGGATGGTGACGATCGAGATCGTCAGCGCGTCGGACTCCTGTGCGGCCTGTGCGACGACGGGGGCGGCACCGGTCCCGGTCCCGCCACCCAGTCCAGCGGTGACGAACACCATGTCGGAGCCGTCGATGGACTGCTGGATGTCTTCGATGTTCTCCTGGGCGGCCTCCTCGCCGATCTTCGGGACCGAGCCGGCACCGCGGCCGCCGGTGCGCTTCTTGCCGATGAGGATCTTCGTGTCGGCCTTGACCTCGTCGGCGAGGTGCTGGGCGTCCGTGTTGGCGGCCACGAGCTTCGCACCGTGGATCCCCTCCTCCATCATTCGGGTGACCGTGTTGCCGCCCGCGCCCCCACACCCGACGACGGTGATCTTGGTTTCGAGGTCCTTGACCACGTCGGCCAGCTCTTCGTCCGTCATCGTCCCAGACGTGTTCGTGGCGTCTGGTGTGGTCGAACTCTGGTCCTGGTCGGGCCCCTCGGAAGCGGGATCGCCTCCCTCCCGCTCCTCCTCGGCCTCGTCGATTGCGTCGTCGATTATGGAGTCCATAATTTGAACGCCGATAACAAACGAGCGCTTATTAGTGTTCCCCTGCTGTCTGACGACTGGCTGACGTATCTCGACGGCGACGGCCGATTCCGGGCCGAACAGTTACGGAGACCGTACTTCTGCGAGTTCGAACTCGTCGACGCGCTCTCGAACGACGTCCGCGGGATCGACGGTCTCGCCGTCGACCTCGACCGAGCGGCCGGCCGATAGCTGTCCGAACTTCGGGCCTTCCGGAACGCCGTGCTCGCGGGCCAGCGACGGATCGAAGGCCGTTTCGCGCGCCCGGAGACAGTCGCCGTCCCGAACGACCTCGTCGTACGACGGTGCCAGGACCGCGGTGAGTCCCTCGACGATGGGGTCGCGGTCGTCGGGCGCTGGCAGCGCCACGGGGCCGACGACTTCGGTCCCGTTCTGTTCGGTGTCGAACGCCAGCGCCGTCCGAGCGACGACCGCTCGGGTCCGTTCCCGGTCGATCCCGCTCGCCCTGGCCAGCAACTCCCCAGACGGGTCCCAGACGACGAACTCGCCGTCGTGGTTTCTCGCGGGCTCGCCACACCGGAGGCCGTCGTCGATCGGTCCGATCGCGGCTTCCAGTTGATCGACCAGTCCCAGCGAGACGCCGCTGGTCTCGCGAACCCACGTCTCGTCGACGACGCGGTAACCCAGTCCTTCGATCGTCTCGCGCAGTGCCGGCCGCTCGGCCTCTAGCAGTGCGTAGTCGGCACGGCTCTGCTCGAAGGCCCGCTCGATCACGTCCGGGTTGTCCCGGGGATCGCCCATCGCGTCCAGCGCCCAGTCGGCACCGACGTGGCCGATCGCCCAGTCGGTCTCGCGGCGGACGCGCTCGAACCTGGGCGCGTAGTGGCCGCCGCCAAAGCCCACGAGGTGGCGACGCGTTCCGTTCTCACGTGACGCGTCGGGCTCGGTGTCTTCGAGCGCGAGGATCGCTCGCGCGACTGCCCGCGCGGCGTCGGCGTCGTCCCACTGGGGCTCGTCGCTCCCGACTTCGACGAACATCGAGGGAGCGCCGACGACGCTGGGGCCGTGGTGGGTCGCCTCCATCCCAACCTCGTAGCCCTCGGGCGCGAACGATTCGAGAGCCTCGACGACTCTGCGGTGTGCGTTCGGACAGGCACGGGCGAGGACGCCGTCCGCGCCGCCGAACTCCGCCGGCCCGAAGTTTCCCGTGTGATGTGCGGTCAGGAGCGGCCCCGTCTCACCGGCGTGGCGCGACGCGAAGACGAGCAGGTCGGGGTCGTCGAAGGCCGTCGCGACCGATTCGAGGTCGAGGTGGATCGAGTCGAACGTTCGGAGTTCGATCTCGTCCCGACGGTAGACGGTGCCGCCACCGTCGCCGTCCGGCCGCTCCTCGTCGACGGTCTCCGTCCACTCGACAAGATCGAGCAGTCGTTCTCCCACGTGTTCGGAGGCCGAGTCCGACCGCGAGACGACGACGGCGAGCATCAGTCCGCGAACTCCTCGTGGACGGTCTCACGGTCTGTCGCGTCACGGACCGCGTCGGCGGTCAACCCGAACAGTAACTGCACCGACTGGCGGCGCTTGACCAGCAGCGCCGTCCCGGCGACCAGGTAGACCGCGGTGTAGGCCAACAGGAGTTCGTAGCTGTCGATAGGCAGGGCCAGCCACTCGCGGATCAGGACGAACTCCAGGATCACCTGCGAGATGAACAGGCCAAAGAGGACGAGCGCCTCTCGGATGCTGATCTCGAAGTTACTGAGGATCGCCAGCGCGAAGTACGACTGGGCGGCGGTGATCCAGATTTCGGCGGCCTGCTTGGCGTCGAATGGCAGGACGCCGTAGGCACCGTACGAAATCGAGAACACGACCGAGAGGGTCCCGATCAGCAGCGTCCACTGGTTGAGCTTCGAGGAGATCAGAGCGTTGAAACCGGCCGTCGAGCGGGCCTTGTTGACCAGCACCGCGACGACGATCAGCTCCGGCGACTCGCTGGCCAGTGGCGCGACCCACTGGATCATGAAGAACTGCGGGATCCCGTTGTCGATCCCGATCTGTTCGAGTCCGTGGGCGAACGGCTCGACGGCCGTGAAGATCACGACGCCGGAGTAGACGAACAGCACGATCACGGACAGGGGTCGCCACGGCAGCGGCCACTGCTGGAGGTATCTGGGGACGCCGACGTGTTCCTCGCCCTGTTCGATGTCGGATTTGAGGATCAACGCGATGTAGGCGACGTAGATCCCCACGAGGACGACCGTATCGAGGATGTCGATGCCCCCGCCCAGTGGCACCAGGAAGGCCCACGCCGTCGCCGCAAAGAGGAAGGTGATCTCGGTCGCGATGTCCGTGTCGAGCTGGACCGAGTCGCCGAGCCATCCCTCGCGGTCCTGGACGGCTGGATCTTTCGTCTCGAAGGCCCGCCAGACGGTGAACACGGCGATACCGGCCCAGCCGATCCCGATGAGGATGCGGTTCGCGCCGGTCATGTTGGCCACGGCGAGGTTGGCGTCGTGGCAGGCCCCGGCAAGCGCCGTCTCGCCGGCCTCGATAGCGGCCGGCGAGAGCGCGTTACAGGCTTCGGTCGTCGCGCCACCGGCACCGGCGTTCCAGGCGTACAGCGCGTCGACGGCGTACTCCGGTGCGACGGCGAGCACCGCGAGGACGGCGATCGCGAAGGCACGCGGCACGTCCTTCTCCGCCGTCTCGGCACCCCACGCCAGCAGGAAGGACGCACCGAGGACGGCGATCCCCGTCAGGGCGACCTCCGGAAGCGTTCCGAAGTGGACGACGCTGCCGGCGAGCAGACCGACCCCGACCAGCGTGTTGTAGACGAACAGCACCATCCAGGGGGCTGTCAGCCCGGCTGCGACTCCGATCTGCACCAGTGGATGACGAAGGCGGCTCACTACCACATCCCTGGACAGGTCCGTCCGAAAAGCTTGCGAAACGGCCGGCGGGTGGTCGCCGGTCGTCGCGACCGTATCTTTGATATTCACCGCGCGTGCCCAGGAGATATGGACGTGTTCGGTCTGATCGGGAACCCGGTCGGTCACTCGCTGTCGCCGCCGATGCACGAAGCGGCCTACGAACAGCTCGACATGGACGCTCGCTACGTCACCTTCGAACCGGACGAAGACGCGGCCGCCGCCGCCATCGAGAGCGCCCGGACGCTGGGAATCACGGGTCTGAACGTTACGATCCCGTTCAAGCAGGCGGCCTTCGAGGCCGTCGACCCGGATCCGCTGGCCCGGCGGATCGGTGCGGTCAACACGGTCGACCTGACCGGCGACGAGCCGCGGGGATACAACACGGACGCCGTCGGTGCCGTGCGCGCGCTCCGCCGTCACGACGTGGCCCTCGACGGCACCGCAGTCGTGGTCGGCGCGGGCGGTGCCGGCCGGGCGGTCGCGTTCGGGCTGGCCGACGAGGGGATGTCCGTCCGGATCGCCAACCGGACCGTCGAGCGCGCTCACGACCTCGCCGCGGACGTGCCGGGGGCGACCGGCCACGGACTCGACGAACTGCACGACACCGTCGCCGACGCGGACGTGCTGGTCAACTGCACCAGCGTCGGGATGGACGAGGACGCGACCCCGGTGCCGGCCGACGCCCTCCACGGCGATCTGTCCGTCCTCGACGCCGTCTACTCGCCGATCGAGACGCGACTGCTCCGGGACGCCGCCGCCGCCGGTGGGACGACCGTCGACGGCGCGTGGATGCTCCTGTTCCAGGGCGTCGAAGCCTTCGAGCGCTGGACCGGCCTGGATGCACCGGTCGATCACATGAACGACGCGCTCCGCGATCGCCTGTGAAAACGTTGCCAGTAAGCCGGAAGGTGTTAAGTGTCGGCGACCAGTAGCACCTCACATGGGTCTGTTGCAGAAACTGAAATCGGCACTCGGGCTCGACGCTTCGGGGTCGCCGTCCGCCGGTGGAAACACTCCACAGGACGTCGACGTGACCGTCGAGCGCGAGCCGTCGACGGAGTCGGAGGACGCCGTCAAGGGGACCGAGACTGACACGTCAGGAGCAACGTACGATGCCGACACGGCGACCGAATCCGAGTCCGCGAGCGAGCAGGCCGACGCGGACACAGACGACGAGTCCGAGACGACGGTAGCGGCGGCCACCCCGGAACCGACCGACGAGCCCTCGGTCGACAACGACGCACCGGTCACCGAGATCAAGGGTGTCGGACCGGCCTACGCCGAGCGACTCGAAAACGCCGGGATCTCGACCGTCTCGGAACTCGCGGCGGCCGACGCCGACGAACTGGGGGAGGTGACCGACCTCTCTCCCAACAGGATCTCCGGCTGGATCGAACAGGCGAACGCCTTCTGATCGTCGACCGCAAGGGAATTATCCGCTGCTCACCTTCTGTTCGGTAATGCCAACTGTCGTCACTGACAGGGACTCGTTCCTGTCGGTCGCTGCCGACGCCGCTCCCACGGCCCGCGTTCCCGTCGAGGCTCGCGTCACGGTCACGGACCCGTTCGTCGCCTACCGACGCGCACGCGACGGCGACGGGGCCGGTGGCGTCTATCTCGGGACGACCGGGGGCCAGTCCGGCTGGGGCTACTTCGCGACGATGCCCGCGGATTTCCGCGAGGTCGGACCCGGCGAGGCCGACTCGCTGACCGCTCTGGCCGACGCCGTCGACGCCGACGACCTCGCTCGCGGCGACTGCGACGTTCCGTATCCGTGTGGGGTGATCGGCTGGCTCTCCTACGACGTGGCCCGCGAACTGGAGTCGCTTCCCGACGACGCGCTCCGTGATCGTGCGCTCCCGCGCCTCCAGCTCGCGACCTACGACCGGATCGCCGCCTGGGAGGAGCCCCGCGGCGACGAGGTCACGCTCCGCGTGACCGCCTGTCCGCGCCTCGACGAGTTCGAACGGCCGGCCCTGGCCTACGAGTTCGGCCGCCAGCACGCCCTGGAACTCGCCAAGGCGGCCGTCGACGGCGATCCGTCGGTCGGCGACCCGCCCTCGGCGGCCGACGACGCACGGTTCGAGAGCGACTGCACGCCCGAGGGGTACGCCGACCGCGTGCGGGCCGTCCAGGACGCCGTCCGCGACGGCGACACGTTTCAGGCAAACGTCTCACAGCGCCTCGTCGCTCCGGCGGCCGTCCACCCCGTCGCGGCGTTCGACGCCCTCCGGACGGTCAATCCGGCCCCCTACTCGGCGCTGGTGGAGTTCCCCGGCGTCGATCTCGTGAGTGCCAGCCCCGAGCTGTTGCTCCGCCGTGACGGAGACGCGATCGAGACGGAGCCGATTGCCGGCACACGCCCGCGAGGTGACACGCCCGAAGACGACGACGCCCTCGAAGCGGAGCTACTCGACGACGAGAAAGAGCGGGCCGAACACGCGATGTTGGTCGATCTCGAACGAAACGACCTCGGGAAGGTCAGCCGGTTCGGCAGCGTCGAGGTGACCGACTACCGGCGGGTCGACCGCTACTCCGAAGTGATGCACCTCGTCTCGAAGGTCGAGGGTCGTCTGCGCGACGGCATGGACCTCGCCGACGCCGTCGCCGCGGTCTTCCCCGGCGGGACGATCACTGGTGCCCCCAAGCCCCGGACGATGGAGCTCATCGACGAACTGGAGGCGACCCGACGCGGCCCCTACACCGGCTCGGTCGGCATCTTCGGGTTCGACGACCGCGCGACGCTGAACATCCTCATCCGGACGCTGGTACGCTACGAATCCCGGTACTACCTCCGAGTCGGGGCGGGGATCGTCCACGACTCCGTTCCCCGCCGGGAGTACGACGAGACGCTCGCCAAGGGCCGGGCACTGATCAACGCCGTCGACGGGGCGCTCGACGCCGACGCCGAGATGACTGTGGAGGCCGAGCGATGACCGTCGCGCCGACGATCCTGGTGATCGACAACTACGACTCCTTCGCCTACAACCTCGTCCAGTACGTCGGCGAGGTCGTCGAGCGCCTCGGCGGCGGTCCCGAAGACGTGCTCGTCCGGCGCAACGACGCGGTCTCGATCGCGGGGATCGAACGCCTCGATCCGGACGGGATCGTGGTCTCGCCCGGCCCCGGAACCCCCGAGGCGGCCGGCGTCTCGATGCCGATCTTCTCGCGACTCCGGTATCCGACGCTCGGGGTCTGTCTGGGCCACCAGGCGCTGTGTAGCGCCAACGGTGCCGAGGTGGAGCACGCGGAGTCGGTCGTCCACGGCAAGTCCTCGACGGTCACCCACGACGGGACGGGCGTGTTCGCGGACCTGCCCGACCCCTTCGAGGTCGGTCGCTACCACTCCCTGGCCGTCGAGCGAACTGCACTGCCCGACGTGCTCGAAGAGACCGCGGCCACGGTGTCTGGGACCGACGGGGATGTCAGAGACGACGCTGCGGGCGACCGCCGCATCGTCATGGGCGTGCGCCACCGCGAGCGACCCCACGTCGGCGTCCAGTTCCACCCCGAGAGCATCCTCACCGACGGCGGCAAGACGATGATCGAGAACTTCTGCCTCCAATGCAATACCACGTAAACGGCGATCTCGTCCCGGCGAGTGAAGCGACCGTCTCCGTCAGAGACCGAGGCTTCCAGTACGGTGACGCGGCCTTCGAGACGATCAGGGCCTACGGCGGCGTTCCCTTCGAGTGGACGGCCCACCGCGAGCGTCTCCAGCGGACCGCCGAGACGCTCGGCTTCGGCCACGCAGTGCCCGACGGCCTCCGGGACAGGGTCGACGAGACTCTCGCCGCCAACGACCTCGACGACGCCTACGTCAAGCTCTCTGTCACCCGCGGCGTCCAGCCCGGGACGCTGACGCCCGACGAGACCGTCGATCCGTCCGTCGTCGTCGTCGTCGACGAACTTCCACGCGGCGGGACCGAGGGCCGCTCAGTCTGGGACGGCCCGGCGGACGTACAGACCGTCAAGACCCGTCGGGTGCCCGACGCGGCGCTTCCGGCCGACGCCAAGACCCACAACTACCTCAACGGAATCCTCGCTCGGCTGGAACTGCGCCGCGCCGCGACCGACCGCTTCCGGGCCGACGAGGCGCTGTTGCGCGACACCGAGGGCCGCGTCGTCGAGGGTGCCACCAGCAACCTCTTTTTCGTCACCGAGGCCGGTCTACGAACGCCCGCCAGCGACCTGGACCTGCTACCGGGCGTCACCCGCTCGGTCGTGATGGACCTCGCCGAGTCCGAGGACTTCCCCGTCGAGACCGGGACGTACACCGTCGACGACGTTCGCGAGGCAGACGAGGCGTTCCTGACCAACTCGACGTGGGAGATCCGGCCCGTCGCCACCGTCGACGGTATCGACGTGGGAACCGGTCCGATGACGAAACTGCTCCAGCGGCTCTACGACGAACGCGTCGAGAGCGAGTGTTATTAGACCGACGCCCTCACCGCACGTCGACGGCCTCGTAGACCCCGGGTACGTCGGTCTTCCGGATCGTCGCCGTCAGTTCCGCGCCCTCTTCGACGGCGTCGTCGGCGACGATCGTCACCGGCTCGATCGGGTCGCGCCTGAGAAACGACCAGAGCCGTTCGAGCCAGCCCGGCTTGCCGCCCTCGCGACAGACGAGGACGTACCGCGACTCCGCCAGCGCCGCCAGCTCTGCGACCAGTTCGGCCTCGTCGAGTTCCGCCGGGCCGACGACGTGAATCACCTCGCCCGTGATCGTCTCGGTCATGGTCTCACTCACCAGGGCGCGGGAATCTACCTTGCGGTCCGGGACGCAACTCCGGAACGTAGCCTCGGGCGGATTCGAACCGCGAAGGCTCGAATTCTCTCGCCTGTCCGAACTATGTGAGATTCTCGCACAGTCCCGGGCGGATTCGAACCACGAGGACTCGAATCCTCTCGTCCTCTGGGCCCGAATCCGCAGGACTATTCGCTCCTCACGTCCGTTCGTCGCAGAATAGTCCCGGGCGGATTCGAACCGCCGTCATGGGCTCCAAAGGCCCATATGATTGGCCACTACACCACGGGACTTCATCCAGGTATTGCTCGGCGGTGTTTAATAGAATTGTCTTTGCAGTCGCCGTCCGCTCCACCGCAAGACTGGCGACGGGGCAGCCGGGCCGGATCGCCTCTCCGGTCCAGATCGACGGCGCTAGTCGGACGCCTCGGCTTCCAGCTCGATCAGCCCGCACACGTCGTCTTCGGCGTCGAAACAGTCCGGACACTGCGGTTCCCGATCGATGATCGTGTCCAGTCGCTCGGCGACGGTCTCGTCGATGACGCCCTCCAGTTGCTTTGCCTCGCCGCGGAACTCCTCGACTTCGAGCACTTCGAGGAGAAACCGCTCGATGATGCAGTAGTTCTGGAGCGCCTCGCGTGCGCGGTGGATCCCCTCGTCCGTGAGGTCGACGCCCTTGTACTTCTCGTGTTCGAGGAGGCCCTGGTCTTCGAGCTTGCCGATCATCTCGTTGGCACTGGCCGGGCTGACTTCGAGCATGTCGGCCACGTCACCGGTCGATGCTGGGCCGTCCTCCTGTTCCTGGACGAGGTAGATGGCTTTCAGATACTGGTTAGCGGTGTTCACGTGGATCCCTCCGTTGTGTCGCGGCGGCGCTCATTCGCGTTCCTCCATGAGTTCGGTCACTTCCTCGACGCCGTCTGCTTCCTCGTCGCGGATGCGTTCGAGCGTCGAGAGGAGCCGATTTCGGTCGATACTGAACTCGGTCTCGGAGGCCTCGATCGCTCCGATGAGGTCGTCGTAGAACTTGTACGCCGTCTCCTCGTTGCACAGCTGATCGTAGAGGATGCCGTCGAACTCGTCGTCGCTCTCGTACTGGGCCTCGACGAGCGTCTGGATCTCGTCGAACGGCACCGTCTCTGCCTCCAGTTCGCCGATCAGCTCTTCGAGTGCTCGCCGATGGTCTTCGGACTCGCTGGCAGCGTGGTCAAGCAGTGCCTCGACCGCGGGATCGAGATCCGCCGAGACGCTGGCGTGCTTGTCGGCGCGGGCCTCGACGACCTCTTCGAGGACGACGCCGATCTGGAGCAGCCGTGCGAGCTGGTGATCGGAGCCGACTGGCCGCTGGAGGCTCACGGTACCTGCCCCCGTCGGTCACGCGTCTGTACAGTCATGCTCGTTTCTCGGGGAGGCGACGACTTAAGCGGTTCCCTCGCGGATCACGCTCCGTTGCCCCGAGCAGCTAAAAACGGCTGCGCCGGGCCGACCCCTTCGCACTGCCTGTTCGTCTGGACACCATCTCGCGATCCCCGCTGGGTTGCGATCCTCTTTGCGCGGCTACGTCCGCATCATACGGAAAGTTGTCGGTCTTTACCAGATCGACCGCACGACGGCGTGCGGTCGACTAGGTAAACGGCTACAACCGTCCGTATCAGTCCTCGTCGGACTCGAACGTGGCGAAGATCTCCGCCTGTTCGGCAGCACTGGACTTGTACAGCGCCCAGAAGCTCAGCAGTCCGAGATCCTCGTTTTCCGCCCAGTCGACGATGGCACTGGCGTCGTCGGTCGTGAAGTTGTCCTCGCCGACGTTCGGCGTCACACCCAGCATCTCCCAGCGTTCCTGCTCGGATTTGTCCGGGTAGACGTTGGCCAGCCAGTCGACAGTGCCCTGGCCGGCCGAGGGGATGATCGAGGTGTAATCGCCCGAGAAGCCCATAGTCATGATGTTGACGTAGGACAGATCGATTCCCTGCTGGACGGCATCGCTGACCATGTCCTTGGCGGGCGAATAGTCGCGGTTCTCGATGCCGCCCTGTCCTGCCGGGACGGTGTAGGAGATCTTCACCTCGGGGCGCTCGTCTTGCAGCATCGCGAGCGCTTCGTTGCGGATCTCGTAGACGCTGCCGTCACGGCCCGCCTCGTTGGCGTTCTCGTCGTCGATGTCGAGGTGGGTGACCCCGAGCGTATCGAGGATGTCGGCGTAGACGTTCTTGAGCTCCGTCGCGTCGGTCGCGTCCCGCGCGACGGTGCGGCCGTCCCAGCCACCGATGGCGACCCAGACCTCGATACCGTTGTCCTGGAGCGTCTGAATCTCGTCGGTGTAGTCGGTGAGCGGACGCTGGCCGCCGGAGGTGAGCCAGCCGGGATTGATCTCGCCGTCGTCGGTCGCGTCGCCGACGAACGAAACGACGACCCGATCGGTGTCGACGTTCAGCGTCCCGTCGACGAGACTTCCCCACGTGCCCTGGTAGGGCGCGAACACGTCGTCTTCCTTCTCGGAGCCGCCACTGGTGTCGCCGACCGCGACGCTCACGGAGTCGCTGGCGGTCGCGCCAGCGTCGTCGGTGACGGTCAGCGTCGCCGTGTACTCGCCGTTCGCGTCGTAGCTTCTGGTGACGGTCTCGCCCGTCTCGGTGGTACCGTCGTCGAAGCTCCACTCGTAGCTCGTGACCGAACCGTCCTGATCGGAAGAGTCGGAGCCGTCGAAGGTGACCGTCTCGCCGACCTCCGGCGAGTAGGGCGAGGCCGAGGCGACCGCAGTGGGTGCGAAGTTCCCACACGTGCCGACCAGCGTCCAGACGTTCTGGCTCTCGGCGGGTTCGGTGCCCTTGGTCCACCACTCGGCTTCCCAGAGCCGACCGTCGTAGATCACTCGGTCGCCGCCGGTGTAGGTCGCCCCCGAATCGTACTCGGGGTAGTCGTCGCAGTTCGCGCTGTCACTGTCGTCGCCGTCGTCGCCGTCGTCGCCGCCGTTCCCGCCACAAGCGCCCTCCCGCGTCCAGACGTTGGCGCTCTCGGACGGCTCGTCCTGCGTCCACCACTCGGCGGTCCAGAGCGCACCGTCGTAGGTGACCTGGTCGCCGCCGGTGTAGGTGGCGTCGGCGTCCCACTCCGGGACGCTACTGCAGTCTGCGCCAGCCGCGATGCCGCTGGCTCCGATGCCGAGTGCTGTCAGTGCCGATGCTTTGCGTAGAATGTTCCGTCGTGTCTGTTTCATTGGTGTGATAATCTGAGTCGGTCGTCTGCGATCGATGCAACGCGTCGAAAAAAGGCGAGGCGACTGTCGCTACGCGGTCCGGTTGATCGCGTCGAGCAGCGTCTGGTTCCAGTCCTGGGAGAGTTCCCAGAACATGACGCCCTGCATGCCTCGTTCCTTCGCGAACTCGACCTTCTCCTCGATGGCCTGTTCGTCGTCGTAGCTGATGATCGTCTCTTCGTCTTCGTTGACGATGTAGGGGACCGCACCGGGGTCGTGGCGCTTCTTCGTCCAGCCGTCCGCGCCCTCGATGTTCTCTTCGAGGTCACCGAAGTCGAACGCGCCGGTCGGGTCGGCTCCGTCTTCGAGCTGGTCGTGCCACGTGCCCTCCGGGAGGCCGCTGTAGTTGCCGTACATCTCGGTGCCGTTGAAGCCGCGGCCGTAGAACGGCAGGCCGAGGACCAGTTCGTCGTACTCTGCGGGCTCGGCCGGCGGGTACTCCCACTGGCCGGGCCAGTAGCCCGTCTCGCCGTGGTCGCCAGCGTAGAGCTTGTCGACCGAGTACTCGACGAAGTACTGGGCGGTGTAGGTCTCGCCGTACTGGCTGTTCTCCGTGGGGTGAGAGTCGCCGTACAGCGGCGCGTTCTGACCGACTACGTCCATCCACGAGCCCGTGAAGTCGTAGGCCATGATGGAGGCGAAGTCACAGATCTCGCCGATGTCGCCGTGGCGGAGGCCACCGGCGTTCCAGTCCGAGCCACCGTTCGCGACGGACAGCTCGTAGTACTTGCCGTCTTCCTCGGCGGCCGCGTCGAGCGTGTCTCGAAGCGCCTGCAGGAGGTCGACGTGAGTCTCGTAGTCCTCGTTGCTCCCACACTGGCACTTGCCCTGGGAGCTACCTGGGTGTTCCCAGTCGATGTCGATGCCGTCGAGGTTGTACTTCCGGAGGATCTCGACACACCGGTCGGCGAAGGACTGTCGATTGCTCTCGGTCGCGGCGATCTCGGAGAAGCCGGTCGAGTCCGCCCAGCCACCGATCGAGAGCGTGATCTTGGTGTCGGAGGCCGCTCCGTCCTTGAGCTCCTTGAACCGTTCGAGGTTCTCGCGGTCCTGGTCGCTCATGATCGTCGGCACTGCCTCGTCCGCGTCGACGCCGAGGAACGCGTACTGGACGTGCGTGACCTTGTCGAAGGGGATGTCCTCGGGGTAGTAGTCGTACTCCGGCGTGGCCTTCCAGCCGGGGTAGTAACCGATGACTTTGAACTCGTCGCTCGGCGGATCGGGTGCTTCGGCGACGCTGAGGGTCTCGGTGACCGAACTGGACGCGCCTTCGGCGTCCGTGACGGTCAGCGTGACCTCGTAGTCACCGGCCTCGTCGAAGGTCAGCGAGTTCTCCGCACCCTCGACGGTGCCGACGGTCTCGATCTCCCACTCGTAGCTCAGGGAATCGCCGTCGGGATCGGAGGACCCGCTGGCGTCGAGGGTCACTTCCTCATCCGGCTCGGGCGAAGACGGCGAGACGGTAAAGGAGGCGTCGGGCGACTGGTTCTCGTCGCCACCGCCGCCACCACCGCCGCCGCCGTCACCGCAGGGACCCTCCAGGGTCCAGACGTTCTCGCTCTCTGCGGGTTCGGTGCCCTTGGTCCACCACTCGGCGGTCCACAGCGAGTCGTCGTAGGTGACCTGGTCGCCGCCGGTGTAGGCAACGTCGGACTCCCACGCGGAGACTTCGCTGCAGTCCGTCCCTTCGTCGCCGTCGCCCGGTGGAGTGTCACCACAGGCACCCTCCTTGGTCCAGACCGAAGCGTCCTCGGCCGGCTGAGTGCCGCTGGTCCACCACTCGGCGGTCCAGAGCGCACCGTCGTAGGTGACCTGATCGCCGCCGTTGTAGGTGGCGCTCGCGTCCCACTCGGAGACGCCACTGCAGTCTGCTGCTGTTGCTGTCGCACTGGCTCCGACTGCCAGTGCCGACAGGGCCGTTGCCTTCTGTAGCATGTCGCGTCGTGTTTCTCTCATAGATAGTGTCGTGATTTCGCTGCGTCGTCTGTGTTTGATCGGTCCGTGTGACGGCGGCGGGGCTATCGAGTCACGCTGTCGCCCCCTTCGCCGTCGGTTCGCAAAGCGGCCCGCGGGTGAACGTCAGTTACCCCCGTAATTGCACGCCACCGCACAGGCCGTGATACGGAAAGTTGTATGTCTTTACCAGATCGACCGCACGCCGTCGTGCGGTCGACTGGGTAAACGCCTACAACTTTCCGTATGAGGCGCTGCTGGAACGGACGCTATTCGTTGAGCGTGTTCCAGAGCGTGCTGATCAGTTCGCCGTCCTTCGTGTCGCCACCGATGGCCCACAGCATCGTCCCGCCGTACGGCGAGTCGCGGAGCCACTGGGCTTTCATCTCCATGGTCTCGACGGTGTCGTGGGAGATCATCTCGCCGCTGGCCTTGTTGTAGCCACCGCCCTTGTCGGGGTTGTAGCTGTAGGCCGTCATGGCGTCCTCGTCGATGTAGGTCTCGTAGTCGTCGCCGTCGATGATACTGGAGCCGCCACGGGAGCCACCGGCGAGGTCGTAGTACTCGTAGATACCACCGATAGTACCGAAGCTACCGTCGCCGCTGGCGTTGCCGTCCTCTCCGTCGAACTTCTGGAAGAGACCGTCGTCCTCGCCGTTGCCCTCGCCGTCGGGGTCGTTGACGTTGCTCCAGCTACGCCCGTAGAACGGGACGGCCATGTTGAGCTGGTCCGGCGACCAGCCCTGCTGTTCGAACCAGCTGAGAGCGTAGGAGGCGTTCCAGCTGTCGGACTTCTCGAACGGGTTGTCCGGGTTCTCCTTGAGCGGGGCGTGATGGCGGGTGTACTCGCTCCAGATACCCGCGTAGTCGAAGGTCATCACGAGGATGAAGTCGAGGATGTCCGACAGGGCCTCGTGCTCGTAGTCGGCCATCGCCTCGGGGTCCGCGTTGACCGCAGCGGTGACCTCGTAGGGCTCTTCGCGACCTTCCTCTGCCGCCTTCTCGTCGAGGCGATCGCGGACCGCCTGACACAGCTTCGTGAAGTTCGGAATGTCGATTTCGGGACGTTCGACGTTCTCCTTGTTACACGCCTCGCCGCCGTCGCCCTGACAGCCCCCGCCGTGGGGGAACTCCCAGTCGATGTCGATGCCGTCGAGGTTGCCTCGGTCGACCCACTCGGCACACTGGTCGGCGAAGCGCTGGCGGTTCTCCTCGGTTTCTGCGGCGTACGAGAAGTACTCGGAGTCGCCCCAGCCACCGATCGAGAGCGTGAACTTGGTGTCTTCGTTCTCTTCTGCGAGCTCGGCGATGCTCTTTCCGCCGGGTGCGTCACGCCAGTCGGTGTTCTGGTCCCAGAACGCCTGCTGGCCGTGACTGTCGCCGACGAGGTTGACGGAGCCGTCCTCCTCCGGGCGCGCGAACGCGTACTGGACGTGCGTGATGTTGTCCAGGGGCATGTCGGACGGGGTGTACTCGCGGTCGTACTGTGCCCACTGTCGGTAGTAGGCGACGACTCGCTTGTCGCCGGGCTGCGTGCCGCCCGCGGTGCCGACGAACACGGATCGGGTCGCGGTCGCCTCGTTGCCGTCTGCGTCGGTGACGGTCAGCGTGACCTCGTAGGTGCCTTCCTCGTCGAGCGTGACCGTGTTCTCGACGCCGGAGATCGGACCCTGGTCGCCGACCATCCACTCGTAGGACTCGATGTCGCCCTCGGAGCCGCTGGCGTCCAGCGTGACGTCCTCACCGACGTCGACGCGCGTCGCGCTGGCGTCGATGACGGCGTTGAGGTCGGAGGATCCACCGTCGTCGCCGCCGTTGTCGCCGTCGTCGACGGCGCGGACCTTCGTCCAGACGTTCGCGCTCTCGGAGGGTTCGGTACCCTTGGTCCACCACTCGGCCTCCCAGACGAACCCGTCGTAGGTGACCTGGTCGCCACCGGTGTAGGTGGCGCTCGAATCGTAGGCAGGAATGTCGCTGCTGCCGCCGTCGTCGGAGCCGCCGTCGTCCCCGCCGCCTCCGTCAGCGGGTCCGACTTTCTCCCAGACAGCCTTGTCTGCGCTCGGTGCCGTTCCTTTGGTCCACCACTGTGCTTCCCAGATGTATCCCTCGTAGACGACTCGATCGCCACCGTTGTAGGTCGCGCTCGAATCGTACGCCGGATACTCTTCCTGTGCTGTTACCGCGGAGACGCCGGCCAGACCGGCCAGCGCCGAAAGCGATTGTAGATAGTTGCGACGTTGCATGGTTATTGTCGCGGCGGTGTCGACCGTTGGCGTGCCACCGTTGGATCTGTCCGCCCCACTGCCGGGACGACGTTCTAGTCCCCAATCCGCACCCAACGTTCTCTCACCCAGCCGCTGTGGGTACCACGCACCTCCATACACTAAAAAATTCCGAAAATTAATATTTCCATACATGGAACAGTGGTCCACAATCATTCGAATAGCTGCGTCATTTTATAATGATAAATGATCTCTCCTCCGACTAACACGTGGTGTGTGACACTTTCACCCACTACTGCAGTTGTCAACACTCTTCTCGTCGCGTTCGTCGGTCTATCAGGGCCCGTGCGTACAATCTACTCTCCACGCCGGTGCCGAGTCGTTGCCGAAGTCTTACACGATTGTTCGCCCAGGAAAAACGCACTGGTGGGGCCGGTTGTGTGTCTTTCTATACCATGGTTCGGAGAGGGTCCTTTCAAGCACTCTACCGGAGCCTAAACGCTGTTTCGTGGCGTGAACCGACCGACTTCGTCGCTCGCGACAGCTCGTTCGTACGACCACCGTACCGACCGAACCGATTCACACCCGTTCGCACCGTCGTCGTGCGGTCAGATACGGAGCGGTACTGTCGGCCGTAAATACGTAATCGGTTTCGCCGCCCCGGGCGGCGTATCTCTGCACGAAGTTACGGCCAACGATATGTGCCCTGGTTGCCACTGTCGCCGTCGTGGCACGGATCGGCGGCGAAAAAACGGCGTCGTGGTCTCGTGACGGCCTCGCGGTCGACCCTCGTCGCCGTCACTGAACCTGGTTGTAGATGCCTGCGAACTCGTAGGCGCTCTGTTCGATGCCACTGCACTTGCCCGAGACGGTCCCGTCGGGACAGTCGCCGTTGTCTCGATCCAGCGACCAGAACGAGACGAGACCGATCCCCTTGTCCTCGACGAAGGAGACGACTTCCTCGGCGTCCTCGGGCCGGTGCTGGCCGCCGACGTTGTTCTCTCCGATCATCGGCGTGATGCCGACCATACTCCAGGCCTCGTCCGAGGAGAGGTCCGAGAAGATCGACAGCAGATCCTCGTGGGTGCCGTTCGCGGTGTCTTTGACGGTGCTCGCACTCGGACGGACCCAGCCGTAGTTCATCGTCATCACGTTGACGTACTGCACGTCGACGCCGTTGTCGCGAGCGTTCTCGACGACGTACGTGCCGTGCTCGGTCAGACCGGTCGTCCGACAGCGTAGCGTGTACGACACTTTCAGGTCCGGGTTCTCGGACTGGAGTTCGGCCAGTGCCTGATTGCGTCGGTCGACGGCGGCCTCGTCTACGGACTCGATGTCGAAGTCCAGGTGCGTGACGCCGTACGTGTCGATCACGGACTGGTACTCCGATTTGATCTTGTCGATGTCAGTCGTGTCCTGGGCGATCATCGTCCCGACTGCACCGCCAAAGGAGATGATGATCGTGCCGCCCTGGTCCTGATATGCCTGGAACTCCGACTGGAGACCGGCCTCGCCGACGAGCTGGTCGGCCTCACCGCCCCACGCGGCGTTGCCGTTTCCGTCCGAGAGGACGAACGCGGTGGTGACGCTGTCGTTGCCCGCCTGCTCTGCGTGATCGACCAGCGTCGTCTCGGGATCGGTGAATACGTAGTTGTACGGCGCGAACTCGGTCGTTCCTTCGGTGCCACCGGAGCTGTCGCCGACCGAGACGACCGTCTCGTTGGTGTCGCTCGCGCCCGCGTCGTCGGTGACGGTCAGCGATACGGTGTAGTCGCCGGCCGACTCGTAGCTGTGGGTGACCGTTTCTCCGGTCGCCGTCGTCCCATCGCCCAGGTCCCACTCGTAGCTCTCGATCGTGCCGTCGGAATCGCTCGAATCGGCCGTGTCGAAGGTGACCGACTCGTCGGGAGCCGGATTCGATGGGGAGACGGTGAAAGAGGCGTCCGGCGCGGCGTTGCCGCTCGAAACCGAGATCGTCGTCGAGTCCGTCGCCGTCCCACCGGCGTCGTCGGTGACCGTCAGGGTCACGGTGTAGTCGCCGGCCGACTCGTAGCTGTGACTCACCGTCTCTCCGGTCGCCGTCGTTCCGTCACCGAGCTCCCACTCGTAGCTGGCGATCGAGCCGTCGGGATCGCTCGACTCGCTCGCGTCGAAGGAGATCGAATCACCGGGTTCGGGCGTGCTCACGTCGGCCGAGAACGACGCCGTCGGCGCGGTGTTCTCGTCGCCGTCGTCGCTACCGCAGGTCCCTTCCAGGGTCCAGACGGCCTCGCTCTCGGCGGGTTCGGTGCCCTTGGTCCACCACTCGGCGGTCCACAGCGAGCCGTCGAAGGTGACCTGGTCGCCACCTGAGTAGGCAACGTCCGACGCCCACGACTGGACGCCGCTACAGTCGACGCCGCCGCTGTCGCCGCTGTCGCCGTCGTCGCCACAGGCCCCTTCCAGGGTCCAGACGGCCTCGCTCTCGGCGGGTTCGGTCCCCTGTGTCCACCACTCGGCGGTCCACAGCGAGCCGTCGAAGGTGACCTGGTCGCCGCCGGTGTAGGTGGCGCTCGCGTCCCACTCGGCGACGCCGCTACAGTTTGCTGCCGATGCGCTCGCACTGGCTCCGATCGCCAGCGCGGAGAGTGCTGATGCGTTTCGCAGGAAGTTTCGTCGTGTCTCTTTCATGTGTTGTGTGATCGTGTCGTCGGTTCGAACGCGGGCCAGAGCCGACCAGCGCCGCGTCGTGCTACCACGACCGACCGACACGGCGTCTGGTGGCCGTCCCAGCTTCGCGCCCCCAGCCGTCGTGCCAGATCGGTCGCCGATACGCCGATCCGTATCGCCACTCGTGGCACCCCCCGGAGCGCCGAGTGCGTTTCTCGGCACATCCCTGTGTAATGATGCCACACAACCACACACGTTTCACACACAAAATCGTTACGAAAACTCGGGTCTACGTTGGCGAAATATCGTCACGTCGTTCAAACTACGATCACACTGTTTCGTAATATAGTAGCCATTGAAGATCAATGCACACTCGATCGCACGACGGCAGTGCGATCGGTGTGTAAATCGTTTCAATTGTTACTATAGCGGCTCACTCGCTCACAGATTCCGACGACGCCGTTGGAGTCCTCATACGGACGGTTGTAGGCGTTTATCCAGTCGACCGCACGACGGCGTGCGGTCGATCTGGTAAAGACCTACAACTTTCCGTATCAGAGACGGGGACGACGATCACCGTGCGCTGTCGGCTTCGTACAGCGATTCGCCGCCCGGACTGGCGAAGCCGGCCACAGCACACGGCTAACCGTGGAAATCTCGAAAGAGCGTCAGAACCGAAGTCGTCGCCAGCACTCCTTGTCCGGGCCGTTCGTGGGTGAACGAACTACTCGCGGAGGCGTTCGACGACGAGGTCGTCGAGATCGTCGCGAAGTTCGTCGACCGCGATCTCCTCGAAGACGGGCACGAAGAAGCCTTCCACCAGCATGTTCTCCGCGCTCTCGGGATCGACACTCCGAGAGGTCATGTAGAACATGTCCTCCTCGTCGACCTGTCCGACGGTCGCCGAGTGGCTGGCTTCTGTGTCGTGGTTGTTGATGATCAGCTTCGGCGACGCGTCGGCCTCGCTCTCGTCTGAGAGCATCAGGGTGTTCTCCCGCTGGTAGGAGTTGGTGTCCCACGCCTCGCGGCCAACGTCCTGGACGCCCTCGTACACCGAGCGGGCGGCGTCGTCGAGGACGCCGCGGGTGACGAGGTCGGCCGTGGTGTGTTCGGCCTCGTGCCAGACTCGGGACGCGATGTCGAAGTGCTGGTCCTCGTGGCCGAAGAAGGCCCCGACGATCTGGGACTCCGAGGCGTCGCCAAGCAGGCGCGTCTCGACGTTGGACTTGGTCAGTCGAGAGCCGATGTTGCCCTCGATCCAGTCGACCGTGGCGTAGGTGTCGGCGTGGCCACGCTTGACCTGGAAGTTGTAGCTGTCGTCGTCGAGGTTCTGGAGCGTGCCGTACTGGACGCTGCTGTTTTCCTCGGCGGCGACTTCGACGACGCCGGAGTAGTACTGCTCGCCGTCGACGTTGGTGCCGGTGGTCTGGCGTTCGAGGATCGTCACGGACGAGGACTCCTCGGCGACGACCAGCGTGTAGTTGAACAGCGATCGGCTGTTCATCGTCGTCCGGATCTTCACGTCTTCGGCGTCGACGCCCTCGGGGACGTAGACGACCGTCCCGGCGCTAAACAGCGCCGTCGAGAGTGCCGTGAGGTAGTCCCGCTGTGGGTCGACGATCGAGCCGAACTGCGCTTCGATCAGCTCTCCGTGCTGTTCGAGCGCGTCGGCCCACGAGAGCACGTCGACACTCTCGGCGTCGACGCGGTCTTTCTCCTGTTCCCACTCCAAGGGATCGACGAGCGTCTCGTAGTCGAGCGCGTCGAGGTTCGTCCAGTCTCGACCCGGCGTCCGGATCACGTCCGGCATGTCCAGCGAGTCGAGGGCCTCGTACGCGTCGAGACGTGTTTCGAGCAGCCACTCGGGCTCGTCGAGCTCCTCGGAGATCTGCGTTACCTGTTCTGCCGTGAGATTTGCGTGTACCTGCGTACTCATTGTGAATCCGGGAGTTACCCGAGGCTTCCCTCCATCTCGAGTTCGATGAGGCGGTTCATCTCGACCGCGTATTCGATGGGCAGTTCCTCCGTGAGCGGTTCGATGAAGCCGGCGACGATCATCTGTTTGGCGTCGTCGTCGTCCAGACCGCGGCTCTGGAGGTAGAACACGTCCTCGTCGCCGATCTTGCCGACCGTCGCCTCGTGGGCCACGTCGACTTTCGACTCCTGAATCTCCATGTACGGCATCGTGTCCGACGTGGACTCGTTGTCGAACATCAGCGCGTCACACTCGACGCTCGTCGACGCGTCCTCCGCGCCGTCCGCGATGTGGACGAGGCCGCGGTAGTTCGTTCGGCCGCCGTCCTTGCTGATAGACTTCGACTCGATGGTCGACTTCGTGTCGGGTGCGTTATGATATACCTTCGCGCCGGTGTCGATGTTCTGGCCCTCGCCAGCCATGGCGATCGTGATGTGGTTGTCCGTCGCACCGGGACCCTTGAGTACGGTCGAGGGGTACAGCATCGTCGCCTTCGACCCCATCGAACCGGACACCCACTCCATCGTCCCGTCGGCCTCGCAGATGGCGCGTTTGGTGTTGAGGTTGTAGGTGTTTTTCGACCAGTTCTGGACCGTCGAGTACTGGACGTGAGCGTTCTCGCCGACGAAGACCTCCACGCCGCCGCTGTGGAGGTTGAACTCCGAGTACTTCGGGGCCGAACAGCCCTCGATGTAGTGGACCTCGGAACTCTCTTCGGCGATGATGAGCGTGTGCTCGAACTGGCCCATCCCGTCGCTGTTCATCCGGAAGTACGCCTGAATCGGCATGTCGACCGACGTGTCTTCCGGGACGTAGACGAACGAACCGCCCGACCAGATCGCGCCGTGGAGTGCAGCGAACTTGTTGTCGCTCGGGGGAACGGCCTTCGTCATGAAGTGCTCGCGGACGATCTCTTCGTGCTCTTGGACGGCCTTGTCCATGTCACAGAAGACGACGCCCTTCTCTTCCCACTGCTCCTGCATGTTCTGGTAGACGATCTCGGACTCGTACTGCGCGCCGACGCCCGAGAGCGCGTTCTTCTCTGCTTCCGGGATGCCGAGCTTGTCGAAGGTGTCCTGGATCTCTTCGGGGAGATCGTTCCAGTCGTCGACGCCGCCGCGGGTCTCGATGTCCGGGCGGATGTAGGGAATGATCTCGTCGACGTCGACTTCCGAGATGTCCGGCGCGCCCGGCCAGTCGTCCGGCATCGGAAGTTCGTGCCACTGTTCGAGTGCCCGGAGCCGACGCTCCAGCATCCACTCGGGCTCGTCTTTGTCTTCCGAGATGACGCGGATCGTCTCCTCGGTGAGGCCCTTCTCGGCTTCGAAGGCGGACTTCTCCTCCTTCTTGAACTCGAAGCGCTTCTCCGTATCTGTTTCTTTGAGGTGGTCTTGATCTGAACTCATGTTTTGTAGTCGTGCTTAGGGTTTGCGGGTTATGTGGGTTGTGCCGTGGACGGAACGTCGTCGTTCTGTCTCAGGCGGCCTCGTAGACTTCCTCGCGGACCCAGTCGTACCCCTTGTCTTCGAGCTTCTCGGCCAGTTCCGCGCCGCCGGATTTGGCGATCTCGCCGTCGATCATCACGTGGACGTGATCTGGCTCGACGTAGTCGAGGATGCGCTGGTAGTGGGTGATCTGGAGGACACCGGTGCCCTGCTCGTCGCGCAGCGCGTTGATGCCGTTGGAGACGTCCTGCAGGCGGTCGATGTCCAGTCCAGAGTCGATCTCGTCCAGCACGGCGATCGACGGTTCGAGGATCGCGGCCTGGAGGACCTCGTTTTGCTTCTTCTCGCCGCCGGAGAAGCCGGCGTTGAGATAGCGGTTGGCGAACTTCTCGTCCATGTCGAGCTGTTCCATCTTCTCCTTGAGGAGCTGCTGGAACTCGGCGACGCTGACCTCGCCCTCGTCGGCGGGGCCTTCCATCGGAGAGCTGTCGTAGCCCGCTGCGTCCTCGTTGGTCGCTTCCTCGTCGGCCTCGCTCTCCTCGTCTTCCTCCTCGAACAGCTCTTCTTGCTCTTCGAGCTTGGCGTTGAGCGCCGTCCGGAGGAAGTTCACCATCGTGACGCCCTCGATCTCGGCCGGGTACTGGAAGCCGAGGAAGATGCCGAGCGCCGCGCGCTCGTTGGGCTCTAGCTCCAGCAGATCCCAGGTGCGGTTGTCGTCGGTAAGCTCGATGTCCTCGGCGACGTCGCCGTCTTCGAGGTGGATGAGCACCTCACCGTCGGTCACCTCGTATGCGGGGTGGCCCGCGATGATCTTCGCCGTCGTCGACTTGCCCGACCCGTTGGGGCCCATCAGCGCGTGGATCTCGCCCGACTCGACTTCGAGGTCGACGCCGCGAAGGATCCGTTCACCGCCGTCCTCTGCCACTTTCGCGTGGAGATTGTTGATTTCGAGTACTGCCATAGTATGTACTTAGGTCAACCGAAAAGATGGTCGTCACGCTCATAATGCTTTCGCAATCCTCTGAACTGTCTTTCGAGATCCAAAAAATATTTTTCTCGGTTGCGGAACGTTCTCACACGGAGTGTCCCGTGATTCTCGGTCGTTCTCGGGACACCGCCTCGACCGGACGACGTGTTATCCGTCGTCGAGGCGCTGCCCGCAGTTCGGGCAGAATCTGATCTCCGTCCCCGGCGAGAACGTCGCGTTGCAGGTGCGACACCGCTGACCGACGGGACTCTCGTGTGCGGTGTCGATACCGGCGGGGTCCGAGACCTCGTCGTCGGGATCGTAGACCCGCGTCGTCTGGATGTGGACGGGGACGCTCCGTTCCTCGCCGCTGTCGGTCGTGCTGGATCGCGTCTGGCTGGTCGCGGTCGCCCGTCCTCCCGCGGTGCTGGCGGCCACCTGACCGAAGGGGTTGCGCTGGCCGGCACGCAGCGAGCCGCGGTCGACGGTCGGCTCGGACCACCTGACGTACGCCGCCGCCAGCGACTGACAGACGAGGTACGCGCCGACGAGCACGGCCGGCGTCACTGCTCCGGCCGCCAGGAGCGCCGGAACGCTGACGGGACCGAGATCGACGACACCGAAGAGCGCCGTGGGCACGCCGAGGACGGCCATCGCGTCCCGGACCATCGCGCCGGCACCGGCGACGGCACCGAGCTGGACGACGCCCGCCGTAGCGTACACCGAGAACGTCAGGAACGACGCGGCGTGGACCAGGCCGGGACGGGAAAACGAGAAGACCCGGTAGCTAAACGCCCCAGTGCGTGCGAGCAGGTGTGCGCCAGCGACGAAGGCGACCGCGTACGCCGGCCAGGCGATCGGCGAGGCGATCGCGGCGGCCAGCGAAACGGCCAGGACGACCACCGGGGGCCACAGCAGGGTTCCCGGCGCGTCGAAGCGGTAGTGACTCTCGACGTTTCCGGAGACGTTCGTGACCCGACTCCGGAGCCGCAGCGTCGCCGCGAGTGCGGGCAACACGATCCAGGCGACGACGGCCCCGGCGAGGAGCGCCAGCGTCTGGGTCGAGGCCGTCCCGAGCGCGAGCGTGAGGCCCGCTTCTCTGGCACCTAGAGCGGCCGCCGCGGCCGTGCCGGCGACCCACCCGACGAAGCCGATCGCGGCGAGCAGGCAATCGAGGAAGAACCACCGCTCCGTCTCGACGGCGAGTCGGGCGGACGCCGCCAGTTCGCGTCGACGTTGCTCGGCCATCGATGTGCCCTTGCACACTCGGTGGCATAGCCCTTACGACACTTTCACGACCGTTCGACGTCGGTGATCTCGAACCGTGCGCCGCCGTTCGACCCGGTCGTCGCGGTGATCGTCCACCCGTGTGCCGTGACGATGTCTCGTACCAGCGAGAGCCCGAATCCCGTCCCGTCCTGTGCGGTCGTGTACCCCGTCTCGAACACGTCGGACCGTTCGGTCTCGGGGATCCCCGGACCGTCGTCTTCGACGTAGAATCCGGGTTCGTCCGTGAGTGGCCCGATCCGAACGGTGACGTTCTCGCCCCCGTGTTCGACGGCGTTCGTGATCAGGTTCTCCAGGACGTGTGCGAGCCGTTCTCTGT